>NZ_FSRA01000001.1:3124481-3491035 GCF_900129465.1 Chitinophaga niabensis | reverse complement strand
CTAACCGACGCAATTTTTAACTCTTTAAAAAAAACACAATCACAACATGGCAACCATCAATTTTGGCGGAGTACTGGAAGACGTAGTAACCAGAGAAGAATTCCCCATGGAAAAAGCAAGAGAAGTTCTGAAAAATGAAACTATTGCTATCATTGGTTATGGCGTACAAGGTCCCGGCCAGGCTCTGAACCTGAAGGACAATGGCTTTAACGTGATCATCGGTCAGCGTAAGAATTCCAAGACCTGGGATAAAGCAGTAGCAGACGGATGGGTTCCGGGCGAAACTTTGTTCGAGATCGAAGAAGCAGCAGAAAAAGGTACGATCATTCAATACCTGCTGTCTGATGCAGGTCAGATCACCTTGTGGCCTACCCTGAAGCCTTTCCTGACTCCTGGTAAAGCGCTGTATTTCTCTCATGGTTTTGGTATCACTTATAAAGAACAAACCAATATCATTCCTCCTGCTGATGTAGACGTGATCCTGGTAGCTCCTAAAGGCTCCGGCACCTCTCTCCGCAGACTGTTCCTCGCAGGTCAGGGTCTGAACTCCAGTTTTGCAATCTTCCAGAATGCAACCGGTAAAGCCCGCGACAGAGTAATTGCACTTGGTATCGGTGTTGGTTCAGGATATCTCTTCGAAACAGATTTCAAAAAAGAAGTATTCTCTGACCTTACAGGTGAGCGTGGTACTTTGATGGGTTGCATCCAGGGTATCTTTGCTGCACAGTACCAAACACTCCGCAGCAATGGTCACTCTCCTTCAGAAGCTTTCAACGAAACAGTGGAAGAGCTTACCCAATCCCTGATGCCACTGGTAGCAGAGAACGGTATGGACTGGATGTATGCTAACTGCTCCACAACTGCTCAACGTGGTGCGCTGGATTGGTGGAAGAAATTCAAAGATGCAACACAACCCGTATTTGATGAACTGTACGCAAGCGTAGCTGCAGGTAAAGAAGCAGCTCGTTCTATCGACCTCAACAGCCAGCCCGATTACCGCGCTAAGCTGGAAGTGGAACTGGCAGAACTGCGTAACAGTGAAATGTGGCAGGCAGGCGCTGCAGTTAGGAAACTGCGCCCTAATAAATAATCATAAAATGAAAATGGGAAAAGTGAAAGATCTTTTCCCATTTCATTTTGAAATAGTGGTAAGAAATGGAGGAAGTCGTCAATACAGTAAATACGCTCCGGATAAAGGAAGCCGCCGAAAGGTTGAAGTCAGTGGTGATACATACCCCGCTTACTTACTGCGCCAGTTTGTCCCGCCGGTATAACTGTGATATATATTTGAAGAGAGAAGACATGCAGGTGGTACGCTCGTATAAATTACGCGGCGCCTACAACCTGATGAGCAGCCTGGATGCAAAGCAACTGGCAGATGGCGTTACCTGTGCAAGTGCCGGTAACCACGCACAGGGTTTTGCTTATTCCTGTAAAAAGCTGAACGTGAAAGGGGTAGTATTCATGCCCATTATCACACCAAAACAAAAAGTGAACCAGGTAAGGATGTTCGGTGGTGAGAATATCGAGATCAGGCTGGTAGGAGATACCTTCGATGATTGCGCTATTGAAGCACAGGCATATACCCTGGAAAACAACATGACCTTCATTCCCCCCTTTGATGATATCAGGATCATTGAAGGACAGGGGACCGTAGCACAGGAGATCCTGGAAGAACAATCCGGCATCGATTACCTGTTTATACCTGTTGGCGGAGGCGGCCTCGCCTCCGGTGTTGGAACTTACTTCCGTACCTACAGCCCCCAGACTAAAATTATCGGCCTTGAGCCTGTAGGCGCCCCCTCCATGATGCGTGCACTGGAGAATGGCGGCCCTGTTACATTAGGAGAAATAGATCGTTTTGTGGATGGCGCAGCCGTAAAACGGGTGGGCCAGCTTACCTATAATATCTGCAAAGATGTGCTCGATAAAATGAGCCTGGTGCCCGAAGGCCGCATCTGCTCAACTATCCTTCGTTTATACAACGAAGAAGCCATTGTAGTGGAACCTGCCGGCGCACTATCTATGGCATGCCTGGATGATTTTAAAGAAGAGATCAAAGGGAAGAAAATAGTGTGTATCGTCAGCGGCAGTAATAATGATATCGACCGGATGCAGGAGATCAAAGAACGTTCCCTGCTCTATGAAGGATTAAAACATTATTTCATTATCCGGTTTGCACAACGCCCCGGCGCGCTCAAAGAGTTTGTGAACTTTGTGCTGGGCCCCGGAGATGATATCACCCGTTTTGAATTTATTCAGAAGCATAATAAAGAAACAGGCCCTGCATTAGTGGGGATTGAATTAACTGACAGGAAGGATTATGATGTATTACTTGCTAACATGCAAAAATACAATATCAATTACACCGAGCTGAATAAAGATGATAATCTTTTTGGTTACCTGGTTTAGTATGGTTCAACCTATAGTAGTGTTCAAAGCCCCGGTCGTTGCGATCGGGGTTTCTTTTTTTGCCCGGCCACCAGCTGAAGCCTGTTTCCTTTTTTCTTTTTTCTCTTTAGGGGGAACATACGGCTTCAGCTTTAGTTTCTCGATCTTGGGTTCAGCATGGTAAAGATTGTAAGCTGTTTGTACACGTTGCCATTGATCCGCAGTGCCACCAAAAACCTTGGCTATCCGAAGGCTCATTTCTACGGAAATATCTGCTTTGCCGTTGCATACATTGGATAAAGCTGCACGCGTTACCTTTAGTAAGGCGGCGGCCTCCGTAATAGTAAGCCCATGTTCTTCAATTACATCGTGTTTTAAAGCCAGACCTGGGTGCAAAAATCTCATTCTCCGTTGCATAATAATTGTTTTTATTAATGATAATCCAGATAATCTACATTATAGGCGTTGCCATCCTCAAATAAAAAAACGATCCTGTAATTGCCTGTGACTGTTAAGCTCCACACGTTTTTTATAGGCCCCCTTAATTGATGGATCCGCCATCCTTTAAAACCCAGCAGGTTATCAGGAATAATTTTCGCTGTGTTTAATTGATCCAGCATAGTGAGGATCTTTCTCAATTGCTGAGCGGGTAAACTACTCGCATCATCGTTTTCCCATAAAGCTCGCAGGGCCTTACTCTTAAAATTTTTGATCATATACCCTTCCGGTTTAAATTTTTATTTAAAAAGGGGGCTCTTTATATATGATCTCTGCGTATAGTGCAAAGCTACACTTTACACTTTGGTCTTCCAAATTTTTTACCTACATTCGGGGCATGCTTAGCTTCTGGGAAAAACAAAGCCTCCTCCAATACGACTGCATCCTTCTAGGAAGTGGTATTGTTGGGCTCTCCACGGCCATCAGCTATAAAGAGAAGTTCCCCCGCAAAAGGGTCCTGGTATTGGAAAGAGGTATATTACCCACAGGCGCCAGCACCAAAAACGCCGGTTTTGCCTGTATAGGCAGTTTAACGGAGATCCTGGAGGACCTGCAAACCATGACCACAGAAGAAGTGGTATCCCTCGTTCACATGCGCCTTAAAGGTCTTCAGTTGTTGCGCTCCCGTATTGGAGACGATCGCATGAACTACCGGGAAAACGGCAGTTATGAACTGATCAGTGCTACAGAATCTGCTGCGCTGGAACAAATGGAAAACGTCAACTCCATGCTCTTCGGGATCCTTCCCGGCCCTGCCTTCAGCCATGCAGATCAAAAGCTGCAAAACTTCGGCTTTAATGCACAACATGTTCAATCCCTTGTACAGAATAATTTTGAAGGTGAGCTGAATACCGGTAAAATGATGCGCACCCTGATAGACCTGGCCTTTGAAAGAGGTATAGAGATCAAAACAGGTTGCGAGGTCGTTGGTTTTGAAGAAAATGCACAACAGGTATTGGTTACCGTACAGCAGCCCGGTAGTAAAGGAACACTCACCTTCAGCGCAGAACAACTGGCTATATGCACAAACGCTTTTGCCAAAGGCCTGCTGCCGGAACTGGATATCACGCCGGGCCGCGGACAGGTGCTGATCACAACGCCGGTTAAGGGATTACCCTTTAAAGGCATTTTTCATTTTGACAAAGGTTATTACTATTTTAGAGAGATCGAAGGCCGCGTACTCTTTGGCGGCGGGCGTAACCTGGATTTTGCAGGGGAAGCTACCACCAACTTCGAATTGAAAGAAACAATCCAGCGGGACCTGGAGGAAAAACTCCGCACTTTCATCCTACCCAATCATTCTTATACCGTAGAAGACCGCTGGACGGGCATCATGGGATTTGGTAAAACCAAACGCCCCATAATACAAGCATACTCTGGTCGTATATTCCTGGCCGTGCGCATGGGAGGAATGGGTATTGCCATCGGTTCTGAAGTGGGCAGAACATTGGCTGGCATGATGCAAGGCTAAAGAATAATCGCAATTGTTAGTACTGAATTAACAGCAGCTTGTAACCAAGTGCTGCAATGATTACATTTAACCAAGATCGTTTACAGGTATGAAAAAGATCCTTATCCTTCTCTTACTGCTAAGTAGCGCAGCTTTCGCGCAGGAACAATCTCTGCAACTCTGGTACAAACAACCTGCCCAAAGATGGGAGGAAGCATTGCCCGTTGGAAACGGCAGGCTCGGTGCCATGGTGTATGGCCGCACCGGTAAAGAAATACTCCAGATCAATGAAGAAAGCGTATGGGCCGGAAATAAGTTTAACGACGCCAATCCCAATGCTTTCAGGTACTTAGACACCATCCGCAAACTGATCTTTGCAGGCGAAAATGAAGAAGCCCTGAACCTGGCACAAAAGAACTTTGTAGCCGTGGATGATGAGAACTCCAACCGCATTGCACGCAACTTCCGTTCTTATCAGACATTAATGAACGTGAACATTGATTACGGCTTCACGGATGTAACAGATTACAAACGTCAGCTTAATTTAATTAACGGCATTGCCACCACTACTTATAAAGTAAATGGCATTGAATATAAACAGGAAGTACTGGCCTCTGCGCCGGATAACGTGATCGTGGTAAGGATCACTACGGTAAAACCCGGCACCATCAATGCCATCCTTTCACTGGACCGCCCGGATACAAAAGATACGGCCAACCATATGAAAGATTGCACGGTGACTGCATTGAAGAACCAACTGATCTTAAATGGCCGCATCAATGATAAGAATACAAAAGACCTGCGTGGCCCTGAAGGTTATCATATGCGTTTCGCCGGAATGCTGCAGGCCGTGCCGCAAGGAGGTACTGTTATTGCAAAACAGCAAACACTGCAGGTGAAGAATGCTGTAGCCCTTACTTTATATATACAAGGGGCAACGAATTATAACGCTGTAAAACAGGATGTTGATGAAGGAGCAAACATCGCGCTCAATAAATGTAAACAACTCCTGCAAAAGGCTGTCTTGCGCAGTTACGCACTAATAGCTGCAAGTCATGTAAAGGACTTTGAACCTTACATGAAAAGAGTACAATTGCAGATCAACGAACCTGCTCTTGATGAACTGCCAACAGATGAAAGATTAACACTCACAAAAACTGGCAAGGAAGATACACACCTGATTGCCCTGTATTTTCAATACGGCAGGTACCTGCTGCTTTCCAGTTCCCGCAAGCCGGGTGTTCTTCCGGCAAACTTACAAGGTATCTGGAATCAACACATAGACGCACCTTGGAATGCAGACTTCCATACCAATATCAATCTGCAAATGAACTACTGGCCGGCGGAAGTATGTAACCTTACGGAAACAACCGCTCCGCTGTTTGACTTTATGGACAGGATCCGCCCGGAAGGACGTAAGACGGCAAAGAAAATGTATGATGCGAGAGGATGGGTAGTACATCATTGTACGGATGCTTTTGGCAAAACAGGGGTGCAGGCGAATGCAGCATTTGGGACTTTCCCCATGGCTGCCAGCTGGATGTGCCTGCATTTCTGGGAACACTTTGCTTTTACGCTGGATTATGAATTCCTGAAGAGCAAAGCTTATCCGCTGATGAAGGAACATGCTTTGTTTGTGGAAGACTTCCTGGTAAAAAGCCCTGAAGGTTACCTCGTTACCAATCCCGGCAGTTCACCAGAGAACAGGTTTAAACATCCTGTTACGGGAAAACCTACCGGCATCACTTATGGGCCTACCATGGATAACCAGATCCTGCGGGAGTTCCTGAGTAAATGTATCTCGGCAGCAAAAATATTAAGAACAGATTCTTTGGAAGCTGTAAAATGGGATAGCATCATTAAGTTATTGCCACCTACTAAAATTGGCAAAGATGGCCGCATACTGGAATGGATCAATGAATATGAAGAAGCAGAACCCGGCCACCGGCATATCTCTCACCTATTTGGTCTGCATCCCGGCACACAGATCACGGAACAAACACCTTCTCTCTTTGAAGGCGCCATGCGTACACTTACCGGCCGTTTGAGCAAAGGAGGTGGGCATACCGGCTGGAGCCGTGCCTGGATCATTAATTTCTATGCCCGTTTAAAACAGGAAGACAGTGTGCGTTATCACCTGCAGGCATTGTTCGCAAAGTCTACTTTACCCAATCTCTTTGATAATCATCCGCCATTCCAGATAGATGGTAACTTTGGCGGAACTGCAGGTATCGCAGAGGCGCTGTTGCAAAGTCATGGTGACTATGTGGAACTGTTGCCAGCCTTACCGGCCGCATGGAACAATGGTTCCGTAACAGGCCTGCGTGCAAGGGGAGGCTTTGAACTAGATATCACCTGGAAGGATGGAGCGCTTTCAGGGCTGAAACTTCGTTCTGTAGGAGGGCGCAACCTCGTTCTAAAATATCGTCAGCATCTATTACCACTTACAATTGAAAGAGGGAAGGAGATCATCGTTCCGGTTAACCAATTGTTATAAACACGTCTGCGTATGAAGTATTTAAAGTTTCTTTTCTGGCTCTTGCTGCCATTCACCATCAAAGCCCAGTATAAACCTACCTGGGAGTCGCTGGACAGCAGGCCTGTTCCTGCATGGTTCGAGAATGCTAAATTCGGCATCTTTATTCACTGGGGAGTATATTCCGTTCCTGCCTGGTCCCCCAAGGGCACTTACTCAGAATGGTACCAGTACTGGCTGCAAACCAAACAGGTGTACGGCAACAACAACCCGAAACCCACTGCCGTATTTGATCATCACAATAAAGTGTACGGAGAGAACTTTTCTTACTACCAGTTTGCCGACCTCTTCAAAGCAGAAGATTATGATCCGGATGCATGGGCTAAGCTCTTTGAAAGGTCGGGCGCCAAATACATCGTACTCACTTCCAAACACCATGATGGTTTTGCATTATGGCCCAGCAGGGAAGCCAGCAAAGCTTTCGGTAAACCCTGGAATGCCATGGAATCCGGTGCTAAAAGAGATTTGCTGGGAGACCTCACCGCAGCGGTTAAAAAGACCAGTGTGAAGATGGGCTTCTACTATTCCCTCTACGAATGGTTCAATCCCCTATACAAGAACAAACAATATAAACAGTATGTGAATGAACATATGATCCCGCAACTGAAAGACCTCGTGAACCGTTACGAACCGGATATCATCTGGCCCGATGGGGAATGGGAACAATCTGATACTTTATGGCAGTCCCGCGAATTCCTCACCTGGTTGTATAATGAATCACCCGTGAAAGATAAGATCGCAGTGAACGACCGCTGGGGGAAAGGCATCCGCAAAAAACACGGCGGTTACTATACTACGGAATATGAAGTTGGCGCCACCTTCAACCGCCCATGGGAAGAATGCCGTGGCATGGGATTTTCGTTCGGCTATAACCGTAATGAAGACATTGAAGATTACAACAGCGCGCAATCCCTAGTGTACCTGTTGCTGGATATCGTAAGCAGTGGTGGTAACCTCCTGCTGGACATCGGGCCCGATGCACAAGGTAAGATCCCGCCGATTATGCAGGAACGCCTGTTACAGATCGGTAAATGGCTGGATGTGAATGGAGAGGCGATCTATAATACCCGGAGTTGTAAAACTACGGTACAATGGTCCACAGGCCGCCGCGACTGGAAACCCGCAGCAGGTATGGTAAGCGGAGAAGCCATGCTGAAACAGACTGTAAACCCTGATCCCGGTTTTGCTGTAAAAGAGATCTTCTTTACCCGCAACGGTAATACCCTGTATGCCGTTACCCCACAGCTTCCGGAGGGAAAATTCCTGATCAGGGTGCTAAACACTTCTGCTAAAACTACCGTTCAAATGCTGGGTCTTAAAAAGCCACTGGCCTTTAAGAAGGTGAAAGAGGGGATAGAAGTGACCGTACCAAAGCTTTCTGTAAAAGAAGTTCCCTGCGAATATGCGTGGACATTTAAAGTAACAGAGGTTATATAGTTGATAATGAATGTATTAAGGTGTTCCGGGGAAGAAATGTACCCGGAACACTTTTTATATCTGTACTAGTAAAATACTTCAAATAGTTTGTTATCTTGACGCGCTATTTTCATTCACCACGTTAACACGTTTCACTGAGCTACAATGAAAAATGAATCATTATTCTTCTGGGACAAAATTGTGTTCCTCTTTTATTTTCTGATCGTTGCCGGATATGGTTATTATATCTATCGTAGAAAAAAGAAAGCAACCACAGATACAAAGGACTTTTTCCTTGCAGAAGGATCTCTCACGTGGTGGGCTATCGGCGCTTCACTGATCGCATCCAACATCTCTGCTGAACAGTTCATCGGTATGTCCGGTTCCGGTTTTAAAATGGGACTGGCAATTTCCACTTATGAATGGATGGCAGCGGCTACGCTGATGGTAGTGGCTATTTTCTTCCTGCCCATCTATCTCAAGAACAAGATCTTTACCATGCCGCAATTCCTGCTGCAGCGGTATGATAGTCGCGTAAGTACAGTGATGGCCGTATTCTGGCTCCTGTTGTATGTGTTTGTAAACCTCACTTCTATCCTGTACCTGGGAGCCTTAGCTATTCAGACCATTTCAGGATATGAGTTCTCCACCGTGATCGTCGGGCTTTCCATCTTTGCTATTTTCATTACGCTGGGTGGCATGAAGGTGATTGGCTATACAGATGTATTGCAGGTGTTCTTCCTGGTACTGGGTGGTTTGGCTACAACCTATCTTGCACTGAACCTTGTGTCCGATCATTTCGGCGGACAAGGCATGATGGAAGGATTGGGCCTGTTACGCCAGAAAGCACCGGAGCATTTCCACATGATCTTTGACAGTTCAAGCGAACATTATAAAGACCTTCCCGGTATCGCCGTACTCATTGGTGGTATGTGGATCGTGAACCTCAACTACTGGGGCTGTAACCAATACATCACACAACGTGCATTGGGTGCAGATCTGAAAACTGCACGTAACGGTCTGCTCTTTGCAGGTTTCCTGAAGTTGCTGATGCCCGTGATTGTAGTATTGCCAGGTATTGCTGCTTACGTATTGTATAAGAACGGTGTATTCCAGAAGGAAATGCTGGATACTGCAGGTAACGTAAAGCCGGACCATGCATACCCCGTGTTACTGAACCTGCTGCCGGAAGGATTGAAAGGATTGTCTTTCGCAGCACTCACTGCAGCGATCGTGGCATCCCTCGCCGGAAAGGCAAACAGTATCGCTACCATCTTCACCCTTGATATCTACAAACACTTCTTCAATAAAGAAGCTTCTGAAAAAGAACAGGTGAAAGTGGGCCGCATTGCTATCATCGTGGCCATCATCATTGGTGCCTTGGTGGCGCCTGCATTGAAGAGCCTGGACCAGGGCTTCCAATACATCCAGGAATATACCGGCTTTATCTCTCCGGGTGTATTTGCCATCTTCATCCTCGGTTTCTTCTGGAAACGTACCACTGCAAACGCTGCACTGGTAGGCGCTGCATTGGCTATTCCTTTATCCGTTGCGCTGAAATATTTTATCCCTGAACTGCCCTTCATCAACCGTATGGGCTGGGTGTTTGTGATCATCGTAGCCATAATGGTGCTGGTGAGCCTTCTGGATCCGAAAAGCAAAAACAATCCTAAAGGCCTTGAGGTGGATGCTTCCATGTTCAAACTCAACACCGGATTTACAGTGGGGGCTATCCTGATCTGTGGTATCCTGGCAGCATTGTACACTATATTCTGGTAAAAACTATGTACTTAATCGGCTATGATATAGGATCGTCTTCCATCAAAGCAGCATTACTCGATGCCGCTACAGGTAAGTGTTTGGCCACGGCCACCGGTTCTGCTGAAGAACTGGTGATCCAGGTTCCCCGTTCAGGATGGGCAGAGCAGGACCCTGAAATGTGGTGGCAGGAAGTGATCAAAGCAACACATGCATTACAACAATTACATCCCTTCGATCCCGCAGCCGTAAATGCCATCGGTATTGCCTACCAGATGCATGGATTGGTTTGCGTGGATAAAGAACAACAGGTATTACGGCCTGCTATCATCTGGTGCGACAGCCGTGCTGTGCAGATAGGAGATGAGGCTGCAATCGCATTGGGCGAGGCTTATACGTTACCGCATTTGCTCAATTCCCCCGGGAATTTTACCGCATCCAAATTACGCTGGGTGCAGCAGAATGAACCGGAGAAATACAAACGCATTCAGCACATTATGCTGCCCGGTGATTTTATTGCCATGCGCTTAACAGGTGATGCGGCCACTACTTTGTCCGGCTTATCCGAAGGGATCTTCTACGACTTTGCAGATCAGCAGGTATCCGCTTCGTTACTCAACTATTATAATATAGACAGGGAATTACTCGCCCCGGTTGTTCCTACTTTCGGAGAGCAGGGCCGTGTAACAGAAAAGGCGGCGCAGTTGTTAGGATTGAAAGCAGGTATCCCTGTTACCTACAGGGCCGGCGATCAACCCAATAATGCATTTTCCCTCAATGTGCTGCAACCAGGCGAAGCAGCTACCACAGCAGGTACATCAGGAGTGGTATATGCCGTGCACGACCAGGTGGCTTATGATGCGCAAAGCAGGGTGAACACATTTATCCATGTAAACCAAACTGCGAAAGAGATCAGGAATGGCGTACTGATGTGCCTCAACGGAACCGGTATCTTAAACAGCTGGTTGCGTTCTATCACAGGTGGTTTGGATTATAACAAGATGAATGAACTGGCTGCGCAGGCGCCTATCGGTTCTGAAGGACTGCAGATCTTTCCTTTCGGAAACGGTGCGGAACGTATTCTCGCTAACCGGCAACCCGGTGCAAGGATGGAAGGGCTGGCATTTGGTGTGCATCATCAGCAGCATCTGCTGAGAGCAGGCCAGGAAGGCATTGTGTTTGCTTTAACCTATGGCGTGGATATCATGCGCGAAATGGGATTGAAGATCAACCGCGTGCGTGCCGGTAAAGCCAATATGTTCCTCAGTCCTTTATTCCGCGAAGCCTTTGCCAACACTGCCGGTGTTAGCATAGAACTATATAATACGGATGGCGCATTAGGTGCGGCACGTGCTGCCGGTGTAGGCTCCGGTTACTATAGCAATATGAAAGATGCCTTTATTGGTATGGAATGCCTTGCCACTATTGAACCGGAAAAAGGCCCGCAACAAGCATATGCAGCCGCCTATAACCAATGGAAAAAGCGGCTGGATCAAATCTTACTTGAATACTAAAAAAACATTGAACATGAATATCATTACAGGAACTAAAACTTATTTCCCTTCCGTTGGAAAGATCCAGTTTGAGGGCGTAAAATCAGATAATCCATTTGCCTACAAATGGTACGATAGTAAGAGAGTGATCAACGGAAAGTCAATGGAAGAATTATTCCGCTTTGCCGTTAGTTACTGGCATACCTTCTGCGGAACAGGCGGAGATCCCTTCGGCCCCGGTACAAAAGCTTTCCCCTGGTTAACAGCTAAAGACCCTGTACAACAGGCTAAAGATAAAATGGACGCAGCATTTGAGTTCATTACCAAACTGGGTGTGCCTTATTACTGCTTCCATGATATAGACCTGGTAGATGAAGGTGATAGCCTGGCGCAATATGAAAGCCATATGCAGCAGATCGTGGAATATGCGAAAGAAAAACAAAAAGTCAGCGGTGTGAAATTGCTCTGGGGGACTGCCAATGTATTCAGCAATCCGCGTTATATGAATGGTGCTTCCACCAATCCTGATTTTGCCGTAGTGGCACATGCCGGTACGCAGGTGAAAAATGCGCTGGATGCTACCATCGCATTAGGTGGTGAGAACTATGTTTTCTGGGGAGGCCGCGAAGGTTATATGACCCTGTTGAACACCAATATGAAACGTGAGCTGGACCACCTGGCCCGTTTCCTTACGATGGCAAAAGATTATGCACGCAAGCAGGGTTTCAAAGGTACTTTCTTCATAGAGCCTAAACCATGTGAACCCACCAAACACCAATATGATTACGATAGTGCTACTGTGATCGGCTTCCTCCGTGAATACGGTCTGGATAAAGATTTCAAACTGAATATCGAAGTGAATCACGCTACCCTGGCAGGTCATACTTTCCAGCATGAGTTACAGGTAGCAGCAGATGCTGGTATGCTGGGCAGCATAGATGCTAACCGCGGCGATTACCAAAACGGATGGGATACAGATCAGTTCCCCATGAACCTGAACGAGCTGGTGGAAACCATGCTGGTGATCCTGGAAGCAGGCGGATTTGCAGGGGGCGGTGTAAACTTCGATGCTAAAGCACGCAGGAACTCTACAGACCTGGAAGATATCTTCCATGCACATATCGGCGGTATGGATGCATTTGCCCGTGCTGCTATTATCGGCGAAAGGATCCTGCATGAATCTCCTTATAAGAAATTCCGTACAGATCGTTATGCATCTTTTGATAATGGTCAGGGTAAAGCGTTTGAAGAAGGCAAACTACAACTGGAAGACCTGAGAAGTTTCGCATTGGCAAATGGTGAACCGAAGCAGACCAGTGGCAGACAGGAGTGGCTCGAAAACATCATCAATCAGTATATATAAAGCATGAGTTTTAGTACAGCACGCCTCCAGCAGAACGGTTTTTACATTATTGAGTTAAAAAGCGATGCTGGTACCAGCGTACAGATCATCCCTTCCTATGGCGCGCTTTTGCATGCATTTGAATTCATGCACAAAGGGCAGAAGACCAACCTTATCGACAGTTACAGGAACAGCGATGAAATGAAGGCGCAGGTAGCCGGTAGTTTCAAAAGCGTGAAACTAAGTCCGTTTGCCTGCCGCATTAAAGATGCGCAATACAGCTGGGAACAGAAAGATTACACCGTCAGCAAATCACCTATTCACGGTTTGCTGTACGACCAGGTCTTTGAAATCATAACGGAAGAAGCTACCCCGGAGTATGCAAGTGTTTCACTGCAGCACAAATACAAAGGTACCGATCCCGGTTACCCCTTTGCATATACCTGCGATGTACAGTATCGCCTGCTCAGTGGCAATGCTTTGGAAGTGACCACTACCATCACCAATGACCATACGGCGCCCATCCCGATGATGGATGGCTGGCATCCGTATTTTTCTACCGGCACGCCTGTGGATCAGCTGGAATTGCAATTCCATTCCAAAGAGATCGTGGAATTCAACGAACAATTGATCCCCACCGGCAAAGTATTGCCTTATACAGCATTTAGCCAGGCAAAAAGTATGGAGGGCATAAGCCTGGATAATTCTTTCGTGCTGGATTTCGGGCAACCGTCACCGTTATGCACCCTGCATGATCCCCTGAAAGGTATCAGTATCGAATTCTATCCGGAAAAGAGTTATCCCATCCTGCAGATCTATACGCCGCCGCATCGTAAAAGCATTGCGGTGGAAAATCTTACAGGTGCTCCAAATGCCTTTAATAATGGCATCGGTCTTGTTACCATTCCCGCCGGGCAATCTGCCTGTTTTACCACTACTACTAAGATAAAAGCATAGCCGGAGCGGCAGGGGATTTTCTCCTGCCGCCACCATGGCCCATCTGTCTCATTTGGCACAAACTTTGAATTTCATTAGCTGTCCCTTTATTATTTAACTTTAAATCATTGCGATATGGACATCCTAATGATCAAGGATAGGTGGAATGAGATCAAACAGAAACTGAAAAATATGTTTGCTGACCTTTCTGACACAGACCTGTTCTATGAGCAAGGCAAAGATGACCGGCTCATCGGCCAGATCCAGATCAAACTGGGTAAATCTCGGGATGAGGTGATCAATCTCATCCGTTCCTTGTAAAAATGAAGCCGGTACCGGAGACAGGAAGCCCTGCCTCCGGATATCGGTATTTTTTTAGGATACATTTAACAGCGTACGGCATAATTACGGGGGAATACTTAACTATTTTGGTGCATAATTGTTAATAGTTATATGAAATCCTGTAGACTGTTCCTCGTCCCGATAGTAGCCTGCCTCATAGCAGGAGGTTTTGCTGGCAAAGCCCTCGCGCAATCTGAAACACCCGTACTGGTGCGCGGCCAGATCACTGATCCGATAAAAAAAACGGTTTTATACCCGGCCACCGTTCGTAATAAGAATACGAACGCAAAAGCCTTTTCTGACAATGGCGGATATTACCGCATCAGTGCCAGTAAAGGGGATGTTATTATTGTATCCTTTATTGGTTATGTATCCGATAGTTTTACGGTAACCAATTATGCAGGTACGCAGGTGAATGATGTACGCATGCGCGAGCAGGAGCGTTTTCTGCCAAGTGTGGAAGTATCCGGGAAATGGAGTCCTTACCAGCTGGACTCTCTGGCCCGTGCTGAAGAATTCAGGCCTTTCCTGGAAACTGAGAACCGCAGCCTGGTAGATAAATCCAAAAGAGGCCCCGGACAGGGAGGATTTGGTGTCGTTTTTAGCCCCTTCTCCCGGTATTCCCAAAAGGAGAAAGATCTCCGCAAATTCAAGAAACTGTACGATGAATATAACAGGCAATCCTATGTGGATTACCGTTATTCCAAAGCCTTTGTGACCAAAGTAACGGGCCTGGTGGGAGATTCCCTGCTGCAGTTCATCTACAAATACACTCCTTCGCACGACCTGTTACGGACCATGACCAATGAAACATTGATCTACTGGACAGCGGAGCGGGCCAAATTATGGAGAAGGGATCCAAAGGCTACTTTAAAGGAAGATCAATAGGATAAAAAAAGGAAGAGCCGGATCACTCCAGCTCTTCCTTCTATTTTTCATTTCTAATTCGCTTAGTTATACACCTTCACCATATACACAAACTCTTCCAGTTTTTTCAACTGCTCTACACGGTTGAGGCCGTTCAGCTGATTCCCTTTCAGATCTTTACGGGAGAACCGCTCTTTCGGTAATTCATCCAGTAAACGTTTCAGGTGACCTGATTTAACTGCAAAGGCAATACCGTCTGACGTAGATTGTTTACCTGTAATGATACCGATCACTTCTCCATTATTATCCAACAGGGGAGCACCGCTGTTGCCCGGATTTACCTGGATAGATACCTGGTAGGCCAGGGTATCTCCGTTAAAACCGGTTTGTGCGCTGATATATCCCTTTCCGTAAACGATCTCGTCCCGTGGGAAACCCATGGTGAATACTTCTTCCCCGGGGCGGATAGGTTGTTGTTTCAGGGAGTAAGGTAAAGAAGGTGAACGGAAGCCGGAATCAGCAATACGGAGAACGGCCAGATCGCTGGATACATCTTCGAATACGCTGACAGCTTTGAATGCTTCGCCTTTATTATTCTGTATATAAATGGAGTCCGCTCCGGCAATTACATGATAATTGGTAACCATATAGCCGTTCCGGGAGATGGCAAAGCAGGTGCCGCCATAAGTACCCGGGTTAAGAGGAGCCTTCTTAATAATATTGATATCGCGGTTGAGGGCATTCTGGGAACGCTGGATATTGTTCAATACCCTTCTTACATCTTCATACTGGGCAGTAGAGGAGTTCTTGGCGGCTTTTTGCATAACAGCAATAGTACCAAGGGAAGTGAGGAGGGCAATGCAGGCTGCGGCAGCCAGGTTGAGCCAGGTGCGCTTGCTGCGCATTTTAACAACAGGTGTTGCCGGCTGTGCAACCGGAATGGCAGGCATTTGGGCGTGAATAGCTTCCATCTTACGAAGGAGGGCTTTCCGCTGGCCATTGGCCCTGAACTGTTGTAACAGCAGTTGATGTTCGGTCACCTGCCGGTCTATATTGGAATCGCTACGACGGAGGACGTCGAACGCCTCCCTTTCGGGGGTGCTCATTTCGCCATCCAGATAGCGCTCTATTTCTTGTATGAGATGTATATCGTTCATCACAGTAGCCCCTGGGGCCTTTTATTTATTTTGAGCAAAGAATAATTTCTTCAGGCGCATCAGGCATTTATATTTCTGGTTTTTGGCATTTTCCGCATTGGTATAACCGAAGCGGTCCGCAATTTCCAGCATGCTCTTACGATGGATGTAATAATCTTCGAGGATGGTTTTGCAAGGTTCCCCTATCTTTTCCATAGATGCTTCCATCTTGCTAAAAAGGAGGTCTTTCTCTTCCTGCGCTTCCAGGGTCTCCTCTGCGGGAGTAGTTTCTTCCAATTCCTCATAAATAGGCCCGTTTAAAGCGTTTCCCTGTAACTTTTTGAGCCATAAGCGGCGGCAAACAGCATACAGGAAAGTTTTTAAGCGGGAAGAAAGGATGAAATTCCCCTCCTGCACCTTTTCATATAACACAATCATCGCTTCCTGGAAGATATCCTTGGCGTCGTCCTCTGATCCGTTATTCTGCAAGATCATTTTAGCTACCATGGGGAAATTATCTAAATAGATGGTTTCCAGCGACTTGTCGTCATTCATGGCGAGCCCTTGCAGCAATTCCTGATCCCGTTCTATGTTCAAAAGATTATTCACTTATTAATACGATTAACGACCTTTTAGTAACCCAAAGTACCGAAAAAATATTTTTTTAAAGAACGGGTTACCTTTTATCTCTTTCCGGTATAAACTGTAAATCTCATTTCAAAAAAACCTTAAAAAAACACTAGTCATGAAAAAAATCGGTTTCTTAGCTCTCGCTCTGGGTCTGTTCGTAGCTGCTTGTAACAACGCTGGCACTGAAAACAAAGGTGATTCTGCTTCTTTAGATAGCGCTATCAACGCAGTACCTCCAGTAGATTCTTCTGCTGCTCAAACTATTGATTCAGCTGCTCAAGTAATTGACTCTGCTGCTCAAAAGATTGATTCTGCTGTTAAACACTAATTATCGGCAAGCAATATAAAGGATATTAATCCGGTCCCGCACCATAAAGTGCGGGACTTTTTTATTTTAAACACATCTTATAAATACTTGCTATAGCAGGGAAAAAGCCCTTTTACTATTCGGATAAGATCATTTTAAGAAGGTTTTTAGATAATTTCCATGGAAAACACTGAATTATTAGACAGTATGTATATTTTACGCTCCCTGTTTGAGAAATTGAAATCCTGAATTACTTTTGTACAATCAAACAAGCAAATAAACAGCAATGCAACAACGCACCTTCGGTTACTTTTATGGTTTTTACTTTTTCTGGTACCAGGAATAGGAGGTTCGTTTGCTAGTAACGCTAAAAAATATAAACTAACAAAAGGGCCTCCTGCTAAAGGAGGCCTTTCTTTTTACAATGAAACCTGATAAACGATCGATTATATGTCACAAAAGAGCTTTAGCCTGTATTTCTTTTACTTTTTCTTTTACGGAGAAGAAGCAGGGCCTCTTTTGTAATAACAGTTTATCATAAACGTACAAATAAAGGGGCCCTGCTCAGGGGGCCCCTTTTTTATTCAAATACGAACACAATTTTATGCACATAGCTATTCAGGGTTTTGAAGGAAGTTTTCACCAGGTTGCCGCAAGGAATTATTTCGGTAAACAGATCTCTATTGAAGCTTGCAGCTCCTTTTCCGAACTGGTACGGAAAGTGAAGCAGGGAAACGTGGTGGACGCAGGGCTGATGGCCATTGAAAATTCCATCGCCGGCAGCATCCTTCCCAATTACAGCCTGCTGAAGAACTCCGGCCTCCATATAGTAGGAGAGGTATACCTGCAGATCAATCAGCACCTGATGGTTTTGCCCGGCCAAACGATCGATGACGTGAAAGAAGTACATTCGCATCCGATGGCTTTGCTGCAATGCACGGACTTCCTGGAAAAATACCCCCACATTAAACTGGTGGAAACAGAAGATACCGCGCTGAGCGCAAAACATGTACGCCAGAAGAAACTGAAGGCTACCGCCGCTATTGCAGGTAAACTGGCTGCTGAGATCTTTGAGCTGGATATCATTGCACCAAATATCCATACGGCTAAGAATAACTATACCCGCTTCCTGGCCATTTCAAAAGATGGGGTAGAAGCACCTGCGGATGCAAACAAATCTTCCGTATATTTCCAAACTTCTCACGAGCGGGGAAGTCTTGCAAAGGTGCTGGCAAGAGTAGCGGCTGAAGGTATCAATCTGAGCAAGATCCAGAGTTTTCCTATACCGGCTAAAGAGTGGAATTATTATTTTCATGCAGACATGGAATTTGATTCACTGGAACACTTTAACCAGGCGCTCAAAGAGATCACACCGCTCACAGAACACCTCAAGGTGTTGGGCATTTACAAAAAAGGTAACACGCACGCCTAGATATAATTAAAAATCAATGCAACCATCCGTAGCTAAAAGATTGCAACACACCGAGGAATACTACTTTTCACGGAAGCTCCGCGAGATCGATGAGATGAATAAAGCGGGGGCCAACGTGATCAACCTTGGTATCGGAAGTCCTGATCTTCCGCCGCATCCGTCTGTGGTAGCCGCTCTGAATGAGCATGCCGCTAAACCTAACACGCATGCTTACCAGGGATATAAAGGTATCCCGGCATTAAGGCAGGCCATGGCTAACTGGTACGGCAGGTTCTACAACGTTCCCCTCAACCCGGATACTGAGGTATTACCACTGATCGGTTCCAAAGAAGGTATCATGCATATCTGTATGACCTTTCTGCAGGAAGGAGATGAAGCCCTGATCCCAGATCCCGGATATCCCACCTACCGTTCCGCAGTTCAATTGAGTGGCGCTACGCCGGTTACCTATGCTTTGGAAGATAAGAATAACTGGCAGCCGGACCTCGCAGCACTGGAAGCACGGGACCTCAGTAAAGTGAAACTGATGTGGGTGAACTACCCGCACATGCCTACCGGCGCAGAAGCCAGGGAAGGTACTTTCACTGCATTGGTAGCTTTTGCAAAAAAACATAACATCCTGCTTTGCCACGATAATCCATACAGCTTCATCCTGAACGATAAACCCGCCAGCCTCATGGCTACACCGGGTGCCATGGATGTAGCACTGGAACTGAACTCCCTCAGCAAAAGCGGCAATATGGCCGGTTGGCGTATAGGCATGCTGGTGGGGAAGGCGGAGATCCTGAATGAAGTATTGCGCTTTAAAAGCAATATGGACTCCGGTATGTTCCAGCCTGTACAGATGGCTGCTGTGGCCGCATTGGAATTAGGCCCTGAATGGTATGCTGATTTAAATACCATCTATAGCGGCCGCCGCAAAAAGGTATTTGAACTGCTGAACCTCCTGGGGGCCAGCTTCGATCCTGCACAGGTAGGTATGTTCGTATGGGCAAAGATCCCTGCCGGTTACAAAGATGGTTTTGCCGTAAGTGATGAAGTACTGCAGAAAGCACATGTATTCATTACCCCCGGCGGTATCTTCGGCGCTAACGGCAATGGCTATATAAGAGTAAGCCTCTGCAGGGATGAACAGGTATTTGCCGAAGCCATTGAACGTGTAAAACAAACTATACGGGAACCCCAAACTGCTAAAATATGATCGCAACTATAATAGGTGTTGGTTTAATAGGCGGGTCTTTGGCGTTGAGCTTAAAAGAGAAAGGCATAGCTAACTGGATCATTGGCGTGGATTTTAATGAAGCGAACCTGAAAAGGGCGCAGGAATTAAAGATCATAGATGAAGCTTCGGATATAGAAGACGCGATGAACCGCAGCCAGCTCATCATCCTGGCCATCCCCGTGGATGCTATGCTGAAAGCACTGCCTTCCATCCTCGATAAAATAAACAAAACCCATGTGATCATGGATGTGGGTTCTACGAAACAGCAAATATTGCAGCTCGTTTCCGGTCATCCGCACAGAGGCCGTTTTGTGGCAGCCCACCCGATGGCGGGTACGGAATACTCTGGTCCGGATGCTGCCATACCCAACCTCTTTGCGCAAAAGACCATGGTGCTCTGCGATGTGAAGAACAGCGATGAGGATGCGGTGGAACTGATAGAAACAGTGGTAGACCAGCTGAACATGCGCATCGTATACATGAATGCGGAAGAGCATGACCTGCATACGGCATATGTATCCCACATCTCGCACATCACTTCTTTCGCACTGGCATTAACGGTGTTGAAAAAGGAAAAAGAGCAGGGACGCATCTTTGAACTGGCAAGCGGTGGTTTTGAATCCACTGTGCGGCTGGCAAAAAGCTCCCCGGATATGTGGGTGCCCATCTTCAAACACAACCGCCACAATGTGCTGGACGTTCTGGAAGAACATATCAAACAACTGGAACAGATGAAGCAGTTGCTGCAGGACGAGGATTATGATACGTTCTACAAGCTGATCCAGAAGAGTAATAAAATAAGGAAGATATTAAAATAGACACGCAAATTTTCAACTTAACACATCACAAATAAAATGGAACAGATCTTAGCAAAAACGAAATTCGCTGACCCGGCTTCAGACAAGAAGCCGCTGATCATCTCAGGTCCCTGCTCTGCAGAAACTGAAGAGCAGGTATTAGCCACTGCACTGGCGCTTGCTAAAACCGGTAAAGTGGATGTACTCCGCGCCGGCATATGGAAACCACGTACCCGCCCGGGTTCTTTCGAAGGTATCGGACCTAAAGGTTTGCCCTGGTTGCAAAAAGCAAAAGAACTCACCGGTATGCCTACTACCGTTGAAGTGGCTACCGCTAAACAAGTGGAAGATGCCCTGCACTTTGGTGTAGATATCCTGTGGATCGGGGCACGTACAACCGTGAATCCTTTCTCCGTACAGGATGTGGCAGATGCACTGAGAGGCGTTAAAATTCCTGTATTGATCAAGAACCCGATCAACCCTGATCTGGAACTCTGGATCGGAGCAGTAGAACGTATCCAGAAAGCTGGTATTGAAAAAGTGGGTCTTATCCACCGCGGTTTCTCCAGCTATGGTAATACAGACTACCGTAATGCACCTATGTGGCACCTGGCTATTGAACTGAAACGCCGTCATCCTGAATTACCGATGATCTGCGATCCTAGCCATATCAGCGGCCGCCGCGATATCCTGCAGGCTGTTTCCCAGGAAGCGATCGACCTTGATTACGATGGTCTGATGGTGGAAACTCACGTAGATCCTGATAACGCATGGAGCGATGCCAAACAACAGATCACACCCGAGAAATTCGGTGAACTGCTGGATAATATTACCTGGAGACACGAACGTACTGATCATAAAGATTTCAACACCGCACTGGAAAAACTGCGTAACCAGATCAATGGCATCGACGATGAGATCCTGTTGCTGCTGGGCCGCCGTATGAACATTGCTGAGAACATCGGTCAGTATAAGAAAGATAACAACATCACTATCCTGCAAACTAACCGCTGGAACGAAATCCTGGACCGCGCTATCAGGGCAGGAGAGAAGCTGGGCCTCACCAAAGATTTCGTATTGAAATACTTTGATGCAGTTCACCTGGAATCTATCAATCGCCAGAATAAAGTGATGAACGACTAAGCCCCATTTTTCCGGATATATGACAACGCAAACACACCAGTTCCAACACGCAACAACGAAGTATTACCTCGGCGAAAGCCTGGCGAACCTCGGCAATTATGTGAATAAAGACCGCACCATCCTTTTGCTGGATGAGAATGTGGACCAACAATATGCAGATGTGCTACCCGGCTGGAAAAAGCTGGTAGTACCGGATGGAGAAGAGCACAAGAACATGGAGGTGCTGGAACAGATCATCGACGGGCTGATTGAACTGGAAGCAGACCGTAAAACAATGCTTGTTGGCATTGGTGGTGGTATGCTCACGGATATGACGGGCTTTGTGGCCAGCATATATATGCGCGGACTCCCTTTTGGTTTTATACCATCCACATTACTGGCCCAGGTAGATGCGTCTATCGGTGGCAAGAATGGAGTGAGCCACGGTATGCATAAGAATATGCTGGGTACGATCCGCCAGCCGGAGTTCATTCTTTTTGATTACAGCCTGCCCCTTACCATGCCGGAAACGGAGTGGTGCAACGGGTTTGCTGAGATCATCAAGTATGCCTGTATCTATGATGCAGAACTCTTCTCTTACCTGGAAGCAAACAAGGATAAAGCCCTTGCGCAGGATGTAAGTGTATTACAATTCCTGGTGGAACGTTCGGTGGAGATTAAAACGAAGTTTGTACTGGAAGATGAGTTTGAAAGTGGTGTTCGCCGCTGGTTGAATTTTGGTCATACACTCGGGCATGCCGTGGAGAAGCTGGAGAGCATTGCACACGGGCAGGCGGTGGCCATCGGAATGGTAGCAGCTGCTAAGATCTCCGAAAAAATAAACAAGCTGCCATCCGAACAAACCAACCGACTGATCCGTTTGATCAATGATTACCGTTTACCGGTGACCATGACTTCAAATAAAGAAGAGGTGTTCAACATCTTCAAGCTGGATAAAAAGCGCGAGAAGGACCATATTCATTTTGTACTGCTCAACGAGATCGGTAAAGCCACCACGCAACCGATCCTGTTAGATGAGCTGAAACAAATTTTACAAGAACTGTAGATCCATAAAGAATGAAAGTCATTATATCACCTGCTGCTATCAATGGTGTGGTTACAGCCAATCCATCCAAGAGTGCCATGCAACGTGCAGTTGCGGCAGCACTCCTGGCAAAAGGTACCACCATGATCCACAATCCGGGTTTAAGCAATGACTGCCTGGCAGCATTGGAAGTGGCAGAGAACCTGGGTGCCATGGTAAAGCGGCTCGATGATGGTATTCAGATCACCAGTAAAGGCGTACAACCTTTTTATGATGAGATCAACTGCGGAGAGTCCGGTTTGGGCATCCGTATGTTCACTCCCATCGCTGCATTGTCTGAACAGCCTATCACTATAGAAGGGCATGGAAGCCTTGTTACAAGGCCTATGCATTTCTTTGAAGAAGTACTGCCGCAACTGGGTGTTGAGATCAAAAGCCGCGATGGTAAGTTGCCGCTGAAGATCAAAGGCCCGCTGCAGGCAAAGGATATCACCATAGATGGTTCCCTTTCTTCCCAATTCCTCACCGGTTTACTCATGGCCTTTGGCTCAGTAGCGGATAAGGCGGCTATCACGGTGAAAGACCTGAAAAGCAAACCTTACATCGCGCTGACCTTACAGATCATGGAACACTTTGGTGTGAAGGTGCGCCAGGATAATTTCCAAGTATTTCATTTCGATAAGAAACAGGAATACCGTGCAAAGGAATATACCGTGGAAGGTGACTGGAGCGGTGCAGCCTTTTTACTTGTAGCTGCGGCTGTAGCCGGTAAAGCAGAAGTGCATCACCTCAACACACAATCTGCCCAGTCAGATAAGGCCATTATGGAAGCACTGGAAAAAGCCGGCGCGGAAATATTGCCGGGTGTGTTCACCATGATCGTAGTGAAGAACGCACTGAAAGCTTTTGAAATGGATGCAACGGACTGCCCCGATCTGTTCCCGCCGCTGGTAGCACTTGCAGCCAATTGCAAAGGGATCACAAAGATCAAAGGTGTGAGCCGCCTTGCCCATAAAGAAAGTGACCGTGGCCTTACCCTGCAGCAGGAATTTGCAAAGATGGGCATTAAGATAGACCTGCAGGGAGATGAAATGTTTGTGCATGGTGGTACCGGTATCAAAGGTAATGTGACAGTATCTTCCCATAACGATCACCGTATTGCCATGGCCTGCGCAGTTGCTGCGTTAACAGCAGACGGCGCTATCACCATCGAAAATGCGGAAGCGATCAATAAATCCTATCCGGAATTCTATGAGCACCTGGAAACACTGGGTGGTATAGTGGAAAGAGAAGAGTTGAAAGTATAAAATAACGTTCATGAACAGTTTTGGTAGAATATTCAGGGTAAATGTTTTTGGCGAATCGCATGGGGAAAGTGTGGGGGTGAATATCGATGGGATACCTGCCGGTATTCCCTTGAAACAGGAAGATTTCCTGTATGACCTGGGCCGCCGTAAGGCAGGTGCAAAAGGTACTACTCCCCGCAAAGAAGATGATCTGCCATTCCTGAAATCAGGCGTGTTCAATGATCATACCACCGGTGCGCCGATCACCATTTTATTCGAGAACAACAACACCCGCAGTGCTGATTATGCCAAACTGCGCGAGTTTCCAAGGCCGGGCCATGCAGACTTTGTGGCTACACAAAAGTTTGGTGGTTTCGAGGATTACCGCGGTGGTGGTCACTTTAGCGGCCGCCTCACCCTTAACCTGGTGGCAGCCGGCGTGATCGCAAAAAAGATACTGGGCGATAAGATACAGGTGAACGCTACTTTGAAAGAAGTAGGTGGTTTTGCCGATGCAGAAGAAGGATTGGCTGCTGCTATTGCAGCAAAAGATTCTGTGGGTGGTATCGTGGAATGTACGGTAGATGGATTGCCCATAGGATTAGGAGAACCTTTCTTTGATTCCGTGGAATCTAATATCGCACATGCTGCATTTGCTATTCCCGCTATTAAAGGGATTGAATTCGGTGCCGGTTTTGCTGCCGCTAAAATGAAGGGGCTTGAGCACAACGATCCTATTATTGATGCGAGCGGTAAAACAGCTACCAATCATGCAGGAGGTGTTGTAGGCGGTATCACTAATGGAAACCAGCTGGTGTTCCGTGTAGCCGTGAAACCTACTTCAAGCACACCAAAAGATCAGCAGACACTCAATATCGCCAGCGGGGAAGTGGAAACATTTTCCGTAAAAGGCCGCCATGATCTCTGCATCGCACTCCGTGTACCGGTGGTACTGGAAGCTATCACAGCGATGGTGCTGGCAGATTTTATGATGTTGGAAGCACGAATACCAAGAGTTAACAAGTAAATAAAAAAAGGTAAAGCATCCGCTTTACCTTTTTTTATGCGTTTACTGTGCAGGAGTAGCAGGAGGTGTTGCCGGCTCTATGCCAATTAATTCTACATCAAATATCAATGCACTGCCTGGTGTGATCAGCGCACCCGCCTGGCGATCGCCATAGGCAAGATCAGAAGGGATGAATAATTTCCATTTGGAACCTGTGTTCATTAACTGAAGCGCTTCTGTCCAACCTTTAATTACACCACTCACGCCGAGTACTAATGGCTCACCGCGGTCAACAGAACTATCAAAAGTTTTGCCGTCTATCAGCGTACCATGATAATGTACTTTCACTCTATCTGTCAGAACAGGTTTAGGGCCTGTTCCTGCTGTGATCACCTGGTATTGTAAACCGCTGGGTAAGGTTACTATCCCTGGTTTGGTTTTATTCTGCGCCAGGAATTTTTCTCCTACCGCTTTATTTTTAGCAGCTTTTTCCGCTTTTACTTTCTGGATATGCCTGCTGACAGCTAATGTTCCCTCATCTGCAGAAAGCACCGGTTTTTTGCCGGCATATTGATCCTGGATGGCGGTAAAGAGCAGTTTCAGGTTAAGGCTGTCCAGTCCCTGACCTTTCAGCATTTGTGCAAGGTCGTTCCCGATAGCATAACTAACGGAGTCCAGCGGTGTTTTTAAAGCAGAAACCGGCGCCTTCACATTGACAGGTTTCTTTTTCTGACTATAGGCAGTTTGCAGGGCCAGTACGCTCAAAGCGGCGATAAACAGGCATTTTCTTATTATCATATTAACAGTTATGTATATTTAGAACTGCAATATAATACATTATTCAATCCTGCTCCATATTTCGCTGATAGGATCTCCTTTAGAGCTTTTTCCGCTATGGTGCCACTGTTTGCCGGTTACTTTACCATCGAAGGACAGGCTCATGCCTACACGGCTGTTATCCCGGGAAAAGAAGGCGATGGTTTCTGTGTATTTGCCATTCTCAAAAGTGTAGGTACCACCACCGGTGCCAAAGAATTCTTTGGTTTCTGTATTGATGGCTGCCCACTGGAAGCGGTTGCCGGAAAGGATCTTCAGTGTTTTACGGGGGCCGGGACGCATGGGTTCAATAGTGCCGTTGTTTTCCCTGCCGGTAATACGCCAGGTACCACTCAGGGCTGCTTTACCTTCATCCAGGCGCTGCCATTTAACGCTTTTGCCATTGCAGGTAACAGTCAGTAGATCTTTAGCCAGTATGTAGGAGCAGGTGTTTTTAGTGCCCACATTGCTTTTATCTGCTGTGTTGAATTCAATGGTTTCCTGCAGGGATTGCCCATCTGCAGAGAACTGACCGCCCAGGGTACTGATAAATTGTTTGCCGGCATGATCGTAAGCTGTTTGCATGAAATAGCCATCCTCAATGATCCGGACAGTTTGTGGTTCACTGCCGCCGGGCATAAGCTGCCATGCTCCTGTTAGTTGATCCTGGGCAAAGGACAGGTGTGCAGTCAGCAATAGCAGTATTGCAGATAATAGTTGTTTCATAATGCGTATTTTTTAACGTGGTGAATGGTATCGCTATTTTTTAATGACCGGCAATATGATCTTCGACGGCCGTTTATTACTGTGATAAATAGTAATGTCCGATTTGATAAAATCCTTGTCCTCAGCACGATAAATATCGGTGAATTGTTGCGGATTCCTGTCAACTAAAGGGAACCAGGAACTTTGTATCTGTATCATCAGCCGGTGACCTTTTTGGAAAGTATGTGCCACGTCTGGTAAGGTGAACTTAACGGTAGTGGGCTCATTGGGTTTAAAAGGAACCGGGGTTTCAAGGCTGTTACGGAATTTACCGCGCATTACTTCTCCACGCACAAGCATTTGGTAACCGCCCATTGGATAGGTTGAAGATACATATCTTGCGTGAGTTGTGGAAGCCGGAGCATCACCATAACTGAAATTATCCGGGAAAACATCTATCACTTTCACCACAAAATCTGCATCCGTAGTGTTGATGCTTACCAGCAGATCTGCTACAACAGGGCCTCCCAATGTGAGGTCTGCTGTTAAAGTATCTGTCTGGAATACGAGCACATCCGGCCTTCTGGCAGCAAAACGCTGATCATCATCCATATAGCTGATCGTTCTGTTGAAATGCACATCTTCCGTGTAAGGAACCGGTTTGGAAGGATCACTTGTATAAGTGCTGGAACTTTCAGTCACGGCAGGCAGGCTGAAACCAAGCCCTCCTTTAGCTTGCAGATAGATAGGTGTCATCTGCATTTCTGCCGGCGGCCAGGCTGGTAATTCTCTCCAGTTGTTTTCTCCTGTGAAGAATATGGTGGCTTCTTTGATATTCGGTGCTTCGGTCTTTCCCTTAAGGTAATGATCAAAGAATGGTGTTTCGATATTTTCCTGGTACCATGCGGAGGTGTTGCTGCCAAAGCGCACGTTCCCCATATAACTGCCATCATTGGCAGACCATTGGCCATGATACCACGGACCCATTACTACCCGGTTATTGGTGTTCTTGCTTTGTGTTTCAATAGCCCTGTAAGTGTTCCATGCACCGAACAGGTCCTCCGCATCAAAAGTACCGCCTACTATCAGCATGGCTGGCTTTACATCTTTCAAAAAGTTGCGCACGTTACGGGCTTTCCAGAAGGCATCGTAAGTGGGATGTGCATACAGGTCCTTCCAGAATTTAATGCTGTCTCCCATCATTTTGGCAATGTTCTTTAAGGAACCTGCTTCGAGATAAAATTTGTAATTATCGTGCGTAGGATAGGGAAATTCCGTAGGCCCAACAGTTGTCGGCTTCGGCCGTGGTTTTCCAAAGCCGGAATAAAATGAGAATGCATCGTTCAGGAAGAAGGCACCGTTGTGATGGAAATCATCTCCTGCAAACCAATCAGTAACAGGTGCCTGCGGGCTTACGGCCTTCAACGCGGTATGCCCGCTGAGAGATGCCATGGTGGAATAGAACCCCGGGTAAGAAATACCGAACACACCCACATTACCATTATTGTTTTCGATGTTCTTCACCAGCCAGTCGATGGTATCATAAGTATCGCTGGCTTCATCAATATCTTTATTTGTTTTCTTATTGGGATTGAACGGGCGCACATCCACAAATTCTCCTTCACTCATCCAGCGGCCACGTACATCCTGTATAACGATGATATAACCTTCACGGAAATAATGATTGTGATAACGGAGGTAAAAGGGTGGAAAGTTTTGTTCTCCATAAGGTGCGCAGGAATACGGTGTGCGGCTCATAAGGATAGGATGTTTTTCAGCACCGCTTTTGGGCATGAAAACAGCCGTGAATAGTTTCACGCCGTCGCGCATGGGAATGGTTACTTCCTTCTTTACATAATTTTGCCTGATCCATAGGGAATCTTCATTCACCTGTGCCGCAGCAGTGAAATAAAGGAAGAGGGTTAATAGCAGGATAGATGTTGTTCTCATTGTGCAGGTAAGTTTTTCGCACCTTAAATATAAGTGATATCTTCAATTAAAATTTAAACACAGAACTATATGCCCAGACCATTGCCCCAGGAATATGGTAAATACTATCACGGCTACATCAGCCTGGTTCCTGAAGACGATCTCTCTATAGCTTTTAGTAACCAAACTGCCGGCACACTGCAGTTCCTGCAGAATATCCCGGAAGCTAAACTGAACTATGCCTATGCACCCGGTAAATGGACGGTGAAACAAGTGTTGCAGCATCTCATTGATGCAGAGCGCATCTTTGTATACCGCGCCCTTCGTTTTGCACGTAAGGATGCTACACCGCTGGCCAGCTTCGAAGAGAATGATTACGCAGATGTTGCACGGGTAGATCACCTGAACTGGGCGGATATGCTGGATGAATTCCGTTTGGTGCGCAAGGCCAGCGAATACTTTTTCCGTTCTTTGAATGAAGAAGAAATGGGCCGTTACGGACAAGCCAGTGGTGTGGATATCACGGTACGGAGCTTAGGGTTCATTACCGTTGGTCATGCATTACATCACCAGAATGTATTGAAGGAGCGATATTTTTAACGCAGATAAACAGAGCCTGGCGGTATTTCATCAGCATGCGAAAAAGCCTGTTGATATTTAGCACGGTATGCCGCCAGGTTTTTCTTTTTGTGCTGTGCTTCAAGGCTTTGACATAGGCCCAGTAAAGACCAGCCGTTCCCAGGGTTCCACACCAGGTCTTCCCTGTATATTTTTTCTGCCATGGCAGGTTTACCCAGTTGTAAAAGATAAGCGCCTAAAAATTGACGGGCAGGGATCATCCAGTCTTTTGGCTCTGTATAAACAAGACTGTCTTCTATCCTGATTGCATCCGTGAGACTGCTGATAGCAGCATTATTTTCCTGCTTCGCAAAAAGTATAGCTGCGTGCAGAATGGCTTCCGCTATACCGGCTCCCTGCAGGGTTGAATTGAATGGTACACGCCTCACCTTTAATACCGGATCTTTTGCTTTCTCTTGTAATTGCAGCAATTGCTGCCGGGCTGAATCCGTTTTTCCGGTATAAACAAATGCAAGCCCTCTCGCAAAATTATGCAGGAGCGATGCATAAGGCCAGCTATTTTCCGGCCGCAGATCGTCCTTTAATATTTCTTCCCATTTGCCTAACCGCACCAGCATCAGTTCAGGCATCATGTACAGGTATTGATCGTATGTAGATGAAGGCGCAGGTGATGCACTATTCCGGCATTCCTGCGCAGTACGTTTAGCAGTGGTATACATGCCGCCGCTTAATGCACAGAAGGTTTGCACAGCAAAGTAATGAGAAGAATGACTGGCAAGGGAAAGATTATCCGCAAGAGAGTCATAGTGTACAAGATTTTTATCTGCCAGATCATTGGCTTCCACCCCCTGTGCATACAAACCATTTCTTTCATACTCATGACTGGACATATGCACCATATGCGCTACACCCGGTAAAAGTTGCTTTAATGCTTCCGCATTAGGCAGTGCTACTTCCGGATGGCGGGAAGCTTCCGTAAGATGGATGTAATAGTGCAAAGCGCCCGGATGTTCAGGAGATGCTTTTAACAGCGATTTACAGAGGTGTATAACCTCCGGCGTCCATTCCTTCGGACGGCCGTCATTGAACCAGAAATCCCAGGGATGCAGGAGCATGATGGCATCTATGTATAATGCTTTTATATCCTGATCTTGCGGGTATCGGGTCATGAGTTCCTTCATGCCAATGGCATAGGGAATATTTAAATGTTTTGTTTCATCATAACGGCGGTTCATCACGGCGATCAGTTGTTTCTCTTTATCGGATGCGTGCTCAATGTTTTGATTCATTAATTGCAACACAGCCGGCACACTCTTAGGCATGGAATAAGTATGCGCAAAATTATAACCTGGCCCAAGGGACAGGGCCTGTCCCCAGTATGCCATAGCACAGGTTGGATCAAAGCGCGCTGCTTCCTTAAAAGAGGCAGTAGCTTCCCGCAGGTGATAGCTGTAATACATGTTCAGCCCCTGGTTAAAATAATACTGTGCACTGTCGTTATCCGTGGAAATACGGTAGGTATACTGTCCCCAGCCGGGAAGTGATGTAATGAATTTTCCATTGGCAGCAGTGTCGAAGTTTTCCCTGGGGGGAGGGGCACAGCCAATACTGTTGCTCTTTGGCAGCGGCGGGGCATGTTTTGTTCCGAACAGGGAAATACCCAGTAGCAGGAGGGGGAGTGCAAGGAAGAAGAGTGAATGTTTCATGTTCACAGCTTAGATGCTTAATTTACGCTTTTTTAAGAACAATTAGCAGGATGAACGAACATTCCATCTTCATGCGCAGATGCATGGAACTTGCAGAAATAGCCAGGCAACGGGGAGACAGCCCGGTAGGCTCCGTTCTTGTGCTGGATGGGCAGATCATTGCCGAAGGGATAGAAGGTGGCAAAACCCACCGGGATATCACTTACCACGCAGAGATCGAAGCCATAAGGCAGGCAACAGAAAAGCTGAGCAGCCAGGACCTTTCCGCCTGCACCATGTACACTACGCATGAACCCTGCATCATGTGTTCCTATGTGATCCGGCATACCCGGATCAGCAGTGTTGTAATGGCAATAACAACAGGAGATATCGGCGGCAGCAGTTCTGCCTATCCATTGCTGAAAGATATCACGATTAAGAAATGGGGGCCACCTCCCGAACTGATTGAGCTTACCAGTTAAAGATAAATATTATGATTTCTTTCTCTTCGCGCGTAATACCGGAATTAACAGGATGTGCCGCTGCCGTTACGCTTATGTACACAGATATATTCCTTAGGGACAAGGTAAAAGGTCATAGTTACATCTTTATTGGGCATTTTCCTGTTGAAAGAGGGCCAGACGAAGTTTTTCCTTTATGGAATAAGCAGATTGGCGTAAATGTCTGTTGTGAAATCCAGGATGATATCATGTTGCAGGATGATACTACCATACAAAAAACGATCATTGAGATGATCCATACCGGATTGATCTTGCTGGCGGAGAAAAAGGGTAAGCTGGACAAGGCCTGGTTGGACAGCATTAAAGAAGAAATATTGCAGGAAAATTTCAATTTCTGGATTGAATGCAGGCAATTCACCAGTAAGAAGGATCGTAATTGGACGGCAAAAGTAATGGCAAATCCTAAAATGAAGCAGTTCGATGTTTATCTTGATATATATTACAATAGCATCCTGAGATCCAGGCATCTGATCTATGAAGGTATGGGTACCCGTAGCATATTCGGGAATCTTTTCTCTGTTGGAAAGTGGACAGCAAAACATGTTTTCATCCTCTCAGGTAAAGAATCAGACATGGAGATCCACTTCAATAGTGCAGATGGATCAATAAAGTTTGTAAACATTTCCCCCAATGCTCCTAAATCTCCACTCTTTGATCTTTTTAAGGTAAATAAAGATAAAGAAGAGGCACTAAAAGATTACCTGGGCACACTGGATCCTGTAGTGGCCAATGTACTATCAGATCATTCAAACCCGATAATTAAAAAAAACCCGGCATCCCGGAGGCTTTTTAATTTACCAGATCATGAATCCGCCACCTTGTCCCCTGCGGTTAGAGGTTTTAGGTTTCGCTCCAAACTTGCTGATATTATAAGAGAACGTGAGCATGAAATATTGTTCCACGATATTCGTCTGGTAATCGTCAATATAATAATCAGATTGCATCCGCCTTACGCTTGTATTCTGTCTTAACAGGTCATAAGCACTTACTTTCACCTGTGCGCTTTTATCCTTGAAGAAATCATATGCCAGGCCCATATTCCATAATACCACACCTTTGCGGAAACCCGGAGAAGTGCGGCTGTTATAAGTATAGTTCACATCATTCTCCAGGGAGAAATTATAAGGCCAGTATAGTGTAGCGCCTACATTGGCACGATGTGTATAATAGCTGTTCTGGCTATTCGGCGGTGTTACGGAATATTTCACCGCATTAAAACTGGGGCGGTACATCATTGTTATATCAAGTAACTCCTTATAAGAATAGGAGAAATTCAGCATTGGGGACAGCGACCAGTTCATAGTAGAATTAGCACGCAATACGGTATCACCTTTGGGATTACCGAGTGTAGAGAAGTTGATGTTCTTTGAGCCATTTCCAAAGAATCCACCATTGATGCGCCATTGATAATCTTTGGCCTTTTTATTCTTGCTCACGTTTATGTTCGCATTGATGCTGTAAGTACCATCCACATTAATGGCTTTTGTTTCCTGGCCACCGCCACTCAATATACGCGTGGCAGTAGAGAAGCGGTTAAGTACCGGCGTGATGCCGATCCCGGAAAAGATCCCGAACCCTGTTGGAGAAAAACGGTCATAGCCAAAACGGATGCTCTGTGAGAAGGATGGTTTCAGGTCAGGGTTACCTACCCTGATGTTAAGGGTATTCGCATTATCCCGCACAGGCTGCAACTGATCAACACTAGGTTGCTGCATATAACCATTGTAGTTTAAAGACAGGTTGCCATTGTTCTTGAAACGATAGGAGATACGGGAATTAGGGGAGAGGTTAGTCTGGTATTGCCGTAAAGTAGTATTGTCTGTATAAGAATAATTATCCAGCACATTCAGGTATACCGTACCGCCCAGGTTCGCATTCCACTTTTTATCTTTGCTGGCGTAAACAAAAGATAGTTGTGGTTGCTGGCTGGTGTTAAGTGTTCTGAACTGGTTGGTGAACAGGCTGTCCAGCTCTGTATAATCTTTCGCTCCTTCATTATAGTTATATGTTCTGCGGTTGGATTTACTCAGGTTATAGTTCCATGCATAAGAGACATTTAACTTCCATGCAGCTGATAGCGGTTCATTAAAGGAAAGCTGTAACCTGTAGTTTTCATTCTTGTTATCTGAAACAGTCCGTTGATTCGTATTAGCCGTAGAATCTACCAGTTCGTTCTCATAGAAATCACGATCGGATTTAATATACGCGTTACCTTCCTGTGTATTATAAGTGTTGGAGAAATTAAAACCGATACTTCTGCCTTTCTTTTTCAATTGGCGCGTGAAGTCGATATTGTTCTGGAAGTTATAGCGGTTGCTTAAAGAGCGGTTGGTTGTTTTGTTAGTGTTCACCAGCGCATTGTTCTCATCCCGGGTTGTTTCATCAGTATTATTGTTTGCGCTTTGCTTTGTATAATCAAAGCTGGGACGGATGCTTAACTGTGTTACAGAGTCCAGTTCAATATCAACGCTGAAATTCACGCGGTGATTGGAGTTACGTCCATAACCATCTTTGATGCCATAGATATTATAATTATCAATGAGCCGCTGACGGTTACTGATGGAATAATTACGCGCATTGGTATTGTTGAAGAAATAACTGTTATTCACATTGGCTTTATCATTCCATCTGTCGTTAAAGTTATAACCCAGCGTGGAAGCCGTGCGGATACCTTCTCCTCCGCCACCGAAAGAAATGCCATTCACTTCTATCCCACCACCGGATACCATAACAGAAGTGCCTCCTTTTCTCTCCGCTACAGCCATCATCTCTCCCTGTGAAAACCCGATCTTGTTCAGGTTATTGGAAGAGCCCAGTGCGCTGATCTGCTTTGGGCCGTTGAAATAGTTCACCATACCGCTGGCTTCAAAACGTTCATCTGTACCATACCCAGCAGAGAGGCGGCCGAACAGTCCTTTTTTCTTATCTGGTTTCAGGGTGAGGTTAATGGTCCTGTCTTCTCCATCTTTCTGAACACCCATTTTTGCTTCCTGTTTGGTTTTGGTGTCCATCACCTGCACTTTATCAACAATATTGGAGGGCAGGTTTTTGGTAGCCAGCTTAGGATCATTGGCGAAGAACTCCCGGCCATCTACTAAGATGCGGCTTACTTTTTTCCCATTCACGGTAATACCACCTTCTTCATCTATATCCACACCGGGCAGTTTCTTCAGGAGGTCTTCCACAACAGCGTTAGGACGGGTTTTAAAAGCCGCCGCATTGAACTCAATGGTATCTGCGCGGATAGCTACCGGCGGACGGTCTCCTTCTATCACCACGGTGTTCAGGTCGCGGGTGGCAAGGGGGAGGAATATCTGACCAAGATCGGTAGTTCTGTCTGCTGGTAAGATGCGGGCATAAGTTCTGTAACCGGTATAAGAGATCAGGAGACGTACTGCTTTATTCTCCGGCAGGCCGTTTAGTACAAAGGCTCCCTTTTTATCTGTCAGGGTATAGGTGATCAGGCTGCTGTCCTTTGGGTCCTGGACGCTTACAGACGCCATTTCCAGTAATTCTTTATTCGTAGAGTCTGCTACAGTTCCCCGTAGCGTTGATTTTTGTTGTGCAACGGAATAGAGGCTGCACATGAGTAAAATGGAGGCGAGTAAACTTCGTAACATCTGGTGGATTAAATTAGAAAACTAAAATACGAACATTTCGTAGAAAAACGAATCAAATAGTTAAAACATGGATGAGCGGGTGAAAAGGAGGGGTAGAAGGGGAAACTTAGCAGGTCCTGAGTAGTTGCCATGCGGGGTGAACAGCGGTACTTTCCCTGCTTATTCCTATAACATTCCTATATCGCTCCTATAGCATTCCTATATCATTGTAGGCACATAGGTATATCCAAACGATATAGGAATGCTATAAGAATGCTATAGGAATGCGCTTTCAGCGATATAGGGATATAGGAATATTGAGCCTCGAACACAAAAAAAAGGGGCTGTTCCGCATTGGAACAACCCCTTTTTCATTGATATTGAACGTATTATGCTTCTGCGTAGGCGCTGGCCGGTTCGCAGGTGCAGATCAGGTTACGATCTCCGAATGTATTGTTGATCCGGCTAACTGAAGGCCAGAATTTATTCTGTTTAACATACTCCAATGGGAAAGCTGCCTGCTGACGGGTGTAAGGCAATGCCCATTCATCCGCTGTGATCACAGCCTGGGTATGCGGAGCATTCTTCAGGATGTTATTGGCTTTATCTGCTTTACCTTCTTCTATCGCACGGATCTCTGCGCGGATGGCTAAAAGCGCATCACAGAAACGGTCCAGTTCTGCTTTATCCTCACTTTCTGTGGGCTCGATCATGATGGTGCCCGCTACCGGGAAGCTCATGGTAGGAGCATGGAAACCATAGTCCATCAAACGTTTTGCCACATCTTCCGCTTCAACACCCGCCGTAGTTTTAAACGGACGGAGGTCTACGATGAACTCATGTGCACAGGTTCCGCTTACGCCAGTGTATAACACCTCGTAATCTTTTTCCAGTCTTGCCTTCATGTAGTTAGCATTCAGGATAGCGTATTCAGTAGCCTTGCGAACACCGGTACGGCCCAGCATCCGGATATAAGCGTAAGAGATCAGCAGGATGCTGGCAGAGCCATAAGGAGCTGCCGATACCGCATGTGCCTGTTTGCTGCCATTGTTGGTAGCCTGGAGGCTTACGTGGGAAGGCAGGAAAGGTGCCAGGTGTTTAGCCACGCAGATGGGACCCATGCCGGGACCACCACCACCGTGCGGGATCGCGAATGTTTTATGCAGGTTCAGGTGGCAAACATCCGCACCGATAAGACCGGGAGCGGTAAGGCCTACCTGTGCATTCATGTTGGCGCCGTCCATGTAAACCTGGCCACCGTTATCATGAATGATCTGGCAGATGTCTTTTACGCTTTCTTCGTATACACCATAGGTGGAAGGGTAGGTGATCATCACACCGGCCAGGTTATCTTTATGTTGTTCTGCTTTTGCTTTCAGGTCAGTTACATCAATGTATCCGTTCTCCAGGGCTTTCACGATCACTACCTTATAACCTACCATTACTGCGCTGGCAGGGTTAGTGCCGTGTGCAGAGATAGGGATGAGGATCACGTTCCTGTGTGCATCGCCACGGCTTTCGTGGTATCCTTTGATAGTGAGCAGGCCGGCGTATTCACCTTGCGCACCGGAGTTCGGTTGCAGGCTGCAGGCATCAAAAGCAGTGATCTTGCAGAGATAATCGCTCAGTTCTTTTACGATCTGCTGGTAGCCGCCCACTTGTGCAATAGGTGCAAAGGGGTGCATTTTGCTCCAGTGGTTCCAGCTCAGGGGGATCATTTCTGAAGCAGCATTCAGCTTCATGGTGCAGGACCCAAGGGAGATCATGGAGGTGTTCAGCGAAAGGTCTTTGTTCTCGAGAGATTTGATGTAACGCATCATTTCTGTTTCGCTGTGGTGGGTGTTGAACACCGGGTGCAGCAAATAGCTGGAAGTACGTTGCTGGGAAGCAGGAATGCCGGTAGCAGCTTTTTCCACTTCTGCTTCGGTTACTTTACCTGCGCCGAATACAGCGAGGATAGCATTCACTTCTTCTACATCAGTAGTTTCGTCCAGGGAGATACCTACCTGGGTATTATTGATAGCGCGGAAGTTGATGCCGGCTGCCTGTGCTTTGGATAAAGTAGCGGCTGCATCTGTTACTTCTACGGTAATGGTATCGAAATGACTGCCGTTGCTGAGTTTCAGCCCGGATGCCTGCAATTTGGCCGCCAGGGAAGCCGTCAGCAGGGAAGTTTTCAAAGCAATGTTCCTGAGACCTTTAGGTCCGTGATATACGGCATACATTGCAGCCATATTGGCCAGTAACGCTTGTGCAGTACAGATATTGGAAGTAGCTTTCTCACGTTTGATGTGTTGCTCGCGGGTTTGCAGCGCCATGCGCAAAGCGCGCTGGTTCTGTGCATCTATGCTCACACCAATGATACGGCCTGGAATAGCACGTTTGAATTCATCTTTGGTAGCAAAGAAAGCAGCATGCGGGCCGCCGAATCCTAAAGGAACACCAAAACGTTGTGCGCTGCCTACAGCAGCATCAGCACCCAGTTCGCCGGGAGGGGTGATCAGGGTCAATGCCAGCAGGTCTGTTGCCATGGCTACATAAGCACCGGCAGCATGTACTTTTTCAATGAACTGGCGGTGATCTGCTACAGTACCTTCTGCATTCGGGTATTGTACCAGGGCACCAAAGTAATCTCCGTTGATGTCAGCAGTAGCGAAATCACCTACCACCACTTCTATTTGCAATGGTGTGGCGCGGGTGATCACCACATCTATGGTTTGCGGGAATACATGTTTATCTACAAAGAATTTACCACGGGTAATGTGATCATGGTCTTTGTTCAGTGCGTTGAAGAACATGGTCATCGCTTCTGCCGCTGCGGTAGCTTCATCCAGCAGCGAGGCATTGGCGATAGGCAGATCTGTAAGATCGCTCACCATGGTCTGGAAGTTGAGCAGGCTCTCCAGGCGGCCCTGGGAGATCTCAGCCTGGTAGGGCGTATATTGGGTATACCATCCCGGGTTCTCAAAAATATTACGCAGGATCACGCTGGGGGTGATGGTATCGTAATACCCCTGTCCTATATAGTTCTTAAATACCTTATTCTTTAAGGAAATGTCTTTCAGCTGGCTCAGGTAGGCAAATTCGCTGATCGCTTCCGGAATATCCAGGTCGCTTTTCATGCGGATGGCCGCTGGTACAGTTTTGTCGATCAATTCGTCTAATGTGCTGATGCCTATCTTGCTGAGCATTTCAGTGGTCTCTGCATCATTGGAGCCTATGTGGCGACCAATAAATTCATTCTTGAACGTATTCAAAAGATTCATAATGTAAGCAGGTATTTAAAGAAAAGAATGCGCAAAGCTATGATGTTTTTAAGCAACAGCCAAACAGCTGGCAAGAGCGGGAAGATGCGCTGATATAAGCCGCTGAAATGCTGCTGTAATTGTCATGGAATTTTCATCTACTTTTGCATAAAATCGTCAGGATGTCCGAGTTACTCTCCGAATGGGAGAAAAGATCGAAAGAAAATCAGAAATCTTACAAACAGCTGTTGCTGAAGATGCAGACCAAGAAGGGAAAGGAAACTTTGCGCCAGTTGCCGGACCTTCATGACGAAGCTTTTTCGAAGATTGACTGCCTGCAATGTGCCGGATGCTGTAAAACCATCAGCCCAAGGTTTAAAACACCGGATATCAAGCGGGTATCCAAACACTTGGGTTTAAGGGAATCCGTTTTTATCGACACCTATCTGAGATTGGATGAAGATGGGGATTATGTGGTGAAAAGAAGCCCCTGTGCCTTCCTGGGCGCAGATAACTATTGCACCATCTATGATCTCAGGCCCAATGACTGCCGCAATTATCCTTATACGGACAGCGAGGAATTCTTCAAAAGGCCCAATATCACCATGCTCAATTCTGTGATCTGCCCGGCCGTATATTATGTACTGGAAAGGCTGAAAATGATCGTGAAATAACTAAGGTTTCAGCTCCAGTTTCCGCATGGCGGGTGAAATGATATAAGTGGTGATCACTACCCCCAGGGTCATGCATCCGCCAAATACCACAGAGGTCACCGTGCCCATCAGTTTAGCCGCCACCCCGCTTTCAAAGGAGCCCAGTTCGTTGGATGAGCCTACAAATATGGAACTTACAGAAGACACCCTGCCCCGCATATCATCCGGGGTTTTCAGCTGCAGGATGGTCTGGCGGATGATTACGCTTACCCCATCCAGTATCCCGCTCATGAACAAAGCAGCGAGAGATAATACAAAGTTTTTGGACAGCCCGAATACGATAATGCATAGCCCAAAACCGAAAACGGAAGCCAGCAGTTTGATGCCCGGCCTGGTAACGATAGGTTTGTAGGCCAGTGTGAAAAGGATCACAAATGAGCCTACTGCAGGAGCGGCCCGCATCATACCAAAGCCCTGTGGTCCCACATGCAGGATGTCGTTGGCATAAATAGTGATCATGGCCACGGATCCGCCGAACAGTACGGCAAACATATCCAGGGTCATGGCATTGAGCAGCACCTTGGTTTTCCAGACGAAACGGAGGCCGGAAGTGAGCCGCTGTTTCACGGTTTCACCTATTTCTTTATAATAAATGGGTTTAGGGGAGATCTGGAGGATACAGAAGAGGGCCACCAGCACAAAACCCAGTACCAGCAGCATAGACCAGTGGACGCCCAGCCAGGCAATGCAGAGACCTCCCAGTGCAGGGCCCGCTATGGCACCGATCTGCCAGGCAGAGGTACTCCAGGTGGTGGCATTGGCATATAATTCCCGGGGAACCAGTACAGAAAGGAGTGTGAAATTGGAGGGACTCGTAAAGGCGCGTACAATACCCCCGCAGAAAACCAGGAAGTAGATCAGGCCCAGGACCATGTTTTTGGGAACGCTGGCCATCACATAATCCCAGGTGAGAAAGAACAGGCCGGTTCCAATGAACAGGTAGCCGAAAATGCATTTCAGCACCATGCCTCTTTTTTCCTTTTTATCCACAATATTGCCCGCAAAGAGTGCCAGGCAAAAGGCCGGCACAAACTCCGCCAGGCCAATCAGGCCCAGGTTCAGCGGGTCGTTCGTAAGTATGTACACCTTCCATTCGATGATGGCGAACTGCATGGCCAGCGCAAAGATCAGTGCAAAACGGATAACAAGGAAGAACTTGAATTCTCTGAATCGTAACGATGCATACGGATCGTTTCTGTTAGTTATAGCGTCGTCCAATCTGTTAGTTTTTAAGGCTGTTCAAAAGTAAAACATATCACCGATCCCCGCTAATCAACTTTTTATCATTTGTATGGAGCAGATGATTATTTTTAACTCCTTAAAATTCCAAATCGTATGAAGCTAGTTCGTTTATTATTGCTGGGTGCCCTGTTACCCTTTTCGCAAGGCTATGCGCAAACACAGAAAGTTAAACTACAACTGATCACAGACAAAGTAGCGTCCCCCGTAACCATGGCTGTTCCGGGAGATGGTACCAACCGCCAGTTCATTGTGCAGAAAGAAGGTAAAGTATGGGTAATACAGAATGGTAAACTGCTCCCTACCCCCTTTATTGATGTAAGTTCGGATATGGTGAAAGTAAACCCGGCTTACGACGAACGAGGCCTGCTGGGTATGGCTTTCCACCCGCAATACAAGTCCAACGGCAAATTTTACCTGTATTACAGCGCGCCGGTGGCTAATCCCGGGAAAGGCCTGAACCACAAGACCGTTATTGCTGAATTCAAAGCAGCCAAATCTTCCGATAATACGGCCAGTTTCAGTACTAAAAGACTGGTACTGGAATACGATCAGCCGGAATCTAACCATAATGGGGGTGACATCATGTTCGGCGCCGATGGATATCTTTATATCTCTTCCGGCGATGGTGGCGGTGGTGGCGATAAACACGGTACTATCGGGAATGGCCAGGACCTGGGCACTCTGCTGGGCAAAATACTCCGCATAGATGTGAATGGCAGCCCCTACCGGATCCCTAAAGACAATCCTTTTGTGGGAAAAGAAGGTGCAAAAGGCGAAATATGGGCATATGGCCTGCGTAACGCCTGGCGTTTTTCATTTGATAAACCTACTGGCAGGTTGTTTGCAGGAGATGTAGGGCAGAATAAGTATGAGGAAGTGGATATCATTGTAAGAGGCGGTAACTACGGCTGGCGCATCATGGAAGGATACCACGATTTCAATGTTCCCGCAGGTGCCGATAAGAAAGACCTGATAGAGCCTATTCATGAATATGATCATGACCTGGGTATCAGTATTGCCGGTGGTTACATCTACCGTGGTAAAGCTATCCCGGCATTAGCAGGTAAATATGTGTTTGGGGATTATAATGGTAAAACCTGGATACTGTCCCAAAAAGGCAACAAATGGGAGCGTTCTGACCTCGAAATTGAAAACAAACCACAGGGTAACGTACAGTTGCTGAGCTGGGGGCAGGATCAGGCAGGTGAACTCTACATGCTTGTTACCATTCCAGGTGGCGGTGGTGTGGTTACGCCCGGTGTTTATAAACTCGTAAAGTAAATTTGATCCACGAATTATCTATTACGAATTACGAGTGGTGAATTGAGCCGTATTAGTGGTAATTTGTAATTGTTTTACGCATCATATTTACAACTTTTTGGATAGTAATATTTTGTTAAAACACCTTGCACCCCTTATGGGCTGCGCGAATAAGTTTATATTTGAGTAGAAACGCGAACCGAACAACCATTCGAAATTCGTAAGTAATTGGTAATTCGTAATTGAATCAGATGAAATTGAAAGTGATAGTACCGATCATGCTGATCAGCATCTCGGCAGGAATATTTGCCTTCGCAAAGATTGGTGGTACAGACGATCCGCCGGGAAGATATGAAGCTATTATGACCCTCGTAGGCCAGATCCTGAAAGAGGGGCATTACCAGCCGAAACCGATAGATGACGCTTTCTCCAAACAGGTGTTCAAGAAATACATGAAGAGCCTGGACAGTGAGAAGAAATTTTTCATGAAGAGTGACATCGATGCACTCAAGCCACTGGAAACACATGTGGATGATGAGCTGAACGGTGCTCCGCTGGACCTGTTCAAAAAAACAAACGACATCATCCGTCAAAGGGTTACAGAAGCTGCGGCTATTTATCCTGTGATCCTGGATAAACCTTTCGACTTCTCCAAACAGGAAAATATCGTGATTGATCCGGATGCGACGGACTGGCCTGCAGATGCTGCAGCCCGCACAGAAGCCTGGCGCAAATCGCTGAAATTACGTACGCTGGAAAAATATGCGGACCTGATAGAACTGCGTGATAAAGAAAAGACCGGTAAAACGGATGCGGAACTGGAAGCAGAAGCCCGTGCCAAAGTGAAAAAAGTATACGATCGCTATTTCGACCGGATGAAGAACCGCATGAAGGAAGACGATCGTTTCTCCATGTATGTGAACGCCATCACCACAACGATGGACCCGCATACAGACTATATGCCTCCTGTGGAGAAACGTGCTTTCCAGGAGCAGATGGCTGGTAAATTCTTCGGTATTGGTGCACAGCTGAGAGAAGATGAAGGCCGCATCAAGATCGTAAGCATCGTAACTGGCAGCCCCAGCTGGAAGCAAGGGCAGCTGAAAGCAGACGATGTGATCCTGAAAGTAGCACAGGGAAGCCAGGAACCTGTTGATATCGGCGGTTTTGCCGTAGATGAAGCAGTAACCCTGATCCGTGGTAACAAAGGAACAGAAGTACGCTTAACTGTGAAGAGTGTGGATGGTACCACCAAAGTGGTGAGCCTCGTACGTGATGAGATCAAACTGGACGATACTTTTGCAAAATCCGCTGTTATCTCCGGCCAGCATAAGATCGGCTATATCTATCTGCCTGAATTCTATGCAGACTTCAACGACCGTCAGGGTTCTTTCTCTTACGACGATGTTGCTGAAGAGATCAAAAAACTGAAAGCAGAAAAAGTGGATGGTATCATCCTGGACCTCCGTTTCAATGGCGGCGGTTCCCTGCCTGATGTGATCAAAATGGCCGGCCTGTTTGTACCGGAAGGTACTATGGTACAGGTACGTTCCCGTGGCGGTGAAACACAACAACAAAAAGATCGTGATAAGAGCGTACAGTACGATGGCCCGCTTGCCATTATGGTGAACGAGTTCAGCGCTTCCGCTTCAGAGATCATGGCAGCTGCTATGCAGGATTACAAACGTGCAGTGATCATTGGTAGCCCTTCTACCTTTGGTAAAGGTACTGTGCAACGTTTGCTGGAGCTGGACAACTTTGTACGTACGGATATGGGTGGCAGCCTTGGTGCTATCAAACTTACCGTGCAGAAGTTCTATCGTGCAGATGGTGGTTCCACACAGTTGAAAGGTGTTGAGTCTGATGTGGTGTTACCTTCTCCATACTACGAAGTAGGGGAGCGCAAAGACGAAGATGCCCTGAAATGGGATGTGATCCCTAAAGCAGACTATACCGTATGGCAGGATCCTGTGGATGTGGAAACACTGAAAAAGAACAGTGCCAAACGTGTGGCAAACAACGAAGCCTTCAAGATCATCAATGATAACATTGCCACGCTGAAGAAACTGGAAGAGCAGAAGACCTATCCGCTGGACCTGGCTTCTTATAAGGCAGACCAGAAGAAGAATGCTGCAGCGCTGAAACGTTATGATGCTGTGAATGATAAGGTGAAAGACCTGAACATCAACAGCCTGAAAGTAGACCTCAGCAAGATTGCGGGGGATACTGTGAAGCTGGCGCGCAACAAAGACTGGTTAAAGGCCCGTACGAAGGATGCTTATTTGAGTGAAGCGGTAAATGTGATGAATGATCTGATCCTGCAATCTTATCCGAAGTTGAAGAACAACTACACGGATGCGAAGAATAAGGAGAACTAAACTTATTGGACGATAATAAAAAAGGGGTAGAACGAAGGTTTTACCCCTTTTTTATTATCTGATGGTTTAATCATTTGCTGCCTGGTTCCAGTTCATCAGGATAGAGAATGCCCCTGATGTACGCCTTGGCTTCAGCATTTTGCCTGGCAAAGAGATCTGACCAGTTTGCTGCTTCTCTCTGTTTGAAGAATAATGCCCACATTTCTTCTTCAGAGGTTGGTTCCATCACTTCCTGTGTTTGATTTTCTTCTGCTTTCATATTGTATTGGTTTTTATTCCTGGTTAAAAAGATTGATTCCTGTTGTTGATCAGGTGTATAATCGATCATGATTATTTTATTTTCAGTTCTGACTAATTCCCCATAGATAGCATAGTCCTTTCTGAGTATATCGTAATGTTTGTTTACATATCCTCTATAGATATTTATTCTTCTACCCGCATTACTACAGAAATCAGCGCAATTTTTTCTGCAACTGACGCGGCATGCCTCCGCAAATCCAGGACTGCTATCACTTCCTTTTACCTGCAGGATAGCATTGTTCTGTATTTCAAAAAAGCCCGGAACTGTACTGAGAACAGTATTGAATACTTTGTATGTATCCCCGTTGTTTGAAATCACATGGTCTGCTATTCTACCGTTCCAGAAGTTGTAGTCTCCAAATCCGAAATTGTAGAGTTTCCGCTCGTTCACGTCTTCTACAAAGGAATACTGGACCATTTTTAATAGATCTCTTTCTCCTTTGCTGATGAAATAATATTCGATTAAATGCTCAGTTACTCTTTGAGCTACATCATACGTAAATTGCTTTGGTTCATGAATACTTTCATAAGTATACATTGTGCATGTTTAGGTTAACAAACTTTTACGCCTTATTCAACTAATTGGAGATTACAAAGCTATCTCATTCCCTTGGGGATCCAAGCAAAAAACACTAACACTTTATCCGATTCAGACCATTACTTATTAACTGAAACTGACATTTACTTCTTATCGATCAAAATATCTATTACCTTCTTCGTTTTCTTCACCTTCATCTTCTCCGGCACGTTGGCCAGGATCTCCTTCTTAAAGGCCTCTATAACCCCCTGTTTAATAAAATAGCGATGTGTGACCAGGCTGATCTCCCTAACAGGCTCAGGGGCTTTAAAAAAGCGCACCATGTTCATTTGTTTGGCAGACAGGTCCTGCAGCGATAGTTCCGGCAGAATGGTATATCCTTCATTCAGTTCTACCATTCGTTTGAGTGTTTCCACACTGCCTGTATTATATTCCAGGTTCCTGAACTCTCCCATGCTGAATTTATCCCGGCAGATATTGAGTACCTGGTTGCGCATGCAGTGCCCTTCGTTGAGCAGCCAGATGTCCTTCGTTTCCAGGTCTTCCGGGAGGATCACCTTTTTATCCGAGAGTTTATTGCTTTTAGCAGTGAACACCACAAAGGTTTCGTAGAACAAAGGATGCTCTTCCAGGTGCTGATTATGCAGCGGTGTGGCCAGGAGGCCGCAATCCAATTGCTCCTGTTTCAGTAAGCTGATGATCTGTTCTGTAGAATATTCCCATACCTCCAGTTTTACTTTCGGGTATTTCTTCATAAAGGAAGTGAGTACGCGGGGCAGGAGATAGGGGGCCAGGGTAGGAATAATGCCTACTTTCAGCGTGCCCTGGATCTCTTTCTTCTGATCTGCTATGATCTCCCTGATCCGGGCACTTTCCTTTAATATTACGCGTCCCTGGGCTATAACGGCCATGCCTATTTCTGTAGGTACTACAGGTAGTTTGCTCCGGTCAAATATCTTCACACCCAGTTCGTCTTCCAGTTTCTGGATCTGCATGCTGAGCGTAGGTTGTGTTACAAAACACTTGTCTGCCGCTGTCACAAAACTCCGGTAGGTGTCTACGGCCACTACATATTCGAGTTGTACTGTAGTCATAATGGGGCAAAATTAGGTATTAAAAGGGGATTGGTTAGAACGGGGTGTGTAAAATGTGATTAAAAAAAAGCGGACCGTTTCCGATCCGCTTTCCTGTATGGAATATAACCACTTTTAGAATATCCTGTAACGGTATTTCACCTTCTCTACGTTGATGGTAAGTTCCCGCATATTGATAGAAGACTGTATTTCCTGTACTGCTTCATTCTTTAACTGGCGGAATTCATTCTGTTTGGTCTCTACGATCCCTTTATCGGCCAGGGCATTATCCTGTGCCAGGCGGAGGGAATGGTTCACCTTGGTGTAGTAAGAATCCAGCAGGCTGAAATATTCATTATAAAGGTTCTCGAAACGTTTAGTTTGGAGAATGAGATCTTCCAGCTGGTTGTTGGCCTCTTTGAGGCTCATGTTATCGTTCAGCAGGGCTTCGTAATCGATCTTTTTGCCTTTGGTATATTTTTCTTCCAGTTTGTTGAAGTAATCCACCACTTTTTCCTTCCTGAAGTCAATGAAATATTCATTCAGTGATTCCGCGATGGTTTTATTACCACGGGCTGGCAGGGGCATTTTGAGCGCACTGGCAGTGAAGGCCAGGTGATCGTACATATTATCCTGCAGCAGGGAAAGCTGGTCCTTATTGAAGTTCAACCCGAATTCGAATTTCTGGTTGGCATCATTCAGTGCCGTGTAATAGATCACGTATTTGTTCAGTTCCTTCTCAAATTCCTGGAGCAGCTTATGATTGATAGCCTTATTGCTCTGGCTTACGCTGTGCAGGAAGCCCATCACAGAGCTGGCAATGGCCAGGGGAGGGGTAAGGGAAGTAAAACTTTTGAAGATCGGGCTGTTGATAATGGACTTGGTGGATTCCACCAGTTTGGTATTCCTTTCGTTCTTGTCAGATTTGCCCTTGAGGATGATCTTTTCCACCAGTTCCACCACGCGGTCGCTCAGGGAGAACCCCAATTCCTTACTCTCCGGGTTGTTGAGGGAGGTAATGAACACATCAAGGTTACTCGTAGTGGTCCTGGATTTCAGGTCAATGATCTTTTTGTTCAACAGATAGTAGGTTTCGGAGGCCTGGATGAGATTGTTCTTGACCAGGTTGTACTTAGTGATGTTGTCGAATTCCCGGCCCCTTGATAATGATTCAATGGCCTGTGAATTCTGCTTGTCACTATCCGCTACCCTTTGAAGATCTTCCATGATCTTCTTGATAGTAGTATCCGCCGTTTTAACCTCGGCTTTCTTTTCCGGGTCCTGGGCAGATACTTTCATTGTCACTAAACCTGTCATCAACAATGGCATCATCCATCTAATTAGCTTCAGCATGCTTGAATGTCCTTTTATGTTAAGAAAACCTTAAGAAAATATAATGCCAAAAAATCACCAAGTCACAAAGATAAGAATTAATTCTACTGCATAAAAGTAAGAATTGTATATAGCTACTTATGCATTAGGAGTATTTTTATACCTTTGCAGCCTAAATCACCCTCGATTCATGCTCAATAACAAAAAGGTAGTGGTAGTGCTACCAGCCTACAATGCTGCACTGACCCTTGAAAAGACCTATCTCGAAATACCCATGGATGTGGTGGATGAAGTGGTGTTGGTGGATGATGCCAGCAAGGATGATACGGTAGATGTAGGCCATAAATTAGGCATAAAACACATTGTTCGCCACGATGCAAATAAGGGATATGGCGGGAACCAGAAATCCTGTTATAATAAGGCCCTGGAGCTGGGAGCAGATATTGTTATTATGGTACACCCTGATTATCAATACACTCCAAAGCTTATCCTGGCCATGAGCAGCATTATCGCCAATGATGTATATCCTGCGGTATTCGGCTCCAGGATCCTGGGAAAAGGAGCACTGAAAGGGGGGATGCCGATGTATAAATACATTTTTAACCGTATGCTCACTTTCACCCAGAATATTCTGCTGGGCCAGAAATTAAGCGAATACCATACAGGATACCGGGCATTTTCTGCGGAAGTGCTCCGGAATATCAATTATATGGCGAATAATGATGATTTCGTGTTCGACAATGAAATGGTATCCCAGGTGTTCATGAAGGGATATGATATTGCAGAGGTGACCTGCCCCACTAAATATTTTGAGGGTGCATCCAGCATCAATTTCAAACGCAGCAGCATTTATGGATTAGGGGTATTGCGGGTTTCGCTGCAGCACCGCCTGCATAAATGGGGGCTGATCAAGGCAAAAATCTACTAATTTGAGCGTACAGCACCAGATCGCGTTAGCCAGGAAATATATCCGGTATCGTTTTACGGCAGGTAACCGGCATGGCCTGCATTCTCCATTCGCCTATGCGTTACTGGATGAAGTGCTTTATGACCGCAGACCCCGCCCGGAATATGCTCCAATTGAAGCGCTGCGGCAGCAATTACTGCAAAGTGAAGAGGTGCTGGAAGTAACAGACCTGGGAGCAGGGTCCTTGATGGGAGCTACCAATACCCGCAAAGTGCGTGATATTGTGCGCCATGCGGCCAAACCTCCCAAATTCGGGCAATTGTTCCACCGCCTGGTGAAACGTTTTAATGCAGCCACAGTGCTGGAACTGGGTACCTCTATGGGCCTTTCCACTGCTTACATGGCTGCTGCCGGCGCAAATGTACATACCATCGAAGGCTGCCCCAATATTGCTGCCCGCGCCGCTAAGAACTTTGAGGTCCTGGGGCTGCGGAACATCCGGCAGCATATCGGGAATTTTGATATCGTATTACCCCGTTTGCTAAACGAAATTCCTGCGCCGGATTTAATATACATTGATGGCAATCACCGGGAAAACCCTACCGTGCAATATTATCTCGAGTGCATTAAAAAAGTGAAGCCCACTGCCGTGCTGATCTTTGATGATGTTCACTGGACCGATGGCATGGAGCGCGCATGGGAAACTATTAAAGCCCATCCTGCTACTACTTTATCCATTGATCTCTTCTTTATCGGACTTATTTTCCTGCGGGACGAATTTAAAGTGAAGCAGCACTTTACGTTGAAGTTCTAAATAAAAAAACTCCGGTTCCAAAGAACCGGAGCTTCATACGCCATACTTCTCAATTCCTTCGCTGGCATTACCCAGAGCAGGTACAAAAGGTGTAATCTCAGGCTTTGAGGCCACCCTCTAATAAGAAGCTGCGTAGTTATTTCAACTTGATTTGTTCCTTCTTCACCATCTCAAGGTGATTCCTCAATTCAGGTAATGTCTTGGCAAACCATGCCTTTAATTCCGGATCTTTAGCGTCTTTCGATGCATCTTCAAACAACCTGATAGCCTTTTCATGTTTATCTGCCAGTTCTTCTACAAAAGCTTTGTCGAAATCATTACCACTTTTCTCCAACAACCTGTTGATATCATCTGTTTTCCCTTGTGGTAAAACAGTAGGAACAGTAATGCTCTTTGTAGCGGCTAACCCTGCCAGTTCTTTGTTCGCTTTCTCATGTGCTTTCTGCATATGAGCTGCCAGTTTCTTTACACCTGCATTGGCTGTTTTAGCCTGTGCATCGGTAGTTAGTTTTACTTCATACATACCATCCTCTGCTGCCTTTGTTACAAAGCTTGCATCATCGCGTAATGAATCATCAGAGAATTTATCTTTGTTTACGTCCTGGGCCATACCCTTCGTCATACCCGTATCTACTGCTGTAATATCCTGGTTTCCTACTGTAGAAGTATCATCCGTGGTTGTTCTGTTGGTGCCACTGTTACAGGCCAGCATACCACCAATTGCTAAAGGTAAAAAGAATGCTGCCAGTTGTTTTATCTGTTTCATTTGTTAAGGTTTTTCAGTTCATGGATAGTATTGAAAAGATTGTGCCATTGCACTAAATGCTTATTAAACAGCTATTTATGGGGTAAGGTTGTGGAATTGAATGCCCGAACTGAGAGAATAGGATACACGAATTAATAAAATTGCATATATTTATTACAGAAAAACCTATATCCCTATGAAATCCTGGCTACTGCTGGCGGTGTTGCTATTCACGCAAACCGTTCAGGCCCAGAAGAATAATACGAGATCTTTTTCCGAAAAACTGGAAACCGCACAGTGGATGCGGGAATACGACAGTGTGGCCTGGCGCATGTCCGAACTGGTCACCGAAGCCACTTACGAAGAACTGGCCCGCATCGGCAGGGAATGGTTCTGTTACAAAGGAACAGACAGTCTGTGGAATGGCGTATACGGAAAGTTCAAAGATGGTAAATACGACCAGGTGCTGCATTACCGCCTGAATACAAACGATACCATAGACCTGGTACCTGATTCAATAGATGCCGTAATGCTCACAGCGGTTTCAAAAGCTATCAATGTAGCCTACCGGGAAGCAGGTGTGATATTAGGCAGATCATATGTAAAGATGAATAAGTTCATCCAGTACCACCAGGATAAAACGATCACCGTCTGGCTGATGCCTGCTCTGCAACCCAGCGATGTGGCCATGTACGGCGGAGAGTTCTATTATCACTTTGACGAAAGCGGTACTAAGGTCCTGGAGCGGGAGGAATATTATAAAGGCCATTTCAAAGGCTTCAAAATAGGGAAAACGCGGGAGGTGCGGCTAAACTATGAAGATGCAGATGAACCCACGCAGGGTGCTATTTATTTTGCCTTGCAATATCAACGCAGCTTTTCCGAAATACATATCGATACAAGAGGAAGTACCAGCCTGCTGGCCTTCAGCCAGGAAAAAGGATATTATTGGCGGCACGCAGACAAATCACTAGCTCATAATCCGTAATTTAATAGCATGAAATACGCGCTCTTTTTCCTTTTATACACTTTATCCATTGCAGGATACGGACAGGATTTTAAAGCCCATACGTTTATACGCGGCAACGATACTTTACCTTACCGGCTATTGTTGCCGAAGGATTATAAACCCGGTACTGAATATCCGCTGATCGTTGTAATGCATGGAGCCGGCGAAAGAGGGAATGATAATATTTCCCAGCTTAAACACGGTAGTAAATTGTTCCTCAACGATTCCCTGCGTAAAGCGTATCCGGCCATCGTGATCTTTCCACAATGTGCAAAGAATACCAGCTGGGCAGTGATGGAATTTAATAAAGACAGTGTTGGCTGGGCCGGCGTGAAATTTAATGCGGATATCAAACCTACTATACCCAGCGGTTTGCTGCATCAGTTGCTGGATAGCCTGCTGGCCTCCGGTAGTGTGGATTACCGGCGTTTGTATGTGGGCGGACTATCTATGGGAGGCATGGGTACATTTGATATACTGGCCCGTTATCCAACGCGTTTTGCAGCAGCATTCCCGATCTGCGGAGCAGGTAACGAATCATACGCACCCAGGTTTGCACATAGTACCGCATTATGGATCTTTCATGGGGCGGACGATAATGTAGTACCCGTGAAGTTCTCCCGTAGTTATCACGACAGTTTAAGAGTAGCAGGTGCCAGTGTAAAGTATACAGAGTATCCAGGCATAGGACATAACAGCTGGGATAATGCTTTCGCGGAACCGGACCTCTTAGCGTGGTTGTTTTCAAATAAAAGGAAATAAAATAAAAGGCCCTTTAATTTAAAGTTAAAGGGCCTCGTTGTTTTTACTTCAACCGTCTTTTAATTCCTCTAAGGGTCTCTAAATGAGAGGTTTCAATAGTGCCATCTCTGAACAAACAAACATCCATGGTAACCACACCACCTGCCAGGTTGCATTTACGGATGTAATCTGCCATAAATCCCGGATTGTAACGCAGACCCGGTGAACACCAGTCATTTCCCAGGTAAGACAGGATATGCCATTGCACACCATCCCGCCAGCGGGATAAAGGTATTTCCCCAAATTTATTCTGTTCTCCTGTTGTATAATCATCATCCGGTGTGGATGAATTGGAGGACGTCATTTTAGGATTGTTCAGCGCAATGATCCTTTTGCTGTTTCCTGCACGCAGCGCTTTGGCCATGATAGCCCATTTTTCTTTATTGTACCCGATGTAATCATAACAGCCGTCTACCCACCAGCCAGCTACTTTGTCCTTATACCTTTCCCCGTATTCCGCTACCACATCTGCCCAATGCTGTACATATTTTTCAGAAACCTTTTCTGTATATCCCATGGCCTTAGCCGCTTTCTCGTCATCACGCGGACCATCGCCTGTCCAATAAAGCATCAGCTTAATGCCACGTTTGCTGAGAGAGGTATAAAGGTCTTCTACCAGGTCTCTTTTAGAACAGGCTTCGCCAGGCTTATAGCCGGTTATTTTATCGTAGGTTTTATTGGGTGCTACCAGGTGCCGGGTGCGTTGCTGCATAGTGAATATAACATACGCCGCGCCGGTAGACCTTATCTGTTCTGCAAATTTCTCCGTATCAAATTCATTCACACATTTATTCCAGTCCGTGCTGTCTCCATCCATTGTGGTAATGCGTTGCCCTGCACATTGTACTTTGTAGAGGTAATGCACAAAAACACCCCAGCCTGCTTTTTTGAACCAATCTGTATGGCCTTCCCTTTCCTGAGGAATGCGGCTTTCAGATAGCTGTGCATATCCCTGCGTACTAATGAGCAGGAACAATAATATTATTCTTAGCATATCATTAAATTTATTGTCTTAGCACAAACCATTGCTGACTGTTAGCAGGAATGGTCACTTGTAAATTGAGCTTTGTTCCTTTTAACGTTACTTTTTTAGCGGCACCATTTTCCCCCATGATACTGGCCTGGTTCTTTAAGCCCGTATAATAAAGATCAACCTCTATGTTCCTTGTGATCGGTTCCGTTAGAGGATTGTAGAGCATGATAAGGCCCTTGTCTTTCCCTTGCGGATCTACGTGCAGTATGCCATCATAATCCCTGCCATCCGGCCGGCGGAGGTGAATGAGATCCCCGTCCAGTACACGGCGGTACTTCTTATAGAAGTCTACCCATTTCTTTACCAGTACTTTTGTTTCAGGGGCATCATATAAACGTGGGCCACGATAACAGGCTTGTACGCCGGCGCCGAACAGGTTAGCAAGCCGCTGTTCATAATGGGGGAGATGTTCCTTTAATGGTTCAATTGTAGCTGCAGCCCCACCGCCATGATATTGTACCAATGGTACAAACATCCAGCCCATGGAAGGTGTTTTTTCCCAGGTGCCGTCATAAATATTCTGGCGTTCAATTATTTCCTGCTGTTCTCTTGGGAGGGACCAGTTGGTTTCCCTGTAACCCATTGCCACTTTAGTGCCGCCACTTAGAAAATACCAGTCGGGTATATTGAGGTAGATACCTTTTCCCCTGCACCACTGATAGAATTGCTGAATGGTTTTGTACTGCTTCCAACGGGAATCTTCCAGGTCCCTGTGCCCCGGATGTGTAGTGGATGCACAAACATCGCCGGGATAGGAACCATCGTGTTCCAACAGGTCCTGCCCGGTTTTTTCATAGAAGTTGTAGAGCTTCCTGAAATAACTCTGCGCCCATTCACTTTGCAGGCAGGGAGAATTACCGAATGCAGGCTTCATCCCTTCCGGCATTACCACATCATTTTCTTTATTGATGGAACGGCTGGCCAGCAGGGAATATCCACCCAATGCCACTCCTTTTGATGCAGCGTATTGCTTCAGCTGTTTCATGCGCTGCAGGTTCTGCTGCGTAGTATCTTCAATATTAAAACCACTGCCAAAGGTCATGATCACCATTTCAAAACCTACTTCCGCAGATTGGTCGATAGCGCTTTTTACCGGTTCGTCTGCTGCACTGCTTACGTGCATGATGATGGGATTTTCTGTTACCCAAGGTGCAATGGTACGGTATAGTTTTTTCTGGCTTAAACCCCTTCTTTCCCTGTCGTAACTATCAAAGATCAATTCCCAGATGCGTGCGCTTTCTGTTGATGCACCTGTGGCTACTTCCTGACCCATGCCTGTTTTAGGCATGCATACCAATACAGTAGGTGTTTTTAAATTGTAGTTCACCTGTGTGGTATAGGAGGGATCTGTCTGCCAATCTACACAGGCATTCTGTGCGGCATTGCTGGACATGGAGCCGAAGGCGAAATCACTTTCCGCCAGGATCGGCGGCATTTCCCAGCGTTGTTTATGTTCTACAGCGCTTTCCGCTTCCGTTACTGCCAGTTGTTCGCTTTTAATATTATTGATGATGATCTGTTCTTTGCTATTATTGGTTACGCTTACCCATTTGCTGAGCAGCGGAATGCCATCGTATATTTCGTAGTGTACTTTTACGGTTAATCCGGAAAGGAACTGCAAGTCCTGCTGCACTGCTTCAGGGGCACCTAATATCAATACCGCTTCTATTTTACTGCGGCCTTTTGTACCAGCTTCCCCGCGTTCTGATCTGCCACCCTGCGGATCTGTTTTACCTATCCTTACATGTGTAGGTTGGCTTGTTACAGGTAATTCTGTTAGCGTAGTATATGTTTTGCCATCTTCGGAAACGCTGCAGGCCATTCTTCCCGGAAGGAACAGGATCCGCAGGAAATAGGATTTTCCCGGGTCATATCCTTCGAAATTAGCGCTCTTGCTATCGTGAAAAACGCGGAAGCGTTTTGCTCCGGGAGCCAGGTGGAATTTGGAAGATTTTCCATCAGGGAATTGCAAGGCAATACCTGCACCATATCCGTTACTTTCATCTGTTCCACTGTTCAGTTTGCAGATGATCACTTTTGTTTCAGGAGATAAAGGCTGTTCAGCAAACAATACGGAGTTGGCAGCTGTTTGCATTTCTCCTGCTTTTCCTTCATTTTGGAATGAAGCATGCTGTGAGGCAGCACCTTTGATGATATCCCATTTGGGCGAAAGGCTCAGGAAATTATCAGTGAACAATACTTTCCTGCTGATGTCTGACGACAGGCTGCTCATGATAGTGGCATCTGCCTGGTAAGTGAAGGTCACTTCCATGCCTTTTGGCGGCCAGGGCAATTGCTGGGGAGACCATGCCGTACGGCGGTTCCATTCAAACCTGGCTTTGATAGGTGCTGTGGTGTAGGATCTGAGTTTAAGACTTAATGGGTCCGCCTTCATGTCTGGGACCCACTTCGGTAACAGGTAATTCCCGATCGGCTGGCCGGTTAAACCTCCGGCTTTTATCTCATGCCCGTTGATCCACAATACGGCTTCCGGAGATACGGCACGTACCAGTGCTTCATTTGTTACCAGGTTATCCAGGCCGATGGTGGCACCATTAGGCGTCAATGTAAATGTGCGCGTGATGAGTCCGTTGCTGAGGGCCATGTATCCTTCCGGTGTTCTGTAGATAGCGGACTTGCGGGCAGTAGTAGCCAGGAGCCAGTCTTCTTTACTTTGCAGCGCTGCTTTATCGTATAGCGGAAGCCCTGCTACGCTGATGGATTGTGCCTTTACTGTAGATGCTGTTACCAGCAATGCTAACGTGGTTCTGATCAAATTTCCTTTCACCTGTTTAAATTTTTAAAAGAGTAGCACCCCGGGTTAATAAAACCGGCCCGGTATTACCAGGCCGGCTGTGGATGTTTTAGTGTAATGTAGGATCAAAATCTCCACCCCAGTCTTTATTCTGCTTGAGGTTCGGATTCTGATTGATATTGCTTAACTGAATGGGGAAAAAGTAATACTTATCCGGCATCACCATTTGTTTAGGACCATTGGTGATCAGTTCCACTATTTCATAGGTGAAATCCTGTGGCAGCAGCTCAAACCTGTTGGCTTTTCCAATCTCGGTAGGTGTTACCTGATCATAAGCGAGTCCATTAACTTTGGTGGCCATCACGCCGTATTTACGCATACCATTTAATACATTCAGCATGCGATGGCGGCGGAGGTCCCAGAAGCGTTGCCCTTCAAACATAAACTCCACGCGTTTTTCGTCAAGGATAGCCTGGCGTAATTCAACACGTGTCATGCCAGCTTTAAGGCCATACATGCCATCACCGCCTGCTTCAATACCTGCGCGTTTCCGGATGTCTTTTAACACCTGTAGCGCTTCGGCAGGTTTGCCTGTTTCGTTGGCAGTTTCTGCATAGTTAAATAAAACTTCTGCATACCTGATCTCCGGCCAGTCTACATCATTCAATGTTACCTGTGTGGAAGGTAACTCTTCCATAATGCCTTTACGTGTATATAAACCTGTACGGTAATGGTTTTCTCCCTGGATAATAAAACCAAAGGCATCCATTGATTTAGCGATGGCGGACATGGTGTATTGACGGCGGCCTTTGATGCCGCTTAATTCATACACACTGCCATTCCACACCATGGTAGCATCAAAACGAGGGTCCCTGTTGAGCCAGAATGTTTGTGGGTTATACGCATAAGCGGAAGAAGGGTCGCCGGGTTTTTTACCATCTTTCATAGGAAATGCCTCTGCCATACCCCAGGTAGGTTGATCAAGTCCTGTTGAGTTTTTTGATTCTGATAGAGGACGAACACCATCTTCTGCACGGCCATTTGTTTTGGCCGGATTCACATATATAACGGAGAGGATATTTTCTTTATGTCCTTTCGTTTCAAAAACTTTGGAGAAATCTTCCAGTAGGCCATAGCCATTTGCATCCAGGAAATCTTTCGCTGCTTTGTTGGCAGTGTAAGCTGTTGCCCAATGAGCATTATCATATGGGTTGGCAGGATTGAACTGCGGAGAGGCTTTATACAGCAGTACCCTTCCTTTGAAAGCTAATACAATGGCCTGATCTATACGTCCACGATCATTGCCGGTGTATTTCTTAGGCACTAAAGCGGCGGCTTCATCCAGGTCTTTCAGGATAAAGTCAAAACACTGGCTGGTGGAATTCCTCGGTACTTTCAGATCATCCGTTAATTCCTGTGGTACCTCAATAATGGGTACACCGCCATGATAATATACCATTTTGAAATACAGGAAAGCTCTGAGGAATTTAGCCTGGCCTATCATTGGGTTCTTTACTTCTGCCACCACTTTTCCTGCCGGTAATTCTTTCAAAAGGATATTGATTTTCCTGATGGTAGCATATGGCCAGAATTTCATAGTGCCGTTGTCTGTTGTCACCCATCCGTCACCGATGATGCCTCCACCTTCATCTGCATTGCCTGCCATACCGGTAGGCCATCCTGAAGAGAGGGTGCTGCCATATAGGTTACTCAGGAAAGCACCGGAAGTGGCCGGATCATCAAAAGTTCCTGCCGCCGGATAGTTCCCCAGGTTATCTACTTTATCCACTATTTTTCCGCAGGCGGAAACCAGGATAAATAAAAACAGGTAACTGATATATTGAATCGTTTTCATTATCGTCATAGTTTAGAAGTTAATATACGCCCCGCCGGTAAAGGTTTTCATCAGTGGATAAGAATCCAGTGTAAGTTGTTCCGGATCATGTTCTTTCATTGCTGATATGTAAAACAGATTAGTAGCGTTTGTAAATAACTGCACACTGTTCACACCAATCCTGCTAAGCCATTTTTTAGGAAGCGTATAGGTAAGGTCCAGGTTCTTCAAACGTAAGTAAGCACCGTTCCTCAGCCAGAAGGAAGAAGCTCCGCCACCTACATCTGCCACCTGGAACTCTCCGGAAACCCGGGGATATTTAGCATTGGGGTTTTCAGGTGTCCAGTAATCATTGGCCCATAGTTCGAAATAAGGCCTGTCTACCTGGAACACGCCACCGCCATTACGGGTACTGATCATCCTGTCATAAGCACCTACACCCTGAAAGTGCGCATTTAATCCAATGCCTTTCCATTCCAGCCTGAAGCCAACACCATAGTTCATTCTTGGAGAACCGTTGTTAGACAGGTAGGTCATGTCGTTATCATCAATTTTACCATCAGGGCCTTCTGAGTAGTTAGCACCGCGGATATCTTCGAATAATAAATAACCGGGTTTAGGAGCACGGCCATATTGTGTAAAGCCGGAAGGAAGTTTATCAACATCTGCCTGTGATCTGAGGATACCTTTTGAAATGAGGCCGTAAACCCTGTTCTCCGGCAGGCCTAACTTACTTCTCCAGTTATTTTTATAAGTGCCGTCACGTAGTGCAGCGGCTTCGTCAATGATATCCCATTTATCTTTAGCATAGCCAATATTGCCATAGAGAGAGTATTTCAGTTCACCGATCTGGTCTGACCATCCTACAGAGATCTCAAATCCTTTCCAGGAACGCGCTGCATAGTTTACCGCAGGTAAGGATGCTCCCAGTGTGGAAGGAGTAGAGCCAAGCCTGGATGCAAGGATATCAGATTGTTTGCGGGTGAAGAAATCTATTTCGCCGGTAAGCCTGTTATCCAGGAATCCGTACTCCAATCCAATATCAAACATTTTTGAAGTGGACCAGGTGATATTGGGATTAGGCATAACACCGGGAGCAAGCCCGTCGTTCAGGGATGTCCCAAAAACGTAACCGGTACTTTTAGCATAAGTCTGGCTCCATTGGAAAGCGCCTATCGGAAGAGCGTTTATATCTTCGTCATTACCGGCTGTTCCATAGGAACTTCTCAGTTTCAGATTGCTGAGCCAGGGTGTATTGGCTTTCAGGAAGTTTTCTTCAGATATGCGCCATGCGGCAGATACAGAAGGGAAGAACCCCCATCTTTTACCCGGTGCAAATTTGTAGTTACCATCATACCGGAAAGAGAATTCTGCAATGTATTTATCGTTGTAAGCATAATTGGCACGGCCTATCACAGAAGCCCTGGCGGATGCGGCCTCATTACCGGTAAACCATCTCCTGGCAGCATCTGCAGAAGCATTGTAGATCTGGTCAATTTCTGTGGTCAGCAATTGATCAGCACGCCCGGTAAGATAAGTTCCATTATCCTTACCCTGTTCATACACAGCCAGTGCAGAAACAGCATGTTTCCCGAAAGTTTTTTCGTATTTAAGGTTCAGATTGATCTGGTATGCATTGTAGAATTGTACATCCTGTTGAATATTAGGGTAGGTTGCACTGAGGTTATGGAGATTGATCTTGGTAGGATCAATAGGCCCCGGAACAAATTTATTGGTAGGGCTGCCAGATTGAAATATATAGGCTTTGTTATGTACAACAAACGATTTCATATTCTGATCATACCCATTATAATGTGCCTGGAAACTGGTACTCAATCCATCCACAATATCAGCCAGATCAAGGTCCAGGCGAACGATACCATCCAGCGTACGTTTTTTGATATCGCGGTAGCCGCCACTATTGATCATCAGTTCTACCGGATGCCATGCACCAGGAACAACGGGGAGATCGTTCGTATTGGTGGATGGATTTCCCTGTGCATCTACATAGAAAGGATATAAACGCGTCCAGTTGAATGTAGCCCTGTAAAAATCGCCTACGTTAAAATCCTCTGCGCCATCATATGGCCAGTACCAGCGGTGATAATTTCTTTGGTTGCCACTAAGGTTTACACTTGCCTGCAGCCGTTTGGAGATCCTGGCGGTTATATCTGAGCGGAAATTATAGCGGTCAAAATCGAGGTTTTTGTAAGAACCTTTTTCATCGTGATAACCGAGTGATAAATAGTAAGAGATGGCTTCTGTACCCCCTCTTACGGATAAGTTATGCTGCTGTACAGTTGGGTCCTGCCAGATATAGTCGTTAACGGCATAGCTCTTGTCTTTAAAATAGTCGAAGATCTCCTGGCCATAGGGCTTGGGTTGCCCTTGTGTAACAGCCATGTTATTCAGGAATGTGAGTTCCTCGGTAGCGCTAAAACTTTGTACCGGTTTGGTGGGATTGGAAAATGAATAGGAGCCTTTGTAATCGAAAGAAGGTTTTTGAACGAGGCCTTTTTTGGTTACTACCAATACTACTCCATTGCCTGCTTTAGAACCATAAACGGATGCGCTGGCGGCATCTTTCAGGAAGTTGATGCTTTCCACCTCGTTGGCATCCAGAGCGTCGAAATCAGCTTTCCCTTTGATGATGCCATTGATCACATACAAGGGTTCTGCAAAACTTCCCCTCATACGGATAGAGGAGGAAGCTCCTGCAAGGCCTGTACTGCCTACAACAGTAACACCTGCAGCACGGCCAGCTAATAGATTGGACAGATTGGAAGCGGGGATATTCCCGATCTCTCCTGTTTTAACAGTACCAATTGCACCGGTAAGGTTCACCTTCCTCTGTGTACCATATCCTACCACCACTACTTCATTCAGCCCTTCAGTGGAGGCTTTTAGCACAATATTGCCCAGTTCGCTTTTCCCGTTTACAGGCAGTTGCAGTGGTTCGAAGCCCATGAAGCTGATCTCCAGCACTGCTTTATCATCTACCGCCAGGGAGAAGGAGCCATCCGTTTTGGTCACTACGCCTATGCTCTGGCCTTTCACCTTTACGGTAACGCCAATGAGCGGAGTGCCGGTTTCATCCAGGATCTTACCATGCACCTCTATCTTGTCCACCAGGGTAGCGGCATTGGGGGAGATCACCACCAGGTTCCTGTTCAGGATCTTGTAGGCAAGCACATTGCCCAGCACCTTTTGCAGGATCTCCTGTACGGTGGCATCTGTTACATTAATGTCGATCTTTCCCAGCTTTTTGATGTCGTCCTGCAGAAAGAAGAAGCGGTAGTCGCTTTTCTGCTGGATATTGAGCAGCACCTTCGCTGCATCCACTTGTTCCAGCTTCAGGGAGAACTTGTCCTGCCCATACCCCATGGCGGATACATGTAAAAAAGGTATGACGATGAATAGAAAAGCTATTTTCATGATCAAGAGCAACTTTAGTACCGACTGCGTGGAAATTTTCTGCAGCTTAAACCTGCATTTTTTCATAGATTTGAGTTGAAAAGTTAATAACAGTGGCCTAAGCAGGGCAAAAAGCCCTGCTCAAACCAGTTCCAGAAAGTGTTAGCTATTCATGGGGAGGAGCTCCACCTCTTCCCCTTTCATAGATCTTACTGCATTAAGGACCGTGGTATTCCATAACTGTGATTTTGGTTTATTGTAGAATTACGTGGTTGGGCTGACAACAAGCGGATCAAAGAAGTATTACCTGATATATATATTGTTCCCTGTCATTTCGTATTTAAAATGCACCATCATTTGCAGGATGTGCATTGTTTCTTCTATGCTTACGTTGTCAAAGTCGCCGTTCAGGCGCAGGTCTTTCAGGTTGTCGTTGGCGAAATGGAATTTAACATTATGCCATCTCTCCATTTTTAAGGCAACCATATCGAATGATTCATCTGTAAAAGCCAGTTTCTCCTTTACCCATACTGCTTCTTCAGGTATGGTTTCATTGTTGGCGGCTTTTACGGTATGGACTTCGTATTGGATATCTGATATTGGCTGATCTGCTTTATTTTTGGTGAGTATATTATTCTTCAGCGATATCTTTTCGTTGGGTAAAAGGATCACTTTCTTTTCTTTACTTTCTTTCAGGCTTACTTCTACTTTGCCTGATATAACTGTAGTTTCAATGTTTTCAAAAGTGTTGTAGGACTTTACATTAAATGAGGTGCCTAATACCTTTACCGTCATGCGGTCCGTATATACATGAAAAGGGTGTGTGGCATCTTTGGATACATCAAAGAATGCTTCTCCGTTGAGCCATATTTCCCGGTCCTGCTGGCCGAAATCCTTATGAAATCTTAATTGGCTGCCACTGTTCAGGTTCACCTGTGTACCATCCGGCAATACAAAACGTTTCCGTTCCCCGTTCAGTACGGTGATGATGGAATCCTGCTCCGGCGGGACAGATGCCTGCAGGGGGTGGTTGTTGTAATTCCGGTAACCGAACCATGCGGCAAATGCTATTGCACCGGTTAAAGCAGCGGCTGCAGCTATCCTGCCCGGAAGAAACCGTTTTCGTGGCTCCGCTATATATGTATTAAGTCTTTGGGCCGTACGCTCCCAACGTTCTTCCAGGTGCGGTTCATCCTCTACGGCTTTTTTCATCCATATTTCCTGCAGCGCTTCCAATGTATATGGTTGAACAGCATTCTGCCGGATCAGTTCTTCCAGTTCAGAAAGCTCTGCTTCCGAAGCCTCTTTATTCAGCTTTTTACCCAATAAAACAAAAAGTCTGGTATCATTCATTGACGAAGGGTCCTTTACTACAGGACACAGGAAATGCAGGAATCCCCTAGTGGAAGGAAAAGTTTTTCTTAATTCTTTACACCCGGCAGGGTAAAGGATTTGCGGGGGAGGGGGAAGTCGGCATCCAGAACAGATGCTATTTTTTTAATGGCGGCAGCAATATGGTTCTCAACAGTTCGGGGGGAAATGTTGAGTATTTCTCCTGCTTCTTTATAGGAGAGGCCGTTCTCTTTTACCAGCTTATAAACAATACGGCATTTAGGGGGAAGTTCATGAATGGACCTGTTCACACGCTGCAACAGTTCTGAGGCTACCAGCAGGTCTTCAGGACTGGGAACCAGTTCTGCGCATACTACATCCAGCTGATCAGGATCAAGCTCAGTTGTGTTCCCCCGCCTTGTTACATGATTCAGGCAATGATGCTTTACAGCCACATATAAGTACAAACGAAGGTTGGCTATTTCAGTTAGGTTCCTGCGCTTATCCCAGACCTTGATAAAAACGTCCTCCACTATTTCTTCTGCCGATTCCCTCACTTTTACAATGGAAACGGCGAACTGGAAAAGAGTAGTGTAATAGTGCTTGAATAAGGTCTTGAATGCTTGCTGGTCATCAGAAAGAGCTACTTGTTCCTGTAAAGCCTGTATCTCTTTATCATTCATGTCCACTGGTTTGCTTTAAACAAGGTATTGTTAATTTCGTACAAATACAAGTTCCTTTATGTCGAAAAATAATTCAATTCTCACCTTGTTTAGTCAATACCAGCCGGAATTTACCCGGATTGTTAATGGAGCCAATATGATTTTAACCTTTCTCAATGTTATTTTATATTGCTATCTTGGATTTACATACGCTTTCAATTTAAAATCTAAACCTTAATGCAACGATTTTACTCCCTGTTTCTGCTTTTAGCGGTGAGCCTATCCGTTAATGCCCAGCAGAAAAAAGACCTAACCCCTGCCGATTATGCAAAATGGCAGTATTTCACGGGCTCAACTTTATCAGAAAATGGAGAATGGGTGGCCTACACAGTAGCTGTGCAGGAAGATAATGATACCCTTTACCTTTTTAACCAGCTGACTAATAAACGCTATGCACTGGAATTTGGCAGCGCACCTGCATTTTCAGGAGATAATCAGTGGGTAGCCTATTATATTGGCGTTCCCTTCAAAGAAGCAGAGAAGCTCAGGGACCAGAAAATGCCGGTCCCTTTAAAAATGGGGTTGCTGAACCTGGCCACCGGTAAAAAGGAAGTGATCAAAGACATCAGTAACTTCCGCTTTTCACGTAATGGCAAGTTCCTGGCTGTTACACTCAATCCGCCAAAGGAGAATAAGGATAAAGGGACCGTGGTGCTGCTACGGAACCTCGCAGATAGCAGTACCCGCACGATAGGGAACGTAACAGCATCTGAATTTAACCGTAAGAGCGATCACTTTGCTTATGTCCTGGAATCTGCTAACCAGGCAGGTAATACGGTAGAACTGTTCAACCTGCAAACGAACGTGATCAAAGTGCTGGCCAGCGATACCTGCAAGTTCTCCAAACTCACCTGGTCTAAGGAAGGTAATGGTCTTGCTTTCTATAAGACCATTAAAAACGAAGATTACGAAGAAGAGAATGCACAGGTATACGTGTATGCACCGCTTGACAAAAAACCGGTGCTCTCCGTATTTGACCCTGCCAAACAACCTGCCTTTCCAAAGGGTATGCGTATCAATCCAACGTCTGCCTTACGCCTGACAGATGATGTAACAGCCGCTTATTTCAGTATTAAGAACTGGACAGCCAAACCTCCGAAAAAAGGTACGGCGAAAGATTCCACCAGTGTTAAGAAGGATACAACAAATATAGCAAAGACGGATACGACAAAGAAACTTCCGCCGGCAGCAGCTCCTAAGAAAGAAGATAAACTGGCGGCAGTGGATATCTGGCATTGGAAAGATGCGGAGATACAGCCTCGTCAGAAGCTTACTTACGCCATGGATAAAGACTTCAGTTTGCAATCCGTGTGGAACATCTCCGCGAACAGTTTCTTCCAGCTGACCAGCGACAGTATACCACGTGCAAGCCTCGCCAACTGGCAGAAGTTTGCGGTGATCACTACAGACAAGAAATACAAACCAGCTTTCAAGGAAGACTTTGGTGATTTCTATCTTATAGATACCCGCAGCGGGCAAAAGAAACTGATCGGCGAAAAGATCATCCAGTCATATGGTTATTCCCCCATGCTTTCACCGGATAGTAAGTATGTGTTATACTATAAGGACAAACAATGGTTCACCTATAATACAACCACGGGAGAGAATGTGAGCATTACCAAAAACATCCCCACCATTTTTGAGAACTTCCGCGATGATCATCCTGCAGCAAAACCTCCTTTTGGCTGGGGCGGATGGACGAAGGGAGATAAAGAAGTATACCTCTACGATGAGTATGATATCTATGCCGTAAAGCCAGATGGCAAAGGATTCCGCAAACTGACGGATGGAACGAAAGAAGAGATCAGGCATAGGATCGCCCGGATAGATACAGAAGATCCTTATTGGGATGACAGCAAAGCGCTCTATATTGATCTGTATGGAGATAAGAGCAAATACTTCGGTGTGGGCAAAGTAGAGAAAGGAAAATTCAGCCGCCTGGTTTATGAACCGAATGCAGTAGACCAGTTCAATAAAGCGAAAGAAGCGGATGTATTCACTTTCATCCGGGCAGACTATAACCGTTCTCCTGAACTCTATATCACTAAGAACTTCCAGGGAGAACAAAAGGTGGCTGGTACTAACCCACAGCAAAAGGATTACAATTGGGGCAAAAGCGAACTTGTCTCTTTCACAAATAAAAAAGGCAAGAAATTACAGGGAGCCTTGTTCTATCCTTCAGATTATCAGCCGGGCAAGCAATATCCGATGGTGGTGTATATCTATGAAGAACTGGCCAACACGGTACATGGTTATGTGATGCCTTCTGAAAGAAGAGCTTATAACACCACCAATTTTACTTCCGGCGGTTACTTCATCTTCCGCCCGGATATCGTATACGATATCAATGATCCGGGAATGAGTGCTGTAGATTGCGTAGTGCCTGCTGTAGAGGAAGTGCTGAAAACAGGTATGATAGATAAGAATAAAGTGGGACTGATGGGGCATAGCTGGGGCGCTTATCAAACTTCCTTTATCATCACACAAACTGACCTGTTCAAAGCAGCCTGTGCCGGAGCGCCTTTAACGAACCTGATCAGTATGTCCCTCGCTATTTACTGGAACTCCGGTATTCCTGATCAGAAGATCTTTGAAACCAGCCAGGGCCGTTTTGATGGTCCCTGGTACGACAGGATGCAGGAGCATATGCGTAATTCACCTATCTATGCTGCACAGCATATCAAAGCGCCATTACTGGTTGCCTTTGGTGATAAAGACGGAGCAGTGGACTGGCACCAGGGGATTGAAATGTATGGTACCATGCGCAGGATGGAGAAACCGCATGTGATGCTGGTGTATGCAGATGAAAATCACGGCCTGGCGAAGAAGGAGAACCAGATAGATTACCAGAAGCGCCAGCGGGAATGGTTTGATCATTACCTTTTAGGTAAAACGGCACCGAAGTGGATCACGGAAGGTGTTTCTTACTTAGACAAAATGAAAGAACAGGAGAAAGAAAATAAACAATAAATAAAAAGCCCCCTGATGAATATCGGGGGGCTTTTTTAAAACTACCAGCCGGGGTTTTGAGGGCTGAGCTTTGGATTCAACGTTAATTCACTGGTTGGTAAAGGTTGTAAGTAATCTCTGGTTACTTTGAACTTATAACCGGTACTCATAGCCGGAATGTTCTTGTACAGCTCGATATAACCATTATCATCTACCGGGTAACCATTCAGGTCACCTGCGGGTATGATGCCAACCCATTGGGCCTTTTTAGCTCCTTTAGGCTTCAATCCTGTGATCTTGAGACCCATGGCGGCCCAGCGCTGCAGATCATCTCTGCGGTAACCTTCGCAGGCTAATTCGATCCTTCTTTCCCTGCGCACTTCATTGATCAATGCACTCAATGCCGGAAACTCCCTGTTAGGATCTGCAGGAATAGCTGCAACCTTCAGTGCCGGCATACCTACACGGCTTCTCAGCTTGTTGATGGTAGCATCTGCTACTACCTGTGTAAGTGTACCCAGTTCTGCTTTTGCTTCTGCATTGATCAGTAATACTTCTGCAAACCGGAAAATGATCTGGCCGGTAGTGCCTTGTTCAGCTATCTGTTGCGCTGCGAGCGGGTTATGTCCTTTAAATACCTGGTAACCGGTGGCGCATTTTCCTTCTGATGCACCGTTGAGTGAAGGAGCCTGGAAAATAACATCCGGTACACCGGGAGGGCCGCTGTTAGTGATGTAATGTTTGCCATCATTTACATACATGGTTTGTGCCAGGCGGGGATCGCGGTTAGCTACCACACTCAGTAAGGTGTTATCTCCCTGGTATAAGGGGCTGCTGCCGATAGGGTTCCCATCTGTGCAGAGATAAGCATCCACGAGATCTTTGGTTAAACCCCTGCCTGCACCGGATGTGGTATAACGATGCCAGTTGTGGCCACCATTCACGCCTACAATGTATTGGCGCCAGAACATTACTTCCGTGCTGGCTGAATAGTTGGAACGATTGAAGAGTTGCCAGTATTCCATATTTCCAGCGGGGTTTAGTGTTTCCAAGGCATAACCGCCACTGGCTGCCATTAATGCGTCTGTAACAGCTGCAGCTTTTTGCAGATACTTGCTACCATCAGATCCGGTAACACCAAAAGGCGAGCCTGCATGGTACTTTTCCCAGGTGCCTTCAAACAAAGCAATACGCGCCTGGAATAACTGGGCGATCTGTTTATTGATACGGGATACCTGGGCCACGGATTTAGTGGGAAGGTATTCCACTGCTTTGTCCAGGTCATTCATCAGGGAATCCACGATCACATTCCGTGCTAAGCGGGTATCGAAGAGCTGTCCGGATTGTGGGTCAAGTGGTGCATTGAGCCAGGGAAGATTGCCAAATCTCTTCAGCTTGTCAAAGTAAAACCACGCACGGAAGAAAAGTGCTTCACCCACATAAGGTTTTATATTGTCGAATGATTCCGTGGATTTGGTATAATTGGCGAGGAAGTAGTTGATGTTGCGCAGCGTGTTCCAGTCGCCTATGGCCCATCCTCCACCGCTGGCAGGCACGATATTCTCTGAATTCATCGCATTATTGTATCCCATCGAAATCATGTTATCGCTGCCATTATCTGCATCCAGCCCATAGATGCCGATGTTGCCAAAGCCGCCATAGCTCGGGAATACGCTGTACCAGTTGTTCGCATATAACTTCAGGTCGTTGCCTGTTCTCCAGAATTCACCATCACTGATATTGGTTTCCGGTGTGCGGTCCAGGAATCCTTTGGTACAACCCGCTATGCCGAAAGCACATATTGTTATTATTATAAAAAGTGTTCTGTTACGCATGTTCAATAGTTTATTCATTAGAAACTTACATTCACCCCGGCAGAATAAGTACGCTGCAACGGATAGATCTTGGCATCGGAGATAGATAACTCAGGGTCCATGGTCTTGATCAGGTTGGTGAAAGTGGCCAGGTTCTCTATGCTCACATAGAACCTTACTTTGTTGAATTTGATCGGATCCAGGAGTGATTTAGGAAGAGAATAACCTAACTGTACGTTCTTGATACGCAGGTAGGCAGCGTTCTGCAGATACCTTGTCTGCGTTTGCATGTTCTTACCCATCTCGCTGGTTAAATAGTATTTAGGGAAATAACCGTTTGGATTAGTGGGTGTCCACCTGTCGTAATGCTCGGTGAATAAAGAACTCTGCCATTCATCCCCGTTCACGCCCCAGAAATAGTTGGAGCCAACCCATGCATCTCTTTTTGCAATGCCCTGCAGAAAGATGTAGATATCGAAATTATTCCAGGAAGCATCTCCTGTAAAGCTGAAGGCGTAACGTGGCGTGTTGTTGCCGATCACTCTTCTGTCTCCCGGATTGCTGAGTGTATTGTTGCCCCAGTCGATGGTACCATTACCATCGAGATCGGCATACCGTACATCTCCCGGTTTCCATGCATTACCATTCAGCTTTGATTGGGAAGGAGATTTGGTTACTTCATCTGTGCTTTGGAAAAGCCCTGCGGTAGTATAACCCCAGATCTCACCCTGGTTGCGGCCTACATAAAAGGTACCGTTATCTCCCTGTGGGTTGTTCGCATAGGCTGTGACCTTACCTTTATAATCACTCAATACACCACGCAGGTTATAACTTACATCACCGATCTTATCACTCCAGGAAAGCATTAATTCAAAACCACGGGTTTCTACGCCGGCATTGTTCTCTACAGGTACGCTGGTACCAAGTACTGCAGGAAGCGCTGTACCTGTGTACGCATAATCATTCGCTTTACGGATGTACCAGTCAAAAGAAGCTTTCAGTCGGTTATCAAGGAAACCTGCATCTATTCCGATATTCAATTGTGTTGTAGTAACCCAGGTAAGCAGGGGATTCACCAAACCGGGAGGTGTTACGGCTGCCTGTTGGGCGCCACCAAAGAGCCAGCCGGTTGAAGTAGGCCTTGTGGTACCAAGGCTTGGATAAAAAGGATACCAGTTAGCGCCGCCGACATCCAGGAAAGACTGATCGCCTTGTGAGCCATAAGAACCTCTGACCTTTAAAGCACTTACGGCTCTGTTCAAAGGTTCAAAGAAGGCTTCTTTGTCCAGGTTCCATCCTGCGGATACACCCGGGTAAAATTTCCAGCGATAGTCTTTCAGGAAGCGGGAAGTAGCATCATAACGGCCGTTGAATTCCAGGAGGTATTTGTCCCGGAAGTTATAGTTGATCCTTCCGAAATAACCTTCCACGGCTAATCTCCGGATACCGTCGCCTACGCTGGGTGTTGGTCCGAAAGATGTGTTGAGAGAAGGGATATCATCGGAATAAAGTTGATTATTGCTGGCAAAATAGGTCTCATATTCCCTGAGTTCGCGTGTATAACCACCCAGTATGCTGAAGTAATGACCGCCTAGTTGCTTTTCATATTTGGTGTAAGCGTTCACAACCTGGTATTGTGTTCTGTCGCTTCCGCGATAGTAACCATTGGGGGTAGTTCCACCCATAGGATACTTAGTACCGCTGGGCCTTGTTGCGTATACTGTTTTAGTGTGGAAATCCTGTTTCCAGAAAGTACCATTGAAGGTGTAGTTGGCCGTGGCCGTCCATCCTTTGGCGAGTTTGAAATTGAATTCACCGGTGATGATGGCATTATCTGTTACCTGTTTGTTGCGTCCGCCTTCCAGGTGTAATAATACCTGGCTGCCGTCTGAATAATTCCCGTCGGGGTTCTTTAATTGCAGGGTTGGCCATTTACGTGCAATGAGGTGTAAGTAGTTGCCGCCAGTGTTACTACTGTAAGTATTGGGGGTATTCAATAATTCGCGGGAAACAGTGCTTCTCAGCCCGAAGCTGAGCCAGCTGCTGATATCCGTGTTGAGGTTAGCCCTGATATTATAACGTTTGTAGCTGTCGTTCCCGAAATTGTACATCCCTTTCCTGTCGTTATAACCAAGCCCTACATAGTAATTGGAATTGTTGGAGCCGCCGGAAACACCAAGATTATGCTGCTGGCTGAAGGCCTTATCTTTAAAGTATATTTTGAACCAGTCGTTATTAGCATTGGCACCTCCCCATTCCTGCCAGCCATCTGTAGGATTGCCTGCACCATCTTTGGTCTGTACAGTTTCATCTTTAAAAGTACCGGCCTGGTAATCTTTGATCCTTTGGATGGTTTCGTCAGAGATCAGGGCACCGCGGCCGCCATTGATGGCTGCCTCATTGTATATATTGGCGAAATCCAGTGAGTTCATCATTTTAGGCAGGTTCACCGGAGTAGCCCACTGTAAATTATTTTTATAGGTGATAGCGGGTTTTTTGCCTTTGGCTCCCTGTTTAGTAGTAATGAGGATCACACCAAATGGTGCGCTGGAGCCATAGATGGCAGCAGAGGCGGCATCTTTGATCACAGAAATGTTTTCTATATCATCCGGGTTGAGGGTATTGATATCACCACCCTGTATACCATCAATTACGATCAATGGACCAGTGGTGGTACCAAAACCGGTATACCCGCGGATATTGATACCCTGTGTGGCATTCGGTGCACCACCCGCTGTTGTGGTTGTGATATTGAGGTTACCTACCATTCCCTGTAAAGCCTGGCTCACACGGGTAATAGGGCGGTTTTCGAGTTCCTTTCCATTCACTTGTGCAATGGCACCGGTCTGGTTCACTTTCTTCTGTGTTCCATAACCTACCACCACTACTTCATCCAGCTTGCTATTGTCTATCTTCATCTGTATTTGCAGCGCATCACGGCCGGATAAGGGAACATCCTGTGATAGATAGCCGGTGAACCTTACCTGCAGTATAGCATCTTTGGGTACTTTTTTCAGTTGGAAAACACCGGAAGCGTCCGCTACCGTGCCCAGTTTGGTATCTTTTATCATAACGGTGGCGCCTATCAGCGGTTCTCCTGCTTCATCCAGTACCTTACCTGTCACCTGTGGAACGATGGTGGTATCTGCAAAGAAGTTGAGTGGTCTGAGCAGGGGAGAGGTTTTCTTACGCAGTACAACATTGCGTTCCACGATCTCAAATTCAAGCCCGCTGTCTTTCAGGCTGATCTCCAGCGCATCCTTTAACGGCGCGCCCTGTACCTGGATATCTATGTTTTTTGTATTGAGCAAAAGTGCTTCATCGTACAGGAACAATAAACCGCTTTGCTTGCGGATCTCTTTGAATACCTTCTTCAATGGCGCTTTCTTTAAAGACAGTGTGATGGATTGCGGTAAAGCTTTTCCGCTTACATGTAAAAGGCCGATGAGAAGTAGTGCGGTGGTCATTTTCATAACCATGATGATTTTGGTGATCCAGCGCCCCGTATCAGACGGAGTGCTGCTATTAAATTTCAAATGCATAATTTTGCAATGTTTGGGTGTTGTTTAATAGATCTGTGCAAATTGATACTGTTAGGGATACCCGAATTTCCGGCCGGGGGTGTTCGCAGCACCTCCGGTCTTATTTCAGGCCCCTGCTGTTGTGTAGTTAGGTTGCCATAATGATGTTTTAAAATGGTGAGAAAATAGTAGCCCCTGCCGCGATGTGAGATTCGCAGCGATCACTGTTTTTGTTTTGATTGATCTTACTTAGTAAATAACGTTCAGCTTTTTTCCCTCGATTTTAAATTCTAAGCCTGTAGCACCCAGTACCGCTAATACCTGGGATAGATTATAATTCCTGTATACTTCACCGTTGAGCCTCATTTGGCGCGGTGTGCCTTCATACGTGATCTCTATATCATACCATCTCGATAATTGCTGCATAATTGTTTTGACGTCTGCATTCTGAAAGATGAACAGGCCATTCTTCCAGGCCACTACTTCTTCCACATCCACTTCTTTGATGCTGATATTTCCATCTGACGCCCGTTGTGCCTGCTCTCCGGGATGGAGGATATGGTCGGATATTTTTACTTTTCCTTCCAGGAGCGTAGTATTTATCGTATTATCTTCCGAATAGGCCGAGACGTTGAAATGGGTGCCTAATACCTCTACCTGCATATCATTCACCTTTACATGGAATACTTTTTGGGCATCTTTGGCCACTTCAAAGTAAGCTTCTCCCTGAAGCTCTACGGTGCGTTCACTGTTATTGAATATTGTCGGATATTTTAAAGAAGAGCCTGCATTGAGCCATACAAGCGTACCGTCAGACAATTGTATCTTATACTGTGCGCCTCTTGGTGTGGTTAGGGTATTGAAAACCTGTTCTCCATCTCCCTTCCCGTAAACTAACTGACCACCCTGCACATTTACGCTGGAACTTCCCTGCGTAGGAATAATGGTATTTCCCAGGCTATCCAGTTCCACCACAGAGCCATCTGACAGGGTGAGTAAAGCGCGGTTGGTACCTGGCGATACATCCTGTTTAACAGTTTGGCTCAGTATGGGTGTGTTGGTTTGCTTTTTACGCGGGAATACAAACATGAACAAAAGACCGCCCATGGCGAGTAAGGTCACTGCTGCGGCTATCCTCCTGTTGGTAAAAAGGCGGCGTATAAGCCCCTGCTTTTTACCGGAAAGGGATTGCATAACATCCTGTTTCAATACTTCGTCAAAATCTCCATCAGCCACTACCTGTGCCAGGAGCATCTGCTCTTTAGTGTTCAGGTTGCCCTGCTTGTGTTTGGCCAGTAATTCCAAAAATTCCTTTTCTGTCATTTGGGAGGCTGTTGTATTATAAAGACAACCGGAAATGGGGGAAGGACTATTCCGGTCAAAAAAAATTATCTGAAGAGCTGGCAGATCAGGATAGAGAAGGCCAGCAGGGTATGAAGGTGTTTGTGGAGCTGAACGCGGATAAAGCGCAGGGCTTCTGCCATCTGGTTCTTAACAGTGAAACGGGAGATGCTCAGCTGAGAGGCTATTTCCTCATAACTTAAACCGCCTTCCTTAGCTAACTGGTAGATCCTTTTCCTTTGTGGCGGCAGGCTGGCAACGGCGGTATGGAGCAATTCCTCGCATTGCTCATTTCTCAGGCGGTAGTCTGTATCATCAACGGTTTCTGTTTGTGTGAGAAAAAGGTCTTTTTGTGCAGCCAGTTCCTGGGAGGACTTTTTGAACTGGTTGAAGATGCAGTTACGGGCAATGATAAAAAGGAAATTTTTGAATTCCAGCACATCCGCCAGCGTTTCCCTTTTCTCCCAGATCTTGTGAAACACTTCCTGTACGATCTCTTCTGCCTGGTCTGCGTTTTTAGTATACAGGAGCGCTACATCAAAGATATGTTGTTTGTGAGCATGGTACATTGCTGTGAATGCACGCTCACTGCCTGCAGCAAGCTGCTGCAGTAACAACTGTTCCTGTTCTTTTGTAGACGGTTTGATCTCCAATGCCACGTATTTCCAAGTTTACGAATAAATTTACGTAATTGTAAGCGAGCTATTATAATGCTTAATTAACAAGAATTGATATCATTTTGCATAAAAAAGCCCCCCGATATAATCGGGAGGCTCCCGGTTCATTCAATAACCGGTTGATCGTTAACTTCTTTGCCTGATATTATCTGATAGCCTGCATCGCTGCTTTGGCAGCAGACACAGTAAATTCGATATCTTCTGTTGTAATAGCATTACTGATGAACCAGCTTTCAAATGCAGATGGTGGCAGGTAAACGCCCCTTTCCAGCATAGCATGGAAGAAACGTTTGAACAGTTCATTGTTGGCACCGGATGCGGCCGTAAAATCAACGATGGGATATTCCGCGAAATGCACACTCATCATGGAACCGATGTGATTGATCTGGTAAACCACACCTGCCGCACCGAAGGTTTCCCTTAATCCTGCTATAAGCTGTTCTGTTTTTTCCTGCAGTTGTGTATAGATGGCAGGGCGCTCTTTCAATGTTTTCAGCAAGGTGTATCCTGCTATCATGGCAATCGGGTTACCGCTGAGGGTACCTGCCTGGTATACTTTACCGGCTGGTGCAATATGTTCCATGATCTCCCGCTTACCAGCAAAAGCACCTACCGGCATGCCGCCACCGATGATCTTGCCAAAGGTCACAATGTCTGCTTTGATATTGAATAACTCCTGTGCGCCACCTTTTGCTAAACGGAAACCGGTCATCACCTCATCCATGATGAATAGAATGCCGTGCGTATCACATAAACTTCTTAAGCCTTCAAGGAAGCCCGGCTGGGGAAGGATGCAACCCATATTACCTGCTACAGGCTCTACAATGATCGCAGCGATCTGATCAGGGTGTTCGGCAATGAGTTGTTCTACGGCAGGGAGATTATTATAAGGAACACTGAGTGTGTCATCAGCTACGGCACTGGTTACGCCGGGAATGGACTGTAAGCCTAATGTGGCAACACCGCTGCCTGCGCTTACCAGGAAGGAATCTGCATGGCCGTGATAATTGCCTTCGAATTTGATCACCTTATTTCTGCCGGTATAACCACGTGCAAGGCGGAGGGCAGACATGCAGGCTTCTGTACCTGAGTTCACCATACGCACCATATCAATATTCGGCACCATGCTCACGATCAGTTCTGCCACATCTATTTCAAGCTGAGTAGGTGCACCGAAAGATGTAGAGTAGGTAGCATATTCCTGGATAGCTTTTACTACCGGCTCATAAGCATGGCCAAGGATCATGGGACCCCATGAATTGATATAATCCACATACCGGTTACCGTCTACATCATACATGTAGGCGCCTTTAGCATGTTGCATGAAAACCGGTGTGCCGCCTACGCTTTTGAATGCGCGTACAGGAGAGTTCACACCACCGGGAATTACTTTATTGGCCTGTTCAAATAGGGCTTTACTTTTAGTATACATGCCATCAGTTTTTAGTTGTTTAACAAACGCACCGCATCTTTCGCAAAGTAGGTGGCAATCAGGTCTGCACCTGCACGTTTAATGCTGGTAAGGCTTTCCATAATAGCTTTCTCCTCGTTGATCCATCCCATCTTCGCCGCTGCTTTGATCATGGCGTATTCACCACTTACATGATAGGCGCTCACCGGAACAGTTACGCTGTCTTTAATAAGGCGGATGATATCCAGGTAAGCCATGGCTGGTTTCACCATTACGATATCCGCTCCTTCATCCACATCCATCAATGTTTCTTTCAATGCTTCGCGTGCATTGGCATAATCCATCTGGTATGTTTTCTTATCCCCAAAACCGGGTGCAGAATCCAATGCATCACGGAAAGGGCCGTAAAAGCAACTGGCATATTTGGCACTGTAGGCCATGATGCCCGTTTTGGTAAAGTTACTGTCTTCTAATGCTTCACGGATAGCCAGGATGCGGCCATCCATCATATCGCTGGGAGCCACAAAATCCGCACCGGCTTCAGCATGGCTTACGCTCATGGCAGCCAGTACATTCACAGTGGCATCATTCACGATCTCTTCTCCTTCCACAATACCATCGTGGCCGTAGGAAGAGAAGGGGTCCAGGGCTACATCCGTCATTACCACCATACCGGGTACCGCTTCTTTCACTGCACGGATGGCACGTTGCATCAAGCCGTTGGGATTGAGCGCTTCCGTTCCTTTGTTATCTTTCAGTTCATCTGCACATTTGATGAACAGCAGCACACTTTTTATGCCCATTCCCCACAGCTCTTTCGCTTCCTGCACCGTGAGGTCCAGCGAATGACGAAAATACCCCGGCATGGAAGAGATCTCTTCTTTAATGCCCTTTCCCTCTGTAATGAACAGCGGCGCGATAAAATCGGCAGGGGTTAAAATGGTTTCTGCTACCATCGCACGGATGGCAGGGGAGTTGCGTAAAATTCTGTTTCTTCTGATCATCATCTTCTATTTTAATTTTCCATTATTTAACCCATTCCCTTGGTTTCAGGTATTCCAGCAGTTCTGCTTCCGGACTCCCTGCGGCAGGGTGAAAATCATACTCCCAGCGTGCCCTGGCGGGAAGGCTCATGAGGATGGACTCAATGCGGCCGTTCGTTTTCAGACCAAATAAAGTACCCCTGTCGTGTATCAGGTTGAACTCTACATAACGGCCACGCCTGTATTCCTGCCAGTGTACATTTTCTTCTGTATATGGAAGGTCTTTCCTTTTTGCTACGATCGGAAGATAGGCATCGATCATGGAATTACCATTGGCAAACTGGAATTGCAGCAGCTGTTCTGCTGTGCGGGAAGGCTCGGGGCGGAGGTAATCGTAAAAGATACCACCAATGCCGCGCGCTTCATTATTCCGGTGTTTGTTCACAAAATATTCGTCGCAATGTTTTTTGTATTGCGGATAAAGTTCTGTTCCAAAAGGATCGCAGGCCTCTTTGAAAGTACGGTGAAAATGAACGCCGTCTTCCTCAAAGATATAATATGGTGTAAGATCTGCACCACCACCGAACCAGGAATCTGCTATGCTGCCATCCGCCGCATAGAGCTCAAAGTAACGGAAATTGGCATGTACTGTTGGTACAAAGGGATTCAGCGGATGGATGACCAGGGAGATCCCTGCCGCCAGGAAACTGCTTTCTCCCGGAACATTGAACTGCTGTGCCATCACAGCCGGTAATTTACCATGTACCACAGAAGTGTTCACGCCGCCTTTTTGAAAAACATTCCCATCGGCAATGATACGGGTGATCCCGCCACCACCGCCTTCTCTTTCCCAGCGGTCTTCCCTGAACTTTGCTTTTCCGTCCATGGCTTCCACTGCGCTGCATATTTCATTTTGCAGCTGCTGAATGAAGGGTATGAATTGTTCTTTGATGGTCATGCCGTATAACTTTTCACAGCTTCTATAAATGCTTTCGCATGATCTACCGGGATGTTGGGCAGGATGCCATGACCCAGGTTTGCAATATAACGTTGCGGGCCGAAAGCACGGATCATCTCATGCACGGACTTAGTGATCTCAGGGATAGGGCGCATCAGTGATGCCGGATCATAGTTCCCTTGCAGGGTAACAGCAGGGCCTGCAAACTTGCGGGCCAGTTCAGGTTTGATACACCAATCCAGTCCAAGACCCTGTGCGCCGGTAGCCGCCATTTCTTCCAGTGCAAACCAGGCACCTTTGGCAAATACGATCACGGGCGCTACACCTTGCAATGCAGCCACAATGCGGCGGATATATTGTAAAGAGAATTCTTCAAAATCCTGCGGACTTAACAAACCGCCCCATGAATCAAAGATCTGTACTACATCTGCACCTGCTTCTACCTGTGCTTTCAGGTAGAGGATAGTGGTTTCTGTGATCCTGTTCAGTAGTTCATGTGCAACGGCAGGTTGCTGATAACAGAATGCTTTGGCTTCATCAAATGTTTTGGAACCCTTGCCTTGTACCATGTAGCATAACAGCGTCCAGGGTGCTCCGGCAAAACCGATCAGCGGAACGCGGCCGGCGAGGGTTTGTTTGGTGAGGCGCAGTGCATCCATTACATAGTGTAAACGTTCCTTCACATCCGGGATCTCAATCCTGTTCAGATCAGCCGCTGTTTTGATGGGCTGGGGGAGAAGGGGCCCGAGTTTTTCCACGAGCTGTACTTCCATACCCATGGCCTGCGGAACTACCAGTATGTCTGAGAAAATGATCGCCGCATCCACACCTACCTGGTCCACCGGCATTACTGTGATCTCAGTGGCCAGTTCAGGAGTCTGGCAGCGTTCAAAGAAAGAATATTTATCACGCAGTTTGATATAATCAGGCAAAAAGCGTCCGGCCTGGCGCATCATCCATACCGGTGGGCGTGGAACCGGAGTTCCCTGCAGTGCTTTTAACAACAAATCGTTCTGTAGTCCGCTCATTCGTAGCAATTGATATTGTCAAAGTAAAAAATAGCTGTTTGTACTAAAAGGTCCATTGAAGGCTCGGGGCTTACAACGATCCTGTTATTGGTTACATCTTCCAGCGAAGCTGCGGTAGTAGTGCCAATGGCAAAACATACCGTATGCTTTGGGAGTGTGTTCACGGAAAAGAAACTCTTTACGCTGCTGGAGCTGAGAAAGAGTACGCCATCATATTCTTCTTCCAGGGCGGCAGGTGTTTCCACGGTATCATACACCACAATCTCTTCTACTGCTACCTGGTGTTCTTTTAAAATATCAGGCAGTTCATTCCTGCGGATCCTGCCGCAGAAGAACACAACCGAAGGAATATTATGTTCGGCAATGATCAGCTCTGCAAGTTCCTTTGAATTCAGTGCAGTACCGGCAATGGATACATGATGTAAATGTTCCTCCACTGCTTTGCGTGTAGCGCCCTGTAAGCAATACACTTTGCTGATCCCCTTTTTTGCAGGGTCCTGGCTGTAATGCCATGCTTTACTCACGATCTTCACAGCATTAGGGCTGGTGAATACAAGTGTACTGCCTTTGATAAAATGCTGTAAGCTCTGTGCTGTTGCTTCCGGTGTGAGTGTTGGCTGCACGTCAATAAAAGCCTGCGCAGATATAGCAACACCATGTGCGGCAGCTTCCCCGATCAGCGTTTGCGGCAGGGGCTTTGTACTCAATATGCGATATTTAGCGTTGGGCATTTTTGATCTCTTCAATGATAGCATCGCCTCCCTGTACCAGTATTTCCTTAGCGGCTGATGTGCCCAGCCCTGCTGCATCTGCTGCAGGTAACTGATGCGAAACCGTGAGGGACAGTGTGCCCTGGAGATTGCAGAGGTTACCTTCAAAATTTAATTGTCCATCCTGAATATAAGCATAAGCGCTGATAGGAGTGGTGCAACCACCCAAAAGGTAACGCAGGAATTCCCGTTCTATACCTGTGCAAAGTGCTGTTTCTGCATGGTCCAGGGGAGCCAGGGCTTCCCGGCAGAAGGTATCCTGTTCCCTGCAGGCCGCAACAATGGCTCCCTGTGCAGGGGCAGGCAGCATCCAGTCCAGTATCACGGATTCATCCGGCCTTACGCCGATCCTTTCCAGTCCTGCTGCGGCAAAGATAGCGGCATCCCAGTTTTCGGAAGCCAGCTTTTGCAGGCGGGTGTTTACATTCCCGCGCAGGTTATGCAACTGGTGTTGCGGATAACGCCGCAGCCACTGGGCTTTACGGCGGATGCTGGATGTGGCGATATTAGCTACGTAAGTACTGTCTTCTAAGAATTGTGTATCATGTTTGTATACCAGGAGGTCTTTTACCGGCCCTCTTTCAAGAATGGCGGCGTTGATAAGGCCTTTGGGTAATTGGGTAGGAACGTCTTTGTAAGAATGTACCGCAATATCAATGCGGTCGTTGAGCAGGGCAAGGTCCAGGCTCCTGGTGAAAATACCCTGTACACCTATCTCATAGAGTGGTGTTACCAGGTCAATATCACCTTCACTTTTGATGGGAACTAAAATAGTGGAAAACCCTTGTGCTGTAAGCAGATCTTTTACCAGGTTAGCCTGCCATAGTGCGAGCTGGCTTTCCCGGGTACCTATCCTGATGACTTTGTCCATTTCTATTCCTGATTAACGCCGGCTTCAAAAATATCATTGATCATGGCGATGTAGAGATCGCCTTTCTCTGATTCTTTGCGCACTTTGCCGGCCATAAGATTGATCATTTTCTGAATGATGCGGGAAGAAACTTCTTCCATATCCTCCATATTGTATTGTGCGCCGTTCTTTTGCTCTTTTATTTCGCGTGCATGGATCTCCGTGAGTTTCTCTTTCACGGCTTTCAGCACTACAGCATGTTTACGCATCTTGAACCAGTAGAGGAACTCCTCCATGTGCTCTTCAATGATGCTCATGGCTTTGGGTACTTCGTTGAGCCGTTTTTGCAATGTTTCATCCTGCACTTTACTCAGTTCATCCACATTTACTACTTCCACATGCGGTAATTCCCGTACATCTGCAGCTACGTTGAAAGGAATGGACAGGTCTATCACCAGTTTGGGTTGTGTTCCTTCCAGGTGTGCTTTCAGGATGGTAGGTTGTGGGGAATTGGTGGCTACGAGGATCACGTCTGCTGCTTTCAGCACAGCATCCATTTCTTCATAAGGAGCATACTGCAGGCCATGTGTGCCGGCAAACTCTTCTGCCACTGCGGTAGTACGATTGATTAGTGTGATATTGCGCACACCCAGGTACTCCATCATATTCTTACAGGTGTTACGGCCTATTTTGCCCACACCCAGTAAAACGATCCTTTTGTTTTTGATATCAGGGATCTTGCTTTCCAGCAAACGTACGGCGGCAAATGCCACAGATACAGTACCGGAACTAAGTCCCGTTTCATTTTTGATGAGCTTGGAAACCTGCAGCACGCTGTTCACCAGTCTTTCTATGAAGGTACCAATGCAGCCTGCTCCTTTTGCAAATTTGGCGGCGCTTTTGATCTGCCCCACAATTTCATAATCACCCAGGATCTGGGAATCAAGGCCGGTGCCAACATGATACAGATGCCGGATGGCACCTTCTCCTGTTCTGTGATAGGCCATTTCTTTGAATACCTGGCGATTGCCATGAGCGGCATCGCATAACAGGTTCATTAATACTTCCACATCCGGTGCAAAACCATAGATCTCAGTTCTGTTACAGGTGGAAAGTACGAATAGGTCATTCAGGCCAGCCTGTTGGGCGGTCTGTAAAAGTTGCTGGTATTGATCCTGATTTATTGCGAATAAACCGCGGATGGCAGCGTCTGTTTTCTTATAGTTGATGCCAACGATATGAAAATGTGATATGTCTTTGGGCTGATTGACCTGCATGTGTTTCTTAAAAGCTTCCGGTTGCAAAAATACTTGCCTAGACTTCAAAACCGCGCCTGAGGCTGTCACTAGTGTGTCATTTCTAACCATGGTAAGTGGAGCATGCAAAAAATGATATCCATCATGTTTGTTGATAGCTGCCATACGAAAGCATTTAGCGGTATAAGCTACAAATTAATGACAGAAAATCCAATACCACAATGATCTGGATCAGTCTGAAACATCACCTCCTCTTCGTTTTTATTCTAACAATTTAATGACACTACTAGCAGGATAAAGCCTCAAAAGCGCTTACTTTTGCAACAATTTTTTAGGTCTATGGTCGCAAAGTCTGATACAGCTATTATGCTGATGAACCTCGGTTCGCCTGATTCTACGGCGGTGCCGGATGTGAAGAAATACCTCCTGGAATTCCTGATGGACAAGCGGGTGATCGATTACCCCTGGCTGCTGCGTAAGATACTGGTGGGAGGGATCATTGTTCCCAACAGGGCGGCAAATAGTGCGGAAGCTTACAGCAAAGTATGGCGGGCAGATGGTTCCCCACTCATCGCGCTGACCAAACAATTACAAACTGCCCTGCAGCACGATCTGGAGATCCCTGTGGAGATCACCATGCGGTACGGCAATCCTTCTCCCCAGGCCACTTACGAGAAGCTCATGAAGGAACATCCCAACCTGAAGGAAGTGATCCTCATGCCTTTATACCCGCATTATGCCATGAGCAGTTATGAAACCGCCGTGGAATATGCAAAGGAGGTCTATAAGAAAAAGAACTATCCCTTCACGTTAAAAGTAGTGGAACCGTTCTACGACCGTCCTGAATACATTGAGGCACTGTCTGAAAGCATGCGTCCTTATCTTGATCAGGATTTTGATCACCTGCTCTTCAGTTATCACGGGCTACCGGAAAGGCACATACGAAAGGGCGATGTAACAGGCAGCCACTGTTATAAAGTGAATGATTGCTGCCATGTTGCTTCTGCTGCGCATAAACAATGTTACCGTCACCAGGTGACCATCACTTCTGAACTGGTAGCAGAGAGACTGGGGATCCCCCGGAATAAATGGAGCATTTCCTACCAATCCAGGCTGGGCCGGGAAGAATGGGTGAAACCATATACAGCAGGCCTGTTTGAAACCCTTCCTAAACAGGGTGTTAAGAAGTTACTGATCGTGTGCCCGGCTTTTGTGTCAGATTGCCTGGAAACACTGGAAGAGATAGCCATGGAAGGTAAACACTCCTTTATCAGCAATGGTGGAGACAGTTTCACCATGATCCCCTGTATGAACACACATCCAACATGGGTGAAAACAGTAGCCCTGCTTTGTAAAGAAGAAATGGCGCAATACGCATAAAAAAAAGACCGCCCTGCACCAGGGCGGTCTTTTTTTTATCTATTTGATTTTTTTTTAATCCTTTAGGGGCAAGAGATACAGCCCATTTTGCCCTATACGGTTAATCCTTAACCCCGATTTCTCCGCTTTTTTCTTTAAATTCAATCAGCAAAATTCGATCGCAGATGATCTTGGCCGTTCTAAAAGAAAAAGCAGAAGAAAGCAGGGTATCGCTGGTTCCGGAAGTAGTGAAACAATTAGTGCAGCAGCAGGTAACAGTGTGGGTGGAAGAGGGGGCCGGCGTAAAAGCATTTTACACGGATGAGGCGTACCGGGAAGCCGGCGCGGCCATCAAACCCCGCACAGAGATATTGCAGCAGGCAGATCTGCTGCTCAGTATCCGTTCACTTGTTCCGGAAGAATGGAACCAGTTAGCCCCCGGAAAGATCCTTATGGGCGTTTACCAGCCCCTCTACAACCAGGAGCTCATGCAGCAATGGGCCGAAAAACAACTCACTACTTTCAGTATGGACACCATTCCCCGCACCACACGTGCGCAAAGCATGGATGTATTGAGTTCCCAGGCCAATATTGCAGGTTATAAAGCAGTGATCCTGGCGGCGTATACCTATAGCCGCTATTTTCCGATGCTGATGACGGCTGCAGGAAGTATCCCTCCTGCAAAAGTACTGATCCTGGGAGCCGGGGTTGCCGGATTACAGGCTATTGCCACAGCACGCAGGCTGGGAGCAGTTGTGGAAGTATTTGATACAAGGCCTGCTGTTAAGGAAGAAGTGATGAGCCTCGGCGCAAAATTCGTGGAAGTGGAAGGCGCGGCGGATGCTTCCAAAGCAGGTGGTTATGCAGTGGAACAAACGGAAGAGTACAAACAGAAACAGGTAGAAAAAATAGCGCAAAGCGCAGCGAAAGCAGATATCATCATCACCACGGCACAGATCCCCGGAAAAGCAGCACCCATACTGATCTCGCAGGAGATGGTGGAGAATATGCACACCGGCTCTGTGATCATTGATCTTGCTGCTGCCACTGGCGGAAATACCGCCGTTACTAAGAACGGTGAAACCATTGTACATAAAGGTGTAACCGTGATCGGTAATTCAGACCTGGCAGGTACTGCTCCTGCAGATGCCAGTAAGTTATATGCCCGCAATGTGCTGAATTTCCTGAAGCTCATGCTCACAAAAGAAGGGCAGCTGGACCTGAACTTTAAAGATGATCTGATCCAGGGCACCTGCATTACACATAAAGGAGAGATTGTAAATGAGCGTGTGAAAAACCTCCAACCCGCAACCGCATAAATAACCTGAACATATGAACGCAGTACTGGATTTTTTACAACTGCATATAGAGATGGTATACATTGTGATCCTCTCCATATTCCTTGGCATCGAAGTGATCTCCCGTGTTCCTGCTGTATTGCATACGCCACTCATGAGTGGTGCAAATGCCATTCATGGCGTGGTGATCATCGGCGCCATCATTGTAATGGGCAAAGCGGAGTCAGATAATTACCTCGCACTGGTACTTGGATTCCTGGCTGTGATATTGGGTACGCTCAATGTGGTAGGTGGTTTTGTGGTGACGGACAGGATGCTGGAAATGTTTTCAAAGAAGAAAAGTAAATAGCCCTATATGCAAGCAAGTCTTTTGTCTATCGCTTATCTGATCGGCTCTGTTACATTCATTATCGGCCTGAAAATGCTCAGCCATCCTGCCTCTGCACGCAAAGGTAACCTGGTGGCGGCAGCGGGGATGTTCCTGGCCATTGCCGGAACTATTTTCCTGTATGAAGAAGGCGGGGAGAAATTACATAACTACGGCTGGATCTTCAGTGGATTATTGATAGGAACAGTGATAGGCGTGATTGCTGCACGAAAGGTGAAAATGACGGCAATGCCGGAGATGGTGAGTATGTTCAATGGCATGGGTGGGGCTTGTGCAATGCTGATCTCTATTGTGGAGTTTAATCATTTGACGCATAGCCCGGTAAATGCTGTTTTAAACGATACATCAGTATCCAACCTGGTGGAAAGTATTGCAACATTAATAACCCAGGCTTCAACAGGTGTTCATGTAGGTGGCAAATTGTTGATCATCCTCCTGGGGCTGATCATTGGAACCGTTTCCTTTGCAGGTAGTGTAATAGCATGGGGCAAATTAAACGGAAAAGTAAAAGATTTTGCATTTAAAGGGCAGCACATCGTGAATCTCACCATGCTGGCTGTTATTGTGATATTGGCTACATATCTCGTTGCAGTGATCAATGATAGTTATGTTATGGTAAACGAAAATGGCAGATATTTTACTCACGGAAGCATCGGCGTTCTCCCTGAAATCAACATTGCCTTCTACATCATCCTCGCATTGTCCATCGCATACGGCGTACTATTCGTAATGCCCATCGGTGGTGCAGATATGCCGGTAGTGATCTCCTTATTGAACTCCTTTACCGGCGTGGCAGCAGCTTGCGGCGGTTTCTTGTACAACAATCCTGTAATGCTCACAGGTGGTATACTCGTAGGTTCTGCAGGTACCATCCTCACCATCCTCATGTGCAAAGCCATGAACCGTTCGCTGAAGAATGTACTCATCGGGTCTTTCGGAGGGCCAAAAGCAGGTGGTGCAGCCAAGGAACAAACAGGCAGTTACAAAGAGATCAGTCTCTCCGATGCAGCCGTAGTACTGCGTTATGCCAATAAAGTAATGATAGTGCCGGGATATGGTTTAGCAGTGGCACAGGCGCAGCACGTTTGCCATGAGCTGGAAAAAGTACTGGAAGAAAAAGGCGTGGAAGTGAAATATGCCATTCACCCGGTAGCAGGCCGTATGCCCGGTCACATGAACGTTTTGCTGGCAGAAGCAGATGTGCCGTATGAAAAACTGGAGGAAATGGAACAGGCCAACGGGGAAATGAATACCACAGATGCCGTATTGGTACTGGGTGCCAACGATGTGGTGAACCCTGCCGCCAAAAATGACCCGGACAGCCCTATTTACGGGATGCCCATATTGGAAGTAGAAAATGCCAAGATGGTAATAGTGAACAAACGCAGTATGAAACCGGGATACGCAGGTATCGAGAACGAACTCTTCTTTCAACCCAAAACATCCATGCTTTTTGGAGATGCAAAAGCTGTGTTACAGCAGCTGGTGGCTGAAGTGAAAATCGTATAAATTTTTACCTTTGCGGAATGTCATCTTTACCATCAGCGTTTATGGATACGCTGGACCAATTACCCGGATTCAATAAAGAGTCCTTTTTGGAGGTGCATAATTCCGCTGAGCGGATCACTTCCATCCGGCTGCACCCGCAAAAAGCCACGGCGCTTTTTCCTGAACTGGCGCCCACACCAGTACCCTGGAACCGACACGGTTACTATCTTTCCGCCAGACCTTCCTTTACATTCGACCCCTATTTTCATGCCGGCGCCTACTATGTGCAGGAAGCATCTTCCATGTTCCTCGAAGAAGCACTCCGGCAAACAACAGATCTCTCTCAACCCCTGAAAGCACTGGACCTTTGCGCTGCTCCCGGAGGTAAAAGCACCCTGATACAGGCTGTGTTGCATCCGGACAGCCTGCTGATAGCCAATGATGTTATAAAATCCCGCGCAGGCCTGCTGGCAGATAATATCACCAAATGGGGCGCAGATAATGTAGTGGTCACCAACAATGATCCCCGCGACTTCGCAAGGCTGGAAGGTTTTTTTGATGTAATGGTAGTAGATGCTCCCTGCTCGGGTTCCGGTTTATTCCGGCGCGATCCGGAGGCTGTGGAAGAATGGTCGCAGGAAAATGTGATCCTCTGCAGTCAGCGTCAGCAAAGGATCCTGGCGGATGTGCTACCTGCCCTGAAACCCAGTGGCGTATTGATCTACTCCACCTGTTCCTATGCAAAAGAAGAGGATGAGGATATCATGGAATGGCTGCTTGAAAACTTCGAACTGGAAAATATTCCGCTCTCTATAGATCCTGCATGGAATATCATAACCTCCGTTACTGACCAGTATAAAGCCCATGGGTACCGCTTTTACCCGGACCAGGTGAAAGGGGAAGGTTTTTTCATTGCCTGTTTCCGGAAAAAAGGAGAAGAGGGCATAACTAAGAAAGTGCGTCAGCAGATAGCTACGCTTCCTGCTAAAGAAACGGCCCGTTTATTGCCATGGTTAAGGGATGCAGCTAATCTCACTTTTGTAGATCATAAGGGAGAGGTGATCATTTTACGATCTTCCATCGCAACAGAACTACCTGTTCTGCAAAAGAAGCTCTACCTGCGAAAGGCAGGTGTGAAAGCTGGCCAACTCACGCAGAAGGAACTGATCCCGGATCATCAGCTGGCCCTGAGTACCTGCATCTCCGCCGGGCTGCCTGCCGTGGAATTACCGCTGGAACATGCTTTACGTTATCTTCGCAAGGAGGACCTGCAGCTGGACCTCAGTCTGAAAGGCTGGACACTAATGCGTTATGGCGGTATGAACCTGGGCTGGGCAAAGGTTCTACCGAACCGGATCAATAACTATTATCCCAAGGAAATGCGCATCCTGAAAGCAGGAATGCCGGAATAAAGGAATGTGGAAAACGTAAGAGGGCAGATGTGGAGAAATAGGATCGGCAACGGTTGCGGGCTAACAACAAAAGGCGCTTTTTGTCGTTTTTCAATAAACATTAATTCATTTTTAACACATATATTCGTTCCCTTAAAGTATTAGATATTATGTTAAAGTCAGTTTTGATAGGTGTTTTCATGGTCAGTACAATAGGAGTAACCGCACAGGATACGCTTGTTGCACAGGGCAGCGCACCCGATCTGTATTTGACACATACAGTGAAGAAAGGGGAAACCTGGTACAGTCTCGGTCGTGCTTATGGTTTGAGTCCTAAGGACATTGCGGCGAAGAATAAGATGCAGATGGACCAGGGGCTTAGTTTAGGGAAAAGCATCACCATTCCTTTAAGCAAAAGCAACTTCATACAATCCAAGGAAGCACATGCCGGAGCAGGTTTCCGGCCGGTATATCACCAGGTGGCAGAAAAGGAAACCCTTTACAGGATCCACGTACGCTTTGATAAAGTGCCGTTGGACAATGTGCGTCAATGGAATAATTTCACAGGAGACGGGGTGAAGAAAGATGCTTACCTGATCGTGGGTTTCGTGAAAGGAAACGGGCAATCTATTGTTGCGCCGGTAGCTGCGCCTGCAGCACCTGTAGCAAAGCAGGACCCTCCGAAGCAAGACCCTCCGCCAGTTGTAAAGCAGGACCCACCACCTGTAGTAAAACAGGAAGTACACCAGGACCCTCCGCCAGTAGCAACACCAACACCTAAATCACAGGCTGCCGAACCTGAAACCAGGCAGGAGCAGCCAGACAGCAAACCCTCTACCAGCCTGGGCCGCACGCCCACTGTTCCGGAAGGAGGATTTGAGCAGCAATACCTGCAACAGACCAATAACGGCAGGAATGTAGTAGGGGAAAAAGGCCCCGGTACCTGGTTCAGAAGCAATGCAGTGGTAGGTTCCGGCAAATATTATGCACTCCATAATACAGCTCCCCGCGGAACGATCGTGAAAGTGACCAATCCGCTCACCGGTAAATCCATCTATGCTAAAGTACTGGACGCTATACCGCAACTGAAAGCAAACGCAAACCTGATCATCAAACTCAGCGATGCTGCACAGGACGCACTGGGCATCAACGAAGCGCGGTTCTATTGTGAACTTAGTTACGATGAGAAATAATAATTAAAAAAGGCAGGGTACACCCTGCCTTTTTTAATATCTTAAAACCTATACCCCCGTAAAAACTCTACCACTCCCATTTTCTTCTTCCCTTCCAACTGCAATTCCACCAGGCTGATATACCCTCCATCTGCTGCAAACTTGAGGAAAGTTTTCTGATCTGTATGTACAGAACCCAATGCATGCGCATGTTTCGTATGTTCTTTCTCCGCTTTAAAGATCTTCAATGTTTTATCATTCAATAAGGTGAAGGCTGTAGGGTACGGGCTCAGCCCGCGTATGAGGTTATAGATATTGTCCACCGTATCTTCCCACTTAATTTTACAATCTTCCTTGAAGATCTTCGGTGCATGTTTCAATTCGCTTTCAGGAATGTTGTTCTGCACAAGTTCCGGCGCATTCCCTTCTTTCAAAGCAGCCACGGTTTTCAGCAATACACCTGCGCCTGCTGTCATTAATTCGGCATATAATTCCCCGGCAGTTTCATCTTCACGGATAGGAACTTCCACGGTAAAAAGGATATTTCCGGTATCGATAGCATGTTGTAATTTGAAAGTAGTAACGCCGGATACAGATTCCCCGTTGATAACAGCCCAGTTAATAGGAGCCGCGCCACGGTATTGTGGCAGTAAGGATGCATGTACATTGATCGTTCCCAATGGCGGCATATCCCACACAATTTCCGGCAACATACGAAAAGCCACCACCACCTGCAGGTCTGCTTTGTAGGAACGCAATTCTTCAATGAAATCAGGGTTCTTCAGTTTCTCCGGCTGCAATACAGGAATGTTCCTGCTCAGCGCATATTGCTTTACTTCACTTTGCTGTAACTGCAAACCTCTGCCGGCGGGCTTATCAGGAGCTGTAACCACAGCTACCACATTGTATCCGTTCTGAACGAGCGCATCCAGGGAAGCAACGGCAAATTCGGGCGTACCCATGAAAATTATCCTCATGGATGCAAATGTATTAGAAGTCTTGGAATTCAGCAGCAGATATTGTATGCTAAAAATAAATATATAATTTGCACGGATAAGCAATGCCGGACAAATTAACAGGCGGGTCCCAGAAATCAAAAACAAAATCTGTACCTTCACACCCTATTGTATCATTTTAAATTATTTATATGCAACAAGTAAAGACCGGTGATACCGTTCGGGTGCACTATCACGGCCGTTTAGAGAATGGTGACACCTTTGATAAATCCGAAGGGAAAGCTCCCTTGGAATTCAAAGTGGGAACCGGTTCTGTGATCAAAGGTTTCGATAACGGAGTTCTGGATATGAAAGTGGGGGAGAAAAAGACCCTGAACATCCCTGTAGAAGAAGCATATGGCCCCAAGAGCGATGAGTTGATCATGGAGTTCCCCAAGGCTAATATTCCTGCTGATCTGAATCCCGAAGTAGGCATGGAATTACAAATGAGCAATCCTCAGGGCCAGGTGTTCCCTGTAAGAGTGGCTGCCGTTGGAGCAGAGTTTATCACACTGGATGCTAACCATCCGCTGGCTGGTGAACCACTGATCTTCGATATTGAACTGGTAGAGATCGTTTAATATAGAAATTTTTGTGAAATATAGGGAAAGGCTGTCTGCAAGACAGCCTTTTTTAATAGGTTTGCCCAATGGATAAAAATTATGCTTATTCGGTAACAGAACGCTTCCTGCGTTATGTTCAGATAGACACGCAGTCAGATCCGCTCAGCACCACATTCCCTTCCACAGCAAAGCAGAAAGACCTGGCAAAGCTGCTGGTAAATGAATTACTGGAGATAGGTATCACAGATGCGGTAACAGACGAATTCGGATATGTGTATGCTACGATCCCCGCTACTACTACAAAAGAGGTGCCCGTGATCTGCCTTTGCGCACACATGGATACCGCCCCTGATTGCAGCGGTACCAATGTGAAACCAATTGTGCACAAGGCCTACAATGGGGAGGACATTATCCTGCCGGATGATACCACACAGGTGATCCGCACAAAAGATCATCCATATCTCCAGGGGAAAATAGGAGACGATATTATCACCGCCAGCGGCAATACCTTGCTGGGCGCGGATAATAAAGCAGGCGTGGCAGAGATCATGGATGCCGCATCTTATCTCCTACAGCATCCCGAAATAAAACATGGAAAGATCCGCATCCTCTTCACGCCGGATGAAGAAGTAGGCCGTGGTGTACAACATGTGAACATGGAACAGCTGGGCGCACGGTTTGGTTACACCATGGATGGCGGAGAATTGGGATCACTGGAAGATGAGACCTTTGCTGCAGATGGAGTGAAGATCAGTATCCAGGGTGTGAGTGTACATCCTGGTACAGCAAAAGGCAAACTGGTGAGCGCCATCAAAGTAGCGGCGGAAATAGTGAGCGCATTGCCAAAAGATATCCTCTCTCCCGAAACCACAGAAGACCGCCAGGGGTTTATTCATCCCGTACGTATAGAAGGCATGGTGGAAAAAGCAGAAATAGAATTCATCATCCGGGATTTTACCGCAGCAGAACTGGAAGGGCATGAATTTTACCTGCGTAAGATCATGGAAAGCACGGTAGCCCGCCATCCCGGCGCCACAGCCACTATGAAGGTCACAGAGCAATACCGTAATATGAAAGAGGTGTTGGATAAACATCCGCAGGTAGTGGCCAATGCTGAGGAAGCTATCAAACGCGCAGGCATCAAACTGGAAAGAATGAGCATCCGCGGCGGTACCGATGGTTCCCGCTTGTCGTTTATGGGCCTGCCCTGCCCCAATATCTTTACAGGAGAAATGGCCCTGCACAGCAAACAGGAGTATGTAAGCGTGCAGGATATGCAGAAAGCAGTGAACACCATTATCGAGCTTGTACAGGTCTGGGAAGAGAGAAGTTGATAATAAATTACGTCTAAATCCGTTTTTATTATTACTTTAACCCCTTATAGAACTCGAATGTTAAAATTAAATTCATGTTGCTAGGACTCGTTACGTTTATGCAGGACTCTCTTTTACTCCCCAAAGCGGACACTGTGGCCGCGGGTGTAAATGCAGCAGCTGCCACAGCTCAGGAGATCAGGTTATGGGATATGATCGTGAAAGGTGGACCCCTGATGATCCCATTGGGTATCCTTTCTGTAATTGCGGTATATGTATTCGTTGAAAGGTTCATCACCATTCAAAAGGCAGGAAAGTTAGAAGATAACTTTATGCCCATGATCCGTGATCACATCACCTCTGATAATATCAATGCCGCCCGTTCTTTATCCAAGAATACCAACAGCCCCATTGCACGGATGATCGATAAAGGCATCCAGCGCATTGGTAAACCTATCGACAATATTGAGAAATCAATGGAGAACGTAGGTAAGCTGGAAATATATAAAATGGAAAAGAACCTGGTGATCCTGGCCATCGTGGCAGGTATTGCTCCTATGTTCGGTTTCCTTGGTACCATCGCAGGGATGATCCAGACCTTCTTCAATATCTCCCAGACATCAGATATCACACTCAGCACTATCGCCGGTGGTATCTATGTGAAAATGGTTACCTCTGCCGCAGGTCTGATCATCGGGCTCGTTGCCTATATTGGTTACAGTTACCTGAATGCACAGATCGATAAAGTGATCAATAAAATGGAAGCCACCACCGGCGAGTTTATTGATCTAATGCAAACACCGACGAAATAAATTACGATATATGAATTTGCGGAGGCGTAAAAAAGGATCGGCAGAATTACATAGCGGAGCATTGAACGATATCCTGTTCATTCTCCTGTTGTTCTTTCTGATCGTGTCATCACTGGCCAATCCCAACGTTATCAAACTAATGTTGCCGAAGGCCAAAAGTAATACCAAAGCAAAGCAGACTGTTGTAGTGAGCATCGATGCACATCAGCAGTTTTTTGTGGGCACCAATAAAGTGAATTTTGAACAATTGAAGGAAACATTGGTTCCTAAGTTATCTCCCAACGAAGTAGATCCTACTATCGTGATCAATGCGGAAGAAACAGTACCTATCGGGGTAGTGGTGAGTGTGATGCAGATCGCCAGGGAATTGGGGGCTAAAACAGTATTGGGAACGGCCAACCCACAGAGCGCAGCAGCTAAAAAATAGAAGAAATAATTAAGGTAACTGCATCCTGCAAAAGGGTGCAGTTATTTTTTTTGCATGCGGAGTACTACCGCTTATTTTTTTACCGCCCTCACCATCCGGTCTTTCCCAAACATATCCTGTTTGAGTTTGGCCTCCCTAAAGCCTTCCTCCTCCAGCATTTCCACTACTTCTTTACCCAGCGCTTCGTTGATCTCGAAATACAATTTTCCGCCGTGTTCCAGCTTTTCTTTTGCCAGGCGGGCTATCCGCCGGTAAAATAATAAGGGATCATTATCGGGTACAAACAAAGCGATAGAAGGTTCAAAAGCTTCTACCTGCTCCTGCATATTCGCACGTTCGGATTCACGGATATAAGGAGGATTGCTGACGATGATGTTTAAAGATGGCAATACTTTTGATGCATCAGTAGCCAGCACATCCTGCGGAATAAAACGGATAGGCGTATGTTGCAGCCCTGCATTTTTAGTAGCGATGGCCAATGCGCTGGGGCTTACGTCCATGGCCCACATATCTGCTGCTGGCCACTGTTTTTTAAGGGCAATGGGAATGCAGCCACTGCCGGTGCCAATGTCCAGCAAACGCCAGGCGGGTTGGGCGGGATGGTCCAGCAGGATCCATTCTACCAGTTCTTCTGTTTCCGGACGGGGGATCAATACCTGTTCGTTCACCAGCAGCTCCATGCCATAGAACCAGCTTTTGCCAGTAATATGCTGCACAGGCCTGTGTTCCAGCAAAGCGGTCATTGCCTGCTGATATTGTGCCTCCTGGGGTGCAGAAAGGTCGCTGTCTTTATGGAAAACACGATCCAGTTTTCCTAATCCGGTAATATGTTCCATCACGAGATGCGCTATATTGGCGGCTTCCCGGTTATCGTACAATGGTGTAATCGCAGCCACTAGTCCGGCAAATGCAGTTTGAATCGTCATGATCTTTAGATATCAGCGGAAAATAGCCGCTGAAACGATATTTTTGCAAACATATATATTTCATAGGCATTCATGGTAAGTATTTCACACGAATTTTTTATGCAACGTTGTGTCGATCTGTCACAAACAGGTATGGGTGCTGTGGCTCCCAATCCTATGGTGGGATCTGTGCTCGTGCATGAAGGCAGGATCATTGGAGAAGGTTTTCATCGTGTATACGGGCAGGCACATGCAGAAGTGAATTGCATCAATAGCGTACCGGAGGAATTACAATCCCTGATCCCCAAAGCTACCATGTACGTGAGCCTGGAACCTTGCGCCCATCATGGTAAAACCCCTCCCTGCGCAGATCTGATCATTGCAAGAAAGATCCCAAAGGTAGTGGTGGGTTGCGTGGATACTTTTTCTGCAGTAGCAGGTAAAGGTATTCAACGCATGAAAGATGCTGGGATAGAAGTGATCACCGGTGTACTGGAAGAAGCCTGCAGAGCAGTGAACCGCCGCTTTTTTACTTTTCATGAAAAGAAAAGGCCTTACATCATTTTAAAGTGGGCGCAGTCTGCAGATGGTTTTATTGCTCCCCCGGATGGCCAGCCCGTAAGGATCTCCAATCCTTATACCGACCGGCTCGTACATCAATGGCGTACAAGGGAAATGGCCATTATGGTAGGTAAACATACTGCATTGAAAGATGATCCTAAGTTAACGGCACGTCTCTGGCCAGGCAGGCAACCATTGCGTATTGTGATCGACCGGCGTTTGGAGGTTCCGGGGCATTATCAGTTGCATAGTGAAGAAGCACCCACTATTTTTGTGTCAGAAGATACATTTGATTTCAGTAAGGATATTATTCCGCAACTCTTAACCCGCCTGCATGCAGATAATATTCAAAGTATGATCGTGGAAGGAGGCGCGCATTTATTACAGCAGTTTATAGATAACGTTTGGGACGAAGCCCGGGTGATCACCGGAAAACATGCACTGGGTGGTGGTTTGCCGGCACCGGTATTGCATAATGCATTATTGCAGGAAGAACTGGAAGTACAGGGAGATCTCATTTCCATGTATACTTCATCAACTTAAAAAATGGAAGTTTACTATACAATAGAAAAAACAGCAGTAGCGGAATTCAAGGATAAAGGAAGTAAATTCCTCGCATATGCCTACCCCGTTAAAACAACAGACCAGGTAAAAGAGTGCCTGCAGGAAGTAAAGAAAGAACATCCCAAAGCAACACATCATTGTTATGCCTACCGCTTAGGAACAGATGGCCTGCAATTCCGTGCAGTGGATGATGGAGAGCCTTCCGGTTCTGCCGGTAAACCCATCCTGGGGCAGATTGACAGTAAGCAGCTAACGGATGTAATGGTAGTAGTGGTTCGTTATTTTGGCGGAACATTACTCGGTGTGCCAGGCCTTATCAATGCATACAAGATGTCCTGCGCTATGGTGCTGCAGCTTATCCCGGCTGTGCAAAAGAATGTGGAGGCAAAATACCGCCTTGTATTTGATTATACGATCCTGAACGATGTGATGATGGTAGTGAAACAAAATAACTGCACCGTATTGAAACAGGATATCCAGCTCTTTTGCGAAATGGAGATAGGTATACCTAAGTCCAGCCGGGACCTTACCCTGCTGCGGTTAAAGGATATCTACAATCTTGAAATAAAAAACCTATAGTGCTTTTTTGATCTCCGCTAAAGTAACCCCGAATACTTTTTTTACAATAGGATCAAGGTGTTTATCATCCCCACTGAGATGAATGGTGCGGTGATAATGTTCCATACTGCCGCCAGGTTTTAATGCCGCGGCAGGAGAGGAGCTTTCCAGTTCATAGAAATTGCCCAGCTGTGGCTGGCCTTCAACAGGAGGCCCATCGTTATAGGCATTGATGGCGTCACCGTTGAAGGGGAATGACTGTATGCCCCAGGATGAATTCACATACCGTTGTGCAGTAGTGGGCAACGTGAATTGTACAATGGTCAGCAGCTTATGTACTGCATCATAACTCCCGAGGTAATTATAACCGGCATGCTGTTTCAACCCTATCTTACTACGGTACTTCCCGTCTGCTTTAAAGTACACGATCTTTTCGTTTGCCTGTAAACGCTCCTCCGGTACTTTCCCGAAATAATGATCATTTACGGTGCCACCATTACGCACTGGTATCATCACCGTATTTTTCTCAGCCGCTACGAACATACCCAGTATCCAGATAGATGGCATGCCATAAGCTGTATCCCATTTGTGGTGCCCTGTATTACTAATGGTATTGGCTGAATGAAAAGCCACTGCCTGCACATTTTTATGAAGGTCAACGCCAATGTAATTCCTTACATCCCTGCGCGCTATAAGTGTAATAGTACGGGTAGCTTTGATATCAAATACATGGCCTTTGTAATTGGTGAGTTGGATATCCCGCTCAAATGTAACAGTCCCCTTTGTTTTGGAGATCAGCTTAAATGGTTCCGTATCCAATGCTGCAGGTACCTGCCAGTGTGCAAGGTCAAATGTATCTCCCGGCGCAAAATAGAAACTGTTCTGACTGCCTTCCGGTCCCAGCCAGAATCTATCCTCCCCGCCATATGCATTAATATGAGGCTGTGTTTTCTTAGAAGCGATCAGGTCGTGGTTCAGCCAGCCAAGACTTCTTCCATCATTACCCGCAGCCGTACTGGTCATCACCCTTCCCTGCCAGGCCGGTACAATTGCAATCGCCGCTTTGCTGGTACTATCCGTTAATATCACCGTTTCCACATATTCTTTCAGGAATGCAACATCTGCCCCGAAATTATCGGGCCGGGTGATCGTTTCTTTCTTATCAGTCTGTTGTGTCTGCTCCTGTTGCTGAGTACGTTGGCCGCAGGCCATCAAAAACAGGGCGCCATAGAGGATGCATTTTCTCATGATATGGTAATGTCCGGCGGAATAATTCACAATGATAGAATTTAAATTCCAATTCAGGTAGCTGTTCCGGTACCCGGAACAGCATAAAATGAGTATAATTTTATTTAAAAATGTTTATTTTAGTTTTAATTTACTTTTATATTGTTTAATTTGGTCATTTAAGGCCTGATGGACAGAGATTAAACAAGGCTGCGTTATGACCTCTTTTTTAGTTCCACGAAGAAGGCGCTGGTTTATAATCTTCATTATATTCTTAGCGATCGTATTCAATTATTTCGACAGGCAGATCGTGTCTATACTCAAACCGGTCATTAAAGACGAGTATCATTTAGGCGATGAAGGTTATGCACTCATTCTGAATATATTCACGGTTTGTTATGCTATCATGTATCCCGTATCGGGCTGGCTGGTAGATAAGTTCGGCGCAAAGAAAGTGATGTTTGCGGGAATTATAGGATGGTCTGTTGCCTGTATTGGTGGCGGCATCTCCAGGACCTTTGGTCAGTTTACTTTTTTCCGCGGCCTGCTGGGCATGGCAGAACCCACCAATTTCCCCGCACAATTAAAAGTGATTGCAGTTTGGTTTCCCGGTAAGCTGAGGGCTACGGCTAACAGTTTATGTGTGGCCGGAAGTTCAATAGGCGCCATCATTGCACCACCTCTCGTAGCCTGGCTGGCTATTACCTATAACTGGCATACTGTTTTTATCGTAGCTGGTGTAACAGGTTTGATCATCGCGCTTTTGTGGATCATTATTTATAAAGCGCCGCCTCCCGGTGTAGCGTCTGCAGCAGTAGAAATAACAGCGTCAGCTTTCACCTGGAGACAGTTATGGACCAGGAAAAGTCTCTGGGGCATTTTACTGATCCGTTTGGTAAGTGATCCCGTTTGGTATTTCTGTCTTTTCTGGCTGCCGGGATATTTACAGGAAGAATCCGGACTATCCTTAGTACAGATGGGCATGTTCGGATGGATCCCATTTTTAGTGGCAGACCTTGGTGCCATTGGTACTTCCATATGGTCTGATGCAATGGTGAGGAAAGGGAAAGCACCATTAAAAGCACGTAAGATCATGTTGAGCAGTGTAGCTATTGTAGCACCGCTTTGCATGTTAACGCCTTACTTAAAACATCCCTTTGCCACCTTGCTCATCTTCAGTATTGTAGCTGTAGCCTGCTTAAGCTGGTTATTTACGATCAGCGTGGTAATTGCAGAAGCCTTTCCCGTAAAGAATGTAGCGAGTGTTTTAGGTATTGCAGGAGGTTTTGGTGCATTGGGTGCAGTGCTGTTTAATTATTTCACCGGTCAGTTCATGGGAACGATCGGTGCGGAAAAGGTCTTCATAGCTATGGCCTTCTTACATCCCATAGCCGTATTGATCCTGTGGACAATGGTAAAACAAGAGAAACCTAAAATATCATAGTATGGAAAATAAAACAATGATCACGGAACCGGCAAGAAGTTTGCCCGTACGTTTGGAAGTAGATGTATTAGTTGTAGGAGGAGGCCCCTCCGGCATCATTGCTGCACAAGCTGCTGCAGAAGATGGCTTAAGCGTAACGCTGATAGACAGCAGGAGCTTTGTAGGTGGCAACATGACCATCGGCTTACCCATACTCGGTTTCTTAGGTCAGAAAGGCAACCAGATCATTAAAGGCATTCCACAGAAGTTCATTGACAGACTGAAAGAAAAGAACGCCGCCAGCGAACACAGGCCCTGTCCCTTACACATGAGCCTCACACTCGTAGAACCGGAAGCTGTTAAAACAGTAGGATTACAAATGCTCGCAGAAAGCGGTGTGAATGTTTTGCTGTATGTGTTCTTTGCAGGTGTGATCATGGAAGGCAACCACCTGAAAGGGGTGATCATAGAAAGCAAATCCGGCCGCGAAGTGATCCTTGCAAAAACGATCATAGACTGTACCGGTGATGCGGATGTAGCTTACAGATCAGGTGTAACCTGCGAACAGGGAAATGAACAGGGCGGCGTACAACCTCCCACATTAATGTTCTGCCTCGGTGGTGTAGACACAGAAAAACTGCGCTTAAGCATTTCTGAAGAACCAAGAACATACCTCACAGATTTTATTCCCGCTGAATATTTCGGGCAGAACAACCAGTTCATCGTGGTTGGCCTGCGCTCTTTAATTCAGAAAGCACAAAGCGATGGGCTCTCCTTACCCACAGAACGCACCATTGTGATCACAGGTTTGAGAGAAGGAGAAGTATGGGTGAATATGACCCGCGTAAACGGAGTAGATGGTACAGACCCCGCCAGTCTTTCTTTTGGAGAAATGGAAGGAAGAAGGCAGATCAATGATATCCAGAAGTACCTGATCGAATACGTGCCCGGCTTTGAAAATGCTTATTTCACAAAAATGGCTCCCTTCATCGGTATCCGCGAAACACGTAGGATTGTAGGAAAGTATGTAATGACCGCACAGGATGTTTTAGGTTGCGCACGTTTTGATGATGCCATCGCCGTAGCAAGTTATCCTTTAGACCTGCATCATCCGCAAGGTGGTGGTTGTACATTGGAGTGGTGTGGTGATTGTTACGATATCCCTTACCGTTCGCTGATCCCGGAAAAAATAGAGAACCTGATCGTAGCCGGCAGATGTATTTCCACCACACACGAAGCTATGTCTGCTATTCGGGTAATGGCTCCCTGTATGGCCATGGGAGAGGCTGCAGGCAGAGCGGCAAAAATGGCGGTAAGAAAGAATATCCTGCCTTCCCAGGTAAATGTAGCTGCATTACAGGCTGAATTATTGGAGAAAGGCGCTTATCTGAATGCAAAGAATTAAAACATGTTATCAAGAAGGAATTTTATCAAAGGCATAGGAGTAGTGGCAGCTACTCCTTTAATAACAAATGCAAACATACCTGTAGCCAATGCTTCATCCCATAAGGTACTTACCTGTAATATCCGCGTTGATCTGCCGGAAGATGAACGGGCGGGCTTTGGATGGAAAGCACGAAAGGACCTCTGTGTAGCGGTAATAAAAAAACAGCAACCGGATATTATTTGCATGCAGGAAGTACTAAGAAACCAGAACGAAGACCTGAAGAAAGCATTTAAAGATTATTTCTCCTTTGGATTCGAAGGGCCTGAAATGGATGCTTTCAAAGAAGGTTATCACGGTATCGCTAAGAACCCGGTCTTCTTCTCTTTAAAAAGATATGAATTACTCGCCGCAGGAGGATATTGGTTATCCGAAACACCTTTGATAGCCGGTAGTTTATCGTGGGATACTGCCAGGGCCAGGCATGCAAACTGGGTGAGGCTGAAAGACAAACGCTCCGGCAAAGATTTCAGGGTAGTGAACCTTCATCTGGACCATAAAAGCCAACCAGCAAAAGAAGGGCAGATCAAAGTGATACTGGAAGAATCCGCACAATACGCATCGGACTATCCACAGGTCCTTACGGGAGACTTTAATGCCAGTGCTGTAAATCCTGTATACGAACTCGTTAAAGCAGGAGCGTGGAAGGATACCTATACCATGATCCACGGAGAAGCAGAACCGGGATATACCATACACGAATTCCAGGGAGAGCAGTACACTAAAAAAGATAAGGGTAAAAAGATAGACTTCATCTTTTTAAGAGGAAATGTAAAACCTGTAGCTGCAGCTATAATCAGGGACAGTGCGAACAACCGTTATCCAAGCGATCATTACTTTGTTTCGGCTGAAGTGATCATTTAATTTTCTTTCCTGAATTCGAAAAAATATTTGCAGGATTCAATCTGTTTCCTATTTTTGCAATCCCAAAACGGGAAAGCGCGGAAGTAGCTCATTTGGTAGAGCACGACCTTGCCAAGGTCGGGGTGGCCGGTTCGAGCCCGGTCTTCCGCTCAAAAACAAAAAGCCTGGTTGATCATCAACCGGGCTTTTTTATGCCTGGTAAGGCCATTCCTATACCTGAGATAGGCTTGACATAGGCTCAAGATAGGGTAATCCTATACCTGGGGGACATAAAAAAGCCGCACTCAGCGAGCGCGGCCTTCAGCATATCGTTCTAAAAGGATTATTTATACTTCGGTTCGTATAAGGAACTTTCATTTACCTGTACCTTAGGTTTACCTTTATAACGGTGTTGCCACAGCTTAAAGGAACCACCCACCAGAAAAGCCACAATACAGGCTAATTTTACATAAAACAGGAAACGGGAGGAAGACACCCAGTCACGGGTAAAATCATTCGTATTTTCAACTGTATGCTCCATATAGATTTTTTTCGTGTCACAAACTTACAAAGTAAATCCACAATGTCCAAATATGTAAATAAAATCTATCATTGTTGCCCGCTGAGAATCAGGCTGGATAAGGGGTGTACAATCACTGACTGATAAAAATCACTTTTTCAGCTGTGTCAGTTCATTGAATTTTTGCTTGTTGAGGAAGTAATAGCGCCAGATCATGATACCATGGAAAACACCTTTCAGATCGTAGAGCCTTTTACGCGGAAATACATCCTGCAGTTTCTTCTCTTCTGTACGGCGCCAGCGATAGTAATCCCGGTAAGCCCGGAAAATAGCCACCATGTCTCTCGGTTTACCGGAAACGAGGCTTTTAAAAGCCGCCAGGAGATCTAAAAAATGCCTTTGGGAAAGAATGATCCATTGCTCCTTAAAATGAAGGTTCTTGCAGAGCATGATCAGGTTATTGCGGAAGTTCAGGTACAGTTTACGGGGATTACCCTGGGGAAGGCTGCCTCCGCCTACATGGTAAACAACGGATTGCGGGCAGTAAGTGATCCGGTAACCGGCCCTTTGCAGTCTCCAGCAGAGGTCCACTTCCTCCATATGCGCAAAGAAATAAGGATCAAAACCACCCACTTCAAAGAAACATTTGGAACGGATGAAGAGTGCGGCGCCGGTAGCCCAGAAAATATCCTGTGGATCGTCGTACTGACCTTTATCCGTTTCAATGGTATAGAGGATCCTGCCACGGCAGAAAGTATAACCCAGGATGTCCATCCAGCCTCCGGCGGCCCCGGCATATTCAAAATCTTCACGGTCCTGGTACCCCCTGAGCTTAGGCTGGCAGGCTGCAATGAGAGGGTCCTGCTGCATTTGTGCTATTACAGGATTGATCCAGTCCGGTTCCACTTCCACATCCTGGTTGAGGAGTACAAAAATGTCTGCCTGCACATGTTTCAGGGCCTCGTTATACCCGCCTGCAAAACCTGCATTGCTGGCATTGCGAATGATCTTAACTTGCGGGAAATCAGCTGTTACATAAGCCAGGCTGTCGTCTGTAGAAGCATTATCCGCCACATAGATCTGCAGGTTATCATACCGGGATGCACAAACGGATGGCAGAAAGCGTTCCAGGAAAGCTTTTCCATTCCAGTTCAATATAACCACAGCTACCGAGGGCAATACCTGCAAAAGAGATCCGTTTAATCCGTGACAAAATATTTTTTAGCAGTTGCAAATATGCAACATTGCCTCCGAATATTATTAATTTAGTTGATAGTTAACAGTCGTTGATTGTGGCTTCACTTAAACAAACAGATGTTTAAACAGTACATAGGTTGGAAGTTTACGTTGATATCGGTGGCAGTGGTCATTATCGTGACCACCATCTGGTTCGTCAACAGCCTTACGGAAAAGATACAGCAGGAGGAAACGAAAAAAGTAGCCATCTGGGTAGAGGCCTACCGTGAACTGATACATTCTTCTGCGGACGCCAACCTCAACCTGATAGGGGAGATCGTTACCAACAATACCACCATACCCATGATCCTTACAGACGATCAGGGCAGGATCATAGATCAGAATAACTTTGATTCCTCTTTATTCATTGGCAAGCCTGGTTACCTGGAAGAACAGCTGGCCTCTTTCAAGAAACAGCATCCGCCTTTCATCTTAGGCGTAGATGCCAATTCTAACCAATATATTTATTACGGGGATTCCCTGATCCTCAAACAGATACGTTATTATCCCTACATCCAGTTACTGGTAGTGGCTTTGTTCATTGGTATTGTATTATTTGCATTGTCTTCTACCAACCGGGCTACGCAAAACCAGGTATGGGTGGGGATGGCAAAAGAAACGGCCCATCAGCTGGGTACCCCATTGTCTTCCATGGAGGCCTGGCTGGAGATCCTGAAGGAAAAGGAAGAAAGCGCCCCCCTTGCCAATGAACTGGCCAAAGATGTGAACCGCCTGAAACTGATCTCAGACAGGTTCTCGAAAATAGGCAGTGTACCCAACCTGGAAGAATGCAACCTGGTAGTTCAGATAGATAGTATGGTGAATTATATCAGGAAAAGGGCCCCGCAGAAAGTGACCATCACCCTGCAATCGGCAGAAAAAGAAGTGAGTGCTATGATCTCCCCGCCGTTGTTTGACTGGGTAGTGGAAAACCTGCTAAAGAACGCGCTGGATGCCATGGAAGGAAAAGGAAGCATTACTGTTGTAATAGAAAACCATCCCGCACATATAACAGTAGACGTAACAGATACCGGAAAAGGCATCCCGAAAGCCTTCCACGATAAAATTTTCAACCCCGGTTTCAGTACAAAAAAGAGGGGCTGGGGATTGGGCCTATCCCTTGCCAAACGGATCATTCAGGACTATCACAAAGGCCGTTTGTCTGTAAAATGGTCGGAGGTGAATAAGGGTACAACCTTCCGGATTTGGCTGCGAAAATGAAAATATATTTGCTTATATTTAAAAAGGCTTTATTTTTGCACACCTTATAACGCTGCGGAGGTGGCGAAATTGGTAGACGCGCTACTTTGAGGTGGTAGTGCCTGAAAGGGCTTGGGAGTTCGAATCTCCTCTTCCGCACAAAAGACAATGAGACCTGCACATCGTGCAGGTCTTTTCGTTTTAATAAAAAAAACTTGCCAGGAATAGCAAGTTCTTATGAACAAAAAACCATCATAAACACATCCCTCCAAAAATACATCCCACCATCCGCACACCGCTCAAAAAACACCAACACTTTCTCTTCTCAAACCAACAATTTCTCCGTATTCCGGATATTACGCTCCCCGCAAAAAATCGCCTACCTTTACATATCGCTTAATCATGTGAATTATGGGAACTTCGATCACTTGTCCTAGTTGTAAACACCAGTTTGTTATGGAAGATGCATTTGCCGCAGACATCGAGCGGGAAATGCGTGGTAAGATGGAAACAGAATGGCGTAAAAGAATGGAGTCGTTACAGGCACAAAAGAATGAAATGGAGCAACAGCGCCAGCAGATCCAGCTGGAACGGCAACAGGTATCGCAGGAAAAGCAGCAGCAGGAAGAAGAGCTGAACAAACGCCTGCAAGCTGAAAGGGCCAAACTCCAGGAACAACTCTCTGAAAATATACGCAAAGATGTGAGTGCGGACTTTGAGAACCAGCTCAGGCTCATGAAAGAAACGCAGCTGGAGAATGAAGAGAAACTGAAGGAAGCACGTGCAAAAGAACTGGAATTCCTGCGTAAAACACAGGAGCTCAATAACCGCGAACAGGAAATGGAGATCGATCTCCAGAAACGCCTGCTGCAGGAGCGTAGCCAGTTAATGGAACAGGTACGGAAAGAAGAAACAGAGCGCAACAGCTTAAAGGAAACAGAAAACCAGATGCGTACCAAAGAACTGGAAAAGCAGCTGGAAGACCAACGCAAACTGGTAGAAGAAATGCGCCGCAAAGCAGAACAAGGCTCCATGCAGTTACAGGGAGAAGTGCAGGAACTGGCGCTGGAAGAAATGCTGCGCACCCATTTCCCTTTCGACGCTATCTCTGAAGTAGGTAAAGGAGTAAGAGGTGCAGACTGTATCCAAACCGTACGGAACCAGTTTGGCCAGGAATGCGGAAAGATCATCTACGAAAGCAAACGCACCAAAGACTTTTCAAAGGAATGGCTCGAAAAGCTGAAATCAGATATGCGCAGCCAGGGAGCAGATATAGCCGTACTGGTAACGCAAACCATGCCGCGGGACATGGAGCGTTTCGGAGAAAAGGATGGCATATGGGTGTGTACTTTCCATGAAGTGAAAAGCCTCACCTTCGTATTGCGGGATGCCATCATGAGAGTATACAATGTTTCCAAGAACCATGAAAATAAGGGTGATAAAATGCACCTGCTCTATCATTACCTTACCAGTGGCGAGTTTGCAGAGCAATGGAGTGCCATCAGGGAAGGTTTCAGGGCTATGAGGACCAGCATCCAGAAGGAAAGGGAAGCCATGGAAAAACTCTGGAAAGCCCGGGAAAAACAGCTGGAGAAAGTATTGCTCAACGCCGCCCACATCAAAGGCTCCATTGAAGGCATTGCCGGCAGCGATTCTGTAGACCTTGAGCTACTGGACGATGCCACCGACGCCCTGCTTGCCGCAGGAGAAGAGTGATCTATGAAAATAATTCTATATAAATCCTTGCAAGGTTAATTTTAGCGTTATACATTTACTTCATGAAGAACCATGCCTACCATTCTGTCATTTTTGATCTGGGAGCTGTACTTGTTGATTGGAATCCGCGTTATTTATATAAGAAGATCTTCGCCACACCTGAAGAAGTAGAACATTTCCTGGAACACATCTGTACTTCCGACTGGAATGAAGCCCAGGATGAAGGCCGTACCCTCCAGGAAGGAACAGATCTGCTGGTAAGCCAATTCCCGGAACATGAAACTTCTATCCGCGCCTTTTACGGAAGATGGAAAGAAATGCTCGGTGGGCCCATCCCCGAAACCGTAAAGATCCTGCAGCAATTAAAAGAAAGTGGTCAGTATAAATTGTATGCCCTCACCAACTGGTCCAACGAAACTTTTCCCATCGCATTAATGGAATATAAATTCCTGCAATGGTTTGATGGCATCGTTGTTTCAGGTAAAGAAAAACTCCGCAAGCCCTCACATGATTTTTATCAGCTTTTGCTCGATCGCTATGAAGTGAACAAAGCAAATACTATTTTTATCGATGATAATTTACGCAATGTAAAAGCGGCTGAAGCATATGGAATTGAGAGTATCCATTTCCAATCACCTGCTCAGTTAGAAGAAGAACTCAAAAAACGTGGAATACTGAACTGATATAGTTATCATAATATACTACTGCAAAAAATAATATTCAAATTCGAGAATATATACTTTAAATCCCCCATGCAAACCGCCTCCCCGGGCGGTTTTTGCTTTAACATTTCTTTAAGCCTATTTTAACGTTTCTCCTGTAAACGAAAGTAACATTCTCCTGTCTATAGCGTTCAATAATTGATTGGTCGGTTGTGCAGTTGATTGTGAAGATGATGATGTGTGTTTGGCAGAGATGTAGCGTGCAGATGAACAGTGTAATGAACGATGATGAACGTCCGTTTGTCCGGGTTAACTAGTAATGCTTATGAGTAAAAGCGGACGTCATCACCGGCCATCTTAAGAACCAGTAGAAAAAATAAACACATATGAAAAGAACAGGAATGATCTTAAGTGCAATTGCCGTTGGCGCCCTGTTGTTCAGCAGTTGCAGAAAAGAACCACTCAATGACATGACGGAAGAAGAATCCCGTATTTACGTTACTAACTATAACGACACAGCAGACTTTACGTCCTACAAAACGTTCAGTATTGTAGATTCTGTTGCCGTGATCAGCAATAGGGCAGATGCCAAAAAAGAGTTGACAGAATATGATGTGAAATTGCTGAATAGTCTGAAAACTTCTCTACAGGGCAGAGGTTATACATTAGTGGATAAAGGTGCGAAACCAGACCTTGCCGTGAACGTAAGCCGCATCGATAACACCACTACTTCCATTGGTTACATCCCGGGTTACTGGACAGGTTTCCCCGGATACTGGGATTCAGGTTACTGGGGATATCCGGGCTTTGATTACTGGTTCCCTTCTTACTATTCAGTGTTCCGCACCAGGGAAAAATCTGTTGTAGTGGACTTGGTAGACCTGAAGAATGCACCGCATGCAGATAACAAATTGAATGCTATCTGGAACGCCATGTTGCGTGGTACAGGTGTATGGAACAGTAATAACATTGAATCGATGGTGAAAGCAGTGTTTGATCAGAGCGCGTATCTGAAAGCAAGCAATAATTGATTGGACCAGCTAAAAAAGTAGAAAAATGAAAAGTATTAAAGTAATTATATTATTGATGATCGGCTCACTGGGTGTGCATAGTGCCTTTGCCCAAAGCAGCCGTCCGCCGGTTTCTTTTAACGTGAACTATTCCATTGCACAGCCACTGGGTTCACTGAGCGATTATGCAAAGAACACCAGCTTCCGTGGATGGACCGCAGGATTTAATTATGCTATCAACGATCGTTTGAGCGTAGGTGGTAAAGTAGGGTATGCAGATTTTTATGAAAGGTTCCCCCGTACAGTATATCCCGGTAAGGGAGAAGATGTGTCTGCCGTTCAGACGCATACATTGCAGACCATTCCCATCCTTGCCACCGTACAATATAACCTTGCTAAAGCAGATGCCCGCGTAATTCCATACGTTGGTGCTGGTATCGGTACAGCAAATATGAACTACGAAAAGTATTGGGGTGAATTTGTGGAAAAAGAGAACAAATGGGCCTTCCAGGTGAGTCCTGAAGTAGGTATCAATATACCTTTTGGTAAATATTCTCCAGTAATGCTGAATGCGAATGTGCAATACAACTATGCACCTTTCAAAGTAAACGAGATCACAAATTTTAACTCGATACAAGCAAATATTGGACTAAAGTTCCATATCCAATAGACCAAGTTAACGGAACATGTGAGAATGGCGGGGCTGTCTGAGGGCAGCCCTTTTTTTGTTTTGGAGTGAAGCCTTTTATTCTGGAAGAAGTTAGGTGCAGGTGCCCTATCATCTTTATTCCGCAAAGAAGTCAGGAGAATATTTTTCCCGCACCTTACCTGCATCATCCTTATACACATAAAAAGCCTGGAGCTTTAGTTTAGGATGTTCGCTGATGAATTGCAATCCAGCATCCACCCCCAGAATGATCAGCACATTATCAAATGCATCTGCCGTCATCGCATCCGGCGCAGTAACTGTAACGGAAATAATATTGTTATGCAGGGCCTGGCCTGTACGGGGATCAATAGTATGTGCAAAGCGGGTACCACCTTCATCAAAGAACCGTTGATAATTACCACTGGTAGCCACTCCTTTGTTCTTCAACCGTAACAATGCCTGTACCGGCTGGCTGGTGCTGTCTGTATCAGGAGGCCTTTCTATACCCACACTCCAGGGCTGGCCTTGTGTATTTACGCCTGAGGCCACCAGTTCGCCCCCAACATCCACCAGGAAATTATGAATGCCCATGGCGTGCAAAAGCCTGCCCACTGCATCTGAAGTATATCCCTGCGCAATCCCATTGCAATCTATTTCCATACCCTCTCTTTTTTTGATCAGGTATTTTGTACGTACAGTGAGCATATTGTAGTCCACTAACCGCCGCTTCCTGGCAATATCTGCCTGGGATGGCTGCCCGTTATGCCTTACAACGCCAAATCCCCAGAGATCTACTAATGGTTTGATGGTAATGTCGAACAACCCGTTTGTGAGTTTGCTTACTTCCTGCGCTTTGCGCACCACCGTCCGCATATGATGGTCCATCACAACCTGTGGCCCCTTGTTGAACCGGTTGATCAGGGAGCTGGGCAGGTATAGCGACATAGACCTGTCTATCTGCCTGAACAGGTCTTCCACATCTTCACGGAGAGAACCAGTATCATTGCTGATATATTTGACGATGTAATAAGTGCCCTGTGCCTTTCCCTGGAAGCTGATCAGCTTTTGGGCGGAGGTGCTAACGGAAATGCATATACCAATTAAAAAGAGTAAACCCTTCATGTCTGTAAAATAAGCAATCCATTTTTCAGGAAAAAGCATTCAGCCCTGTAATATCCATGCCGGTGATCAATAAATGTACTTCATGTGTGCCTTCGTAAGTGATCACACTCTCCAGGTTCATCATATGCCGCATGATGGGGTATTCCCCGGAAATACCCATGGCGCCTAAGATCTGACGCGCTTCCCTGGCAATGTGTACGGCTGTTTCGCAGGAATTCCTTTTAGCCATGGATATCTGTTCCGCCGTTGCTTTACCTTCATTGCGTAATACGCCCAGCCGCCAGTTCATCAACTGTGCTTTTGTGATCTCGGTGATCATTTCCGCCAGTTTCTTCTGGATAAGCTGAAAACCGCCGATAGGCCTGTTGAACTGCACCCGTTCTTTTGCGTAACGTAATGCGGTATCATAACAATCCATGGCAGCACCGATAGCGCCCCAGGCAATCCCATAACGGGCAGAGGATAAACAGGAGAGAGGAGCTTTGAGCCCTTTTGCATCCGGGAGGATATTGGTTTTGGGAATGCGTACATTATCCATCACCAGTTCCCCGGTAGCACTGGCACGCAGGCTCCATTTGTCTTTTGTTTCGGGAGTAGAAAAACCTTCCATACCACGCTCCACGATCACACCCCTGATCTTTCCCTCCGGATCACGTGCCCATACTAATGCGATATCAGCAAAGGGTGCATTGGAGATCCACATCTTGGCGCCGTTCAATAAAATATGATCGCCGTCGTCGTCAAAATAAGTGAGCATACCGGCAGGGTTGGAACCAAAGTCCGGCTCTGTCAGTCCAAAGCAGCCCATCATTTCTCCTGTTGCCAGTTTTGGAAGGAAACGTTCTTTCTGGGCTGTACTGCCGAATGTATAAATAGGATGCATTACCAAAGAACCCTGTACAGATGCAGTGGACCTGATGCCACTGTCTCCCCGTTCCAGCTCCTGCATCATTAGACCATAAGCGATGTAATCAAGCCCTCCGCCACCTGATCCTACCGGAATGGTGGGGCCAAAACAACCCAGGCTGCCAAGCGCTTTGATGATCTGGGAAGGAAATTCCGCGCGTTGGCAGTAACCATCAATAACAGGAGATATTTCTGTCTTTATCCATTGCCGCACAGAGGCACGGATCATTTTATGCTCTTCCGTCAAAAGTTCATCTATCTGGAAATAATCAGGCGATTCAAACAAGTCTTGATGCATAGCATTCCATTTTAGGAGGGAAGCAGGTTATAAGCCCTCGGCTCCTAATTTACGGAATTACGGATATTTATTACCTTAGGACCAGCAAATCTGAAGCATATGGCTAAACTGTTGCCTGTATTACTATTGGCGGTGTTCCTGACTTTTGTGATCGCCAGATTTACATCAAAACCATTAAAAACAGCGGCTGCGGAAGAGCCCATTCAAAAAACAGAGAGTAAGAAATATTGGATGGTAATGTTGCGTTCGGACATAAACAGGCAACAGGATCCCGGTACCACTTCTCAACTCCGGGATGCTCATATCAGCGCCGTCCGGAACCTTGTGAAAGAAGGAAAATTGATCGTTGCAAGTCCATTTACAGAAAATGAGGAACTGCAGGATGTTATCATTGTGGAATGTAAGGATAGCCTGGAAGTTGTAGACCTGATCCAACAGGATTCCGCTGTTGCCGCTGGTTGGCTGAAAGCAGAGATCAGGCCCTGCTGGCCGGCAAGAAGTATGTATTTTAAGTAACCTGGCAGCCGGCCCTAAGCAGGAATATATCCCGCCATTTCCGCCTGGTATTGTAAAGCAACCGCACGGGCATCTTCGGCAAATTTCTCATCATTGCCGGCATAGATCACCGCTCTGCTGGCATTTACCAGTAAGCCTATTTCCTTGTTCATGCCTTTTTCGGAGATCTCCTTCAGGCTGCCACCCTGCGCCCCAACACCCGGGACCAGGAAGAAATGATCTGGTAATAAACGACGGATATCCGCTACCACATCGGCTTTTGTAGCACCTACCACAAACATCATATTATCCGGTGTACCCCAGGATGCAGTGGTTTTCATTACTTTCTCATATACAAAACCTCCATCCAGCTGCAATTGCTGCACGTCGCGGGAACCTTCGTTGGAAGTCAGACCCAGTACAATGGCCCATTTCTCAGAGAAGCCCAGGAACGGTTCCACACTGTCGCGCCCCATGTAAGGAGCAACTGTTACGGAATCAAAACCATAGGTTTCGTAAAAGGTTTTGGCGTAATAAGTGGAGGTATTGCCGATATCGCCTCTTTTGGCGTCGGCTATTGTGAAGATCTCTTTCGGAATATATTCAACAGTACGTTGGAGGCTTTCCCAGCCACGGATACCCAGGCATTCGTAAAAAGCAGTATTGATCTTATAAGCTACACAAATATCCTTGGTGGCATCAATTATTGCTTTATTAAAGGCAAAGATGGGGTCAGGGTGGGATAATAAATGTTTGGGGATCTTATGTATATCTGTATCCAATCCGATACAAAGGTAAGATTTTCGCTCCCTGATAAGCTGCACCAATTCCTGTCTGTTCATAAGTGTATTTGCAATTATTGGCGAATTTCCTTCATTTTTATGAAAACCCGATTTTGATTTTCCGATTTAAGTTCTTAATTTTTGGCTGACCCACGGTATCGAAAAACGAACTTTTCCATGAAAAAATATGCTTTTCTTCTGCTATTCCTCTTATTACAAGGTCTTTATCTGCAATCGAATGCACAGAAGAGCAGTATTCCGCCGTTGGGCGTCTGTACTTCATTTGAGAACGACAGCCTCCTGAAAGCCGCCGGCTTCGCTTATATAGAAGAGTCTGCCCGCAAAATACTCTCCCCGGCCGTTCCGGATTCCACCTTCAACAGCCAGCTTGCCCGGATCAGGAAAATGAAACTGAAACTGGAAACCTGCAACCTCTTCATGCCAGGCACCATGCGCCTCATAGGAAAGGAGGCAGACGAGAAAGCGATCCTTGGGTATGTGGATTCCCTCATGCAACGCGCAAAGATAGTAGGCGTAAAGATCATCGTATTCGGCAGTGCCGGTTCCCGCAAACTCCTGGATGGAATGGATCCTGAACAATCAAAGAAGGAACTGATCGCCATCTCCCGCAAAATGGCAGCGGTAGCAAAGAAATACGACCGCATCATTGCCATGGAAAGCCTGAACAGATCAGAGGATAATTTCATGAACAGCCTGCAGATCGTAACGGATGTGGCACAACAGGTGAACCATCCCAATTTCAGGCTCACGGTAGACCTCTATCATATGATGAAAGAAGGAGAGGACCCCGCTGATATCCTCAAAGCAGCACCCTACCTGGTGCATTGCCATATTGCAGAAAAAGAAGGCCGCAGGGCGCCGGGCACCAGCAAGGAAGATTTCAAACCCTATTTTGCCGCCATGAGAAAAGCCAATTACAAAGGCCGCATCATGATAGAAAGTGGCTGGAAAAATATGGCGGAAGAAAGCAGACCCGCATTCCTTTATCTCACAGAACAACTGAACGAAGTATATAAATAACCAAAAAAACACTGTACAAAATGACAGAAGCAAAAAAGAACCGCCGCGAATTCCTGAAGCTTTCCATGATGGGAGGTGCCGGGGTTGCCCTCAGTGCAATGGGGATGCCAGCGAGCAGTTATGCACGTATTATCGGAGCCAACGACCGTGTGAATGTAGGCGTGGTAGGCTATTCTGACCGTTTTCGCCAGGCCCTGATGCCTTGCTTCCTGAAGAATCATAAAGAACTGAACTTTGATATCATCGCCGTTTCCGACATCTGGAACCGCCGCCGTGAAGAAGGTAAAGCCGCATTGGAAAGTAAACTGGGCCACAGTGTGCAAACCTGCGTGAACAACGATGAACTGTATAAGATCAAAGACCTCGATGCAGTAATGATCGCTACAGCAGACTTCCAGCACGCCTTCCATACTATTGAAGCCGTTAAGAACAAGAAAGATGTTTACTGCGAAAAACCTTTCGCTGAAACAATGGAAGATGCCCGCAATGCACTCAAAGCAGTAAAGGAATCTAAAAAGGTTTTCCAGGTAGGTACGCAACGCCGCAGTGGTGCCAGTTATCATGCCGCAGCTAACTTCATCAAAGAAGGAAAGTTCGGCCCTATCACCATGGTAGAAATGACCTGGAACGTAAACCAGCCCGGCCGTTGGCGCAGACCGGAACTCACAAAATCCATCAAAGAATCAGATGTGGATTGGAATCGTTTCCTCTGCAGCCGTCCGAAAGACAGCTGGGACCCGCGTAAATATTTAGAGTTCCGCCTTTTCTGGCCATACTCTTCAGGTATCTTTGGCCAATGGATGACGCACCAGATAGATACTGTACACTGGTTCACCGGCTTGCAGCATCCACGTAGTGCAGTAGCAAACGGAGGGATCTACCAATGGAAAGATGGCCGCAGCAATGCAGATACACTCACAGCAGTGTTCGATTACGGTCCGCAAAATGATCCAAAGAACGGCTTCCAGGTAGTATACAGTTCCCGTTTCCACAACTCTGCAGGAGGTACAAAAGAGCTCTACTATTCCAACGGTGGCATGATAGACATGAGCACAAACAAGATCAGTCCAACCGGTGGTCTGAGAGAGAAAGAAGCGGCAGAAATGGGCATGAAAGCAAATCTCCTTCCCAGCATGGACCTCTCCAGCGTGGCTGCATCTGTTGAAACCGGTGCTAACACTGGCGGTGATGATACTACGGATGCGCACGTACGTAACTGGATGGAATGTGTGCGCAAACAGGATGTTAAAACAAACGCTCCCATTGAGGCGGCCTATTCTCACTCAATAGCGCTGATCATGGGTACCGCTGCATATCGCACTGGCATGAAAGCCACTTTCGACGAAGCTAAACAAGATGTAATTGTTGGAGGCAAGGTATTCACGCTCTAACTAAACGCGCCGAAACCAGTACATATATTTTTTTAAGGAAAAAACCAGCACAATACGGACAGCTTTCCTTAAAAAAATACATGCACTGGTTTCTCTTTTAGTACCGGTGTTTGTAGGCTTAAGGGTATTAATACATCTTTATTCCACTTATTTTCGCTCCCGCCTTAATTCCATCTCAGACGCAATCCGGTGAGCATGATCATCTCCCAGTTCTTTCAGATGGTCCACCACACTGAAATAATCGTGATCATTCCTGTTCTGGCTAAGCTTGAACCGCGTATCCACCCTGTCAACACTGATCTCAAAACCAGTGATCGCTTTAAGGTTATTATGGAATTCTTTAGCAGGAATATCATGCACATGCACCGGGTTTTCAGACCCCGCTTCGTAGCGCTCCATAAGTTGATGAAGGGATTGCGCCAATTCAGCCTCCGTGAGAACACGCAGCACACCATACACATGCACTGCGATGTAGTTCCAGGTAGGGATCTTTCCCTTTTCATACCAGGAGGAAGAAATGTAAGCATGCGGGTCCATGAATACAACCATGAAAGTTTGTCCGGTTACAAAGGTGGCAGCCTGATCATTGGCATTGGCAATATGCCCGTGAAGCACAAATTTACCCGGTGTTTTTTCAACTAATTCAATAGGAAGATGTGTGCCGATAGGGAGGCCATCATGAATACTGACCAATAACCCGAAACCATTCTGCCGGATAAATGCGGCAACCGTTTCCCAGTCTTTTTCCTCGTTGTACTTAGGGGTATACATACAGTGGTATTTTAGTTATATTAGCAAAGTAAATTCCTATACTATGATCGATCATCTGGACGAGGTTCCGGTATCCGGGCCTTCATACCCCGTGCTGGTAAAAAGAGTACAATCCACTTTCATTGATTTCCTGATCATCGTTGTACTGATGCTGTTAGCTTCCCTGTTATTGAATGCCATCGGCGACGAAAAGGATACACCCACCTGGATCAATGTTGTTCTTTTCCTGGGCATCTGGGGTTTATATGAACCCCTGGCTGTAGCTTACGGCTGCACTGTAGGAAATTATCTTTTGAGGATAAGGGTGGTGGATGCGGATAATTACCAGAAAAAGATCGCATTGTGGAAAGCTTACGTGAGATATGCCCTGAAGGCAACATTGGGCTGGGTATCTTTCCTCTCTGTTCATTTCGACTCCCAGCGCAGAGCCATACATGACTTCGGCGCCGGGAGCGTAATGATACAGAAATAAGTTAAACTACTATCTCAACGATCTTCGTTGGTTCAATATTGGCGTTGCGCATAGCAATGCTGCGGGCGGTAGCACCTGCAAATTCAGCAAAAGCATTTTTAGTGATGGCATCATTTCCTGCAACTGCCGGAACGCCTTCATCACCTCCTTCACGGATGCTTTGTACTAAAGGTATCTGCCCAAGGAAGGGGATCTCCAGTTCTTCTGCCAGTCTTTTTCCACCTTCTTTACCAAAGATGTAATATTTGTTATTGGGTAATTCAGCCGGTGTGAAGTAAGCCATGTTTTCCACCAAACCGATGATCGGTACGCGGATCTGGGGGCTGCTGAACATACCGATACCTTTTTTGGCATCTGCCAGGGCCACATCCTGCGGAGTGGTTACGATCACTGCGCCGGTTACAGGTACACTCTGAACAAGGGTCAGGTGAATATCGCCGGTGCCGGGAGGCATATCAATGATCAGGTAATCCAGCTCTTCCCAGTAAACATCACTTACAAATTGCTTCAATGCACTGCTGGCCATGGGCCCGCGCCATACGATCGCCTGTTTTTCGTCTACCAGCAAGCCGATGGACATGAATTTGATCCCGAACTTCTCCATGGGAACAATCATCCCTTTACCGTCCACATTCACCATCATAGGTCTTTCTCCGCGAACGCCAAACATAATGGGAACAGAAGGTCCGTAAATATCGGCATCCATCAGGCCCACTTTAGCGCCGTCTTGTGCCAGGGATAATGCAAGATTGGCAGCTACGGTGGATTTACCCACCCCGCCTTTACCGGACGCCACCATAATGATATTTTTCACATTCGGCAGCAGGCCTTTTCCATCTTTCCTGTTGGAGCTTACGTTGGCCGTCATTTTTACTTCCACCTCAGCTTCCTTGCTCACCAGGTGAATGATGGCATTCACACAGGCATTTTTTATCATTTCCTTCAGCGGACAAGCCGGTGTGGTCAGTACTACGGTAAATTTAACTTTATTGCCGTTGATCTCGATGTCTTTCACCATGTTCAGTGTCACCAAATCCTTACCCAGATCGGGTTCTTCCACATTCGACAGCGCCTCGAGCACCATTTCTTTTGTGATCATAAATTGTTGTTAAAATTGTTTCCGATCAGCAAAGTTAACCTAAAATGAGGTTTAATTTGTTGGTTTTATATTCCTCTTTCCGGGAGTATATATTTATCTTAGTAGCTGCATGCATAAGAAACTGATCATATTTTTGTCCCTGCTGTTCATGCCGTTTTTGTTAAAGGCGCAGTTGAAAGCATTCAAAGACAGCATTATACAAATATCCGGTATTACCATGACGGCGGACAGCCTGAGGGCCATTCCCGCTGTGAGTATCATCGTAAAGGGGCAGAACCGTGGTACCATTTCCAACAGCCAGGGGGTATTCTCCATCGTGGCTTTCAAAGGCGATACACTGAGCTTCACTGCCGTGGGCTTCCGCAAAAAAGAATACAGGATCCCCGCAAACCTGCCCGGAAACAGCTACTCCGTGATCCAGCTCCTCACCGAGGATACCATTTACCTCTCTGAAACCATCATCAAACCTTATCCCAGTAAAAGGGAATTTGAAAAGGCTTTTGTAAGTATGGATATTCCGAATGATATGTATGAAATTGCCCGTAAGAATAACGACCAGGCCAAGATCCGTGCCATGGCCCGTTCCATCCCCATCGATGCCGGCGGGGCTTATGGTGTTTTCATGCAGAAACAGCAGCAATCCCTCTACTATGCAGGCCAAACGCCTCCTCAGAACATCTTCAATCCAATCGCCTGGGCCCAGTTCATAGAAGCCTGGAAACGGGGTGATTTCAAGCGCAAAGATTAGCGCAGGTGAAGTATAATAACCGCGGTTCCCATCGCTTGTGAATGGTTTTTCCTTAAATTGCCGGATTATTGACCATTCACCAAAATGAATCTTTATGCAGAAAATTGCTGTGATCGGAGCCGGAACCATGGGCAACGGTATTGCACACGTATTTGCCCAAAACGGATACTCCGTTCACCTGATAGATGTTTCCCCCACTGCACTCGACAAAGCACTCGCTACGATCGATAAGAACCTGGAACGGCAGATCGCTAAAGAAATTATCAAAGAAGCAGACAGGAAAGATACCCTGGACCGTTTAAAGACCTTCACAGACCTGGCTGAAGGAGTGAAAGGTGTGGAACTGGTCGTTGAAGCTGCTACAGAAAATGTAGACCTTAAACTGAAGATCTTTCGCGAACTGGACCAGCATACCGGCGCAGACGTGATCCTCGCTACCAATACTTCCTCTATCTCCATTACAAAAATAGCCGCCGTTACTAAGAAACCCGGAAAGGTGATCGGTATGCACTTTATGAACCCGGTACCCGTCATGAAACTCGTGGAGATCATTAATGGCTATGCCACAGAAAAGGCCGTTTCTGAACAGATCAAAGCACTCACGCTGCAATTGGGTAAAGTTCCCTGCGTTGTAAATGACTACCCGGGATTCATCGCTAACCGCATCCTGATGCCTATGATCAATGAAGCCATCTATTCTCTTTTTGAAGGGGTAGCAGGTGTGGATGAAATAGACACGGTGATGAAACTGGGTATGGCACATCCCATGGGCCCATTGCAACTTGCAGATTTTATAGGACTGGATGTTTGCTTGTCTATCCTGCAGGTACTACACGATGGGTTCGGTAATCCTAAATATGCGCCCTGCCCCTTACTGGTAAATATGGTCACCGCAGGATACCTCGGTGCAAAAAGCGGAGAAGGCTTTTATAAGTATTCAGCCGGCAGTAAAAATATTGTTGTAAGCGACAGGTTCCACAAAATATAGGAACCTGTCACCTCATTCCTGAACATACGTGTCTTAGATGAGTAAATACTCAAACAGGACCTATGAGGAAAAATATACTTTTCAGCATTGCAGCCATAATACTGTTATTGCAGGCGCCAGCCGGTTTTTCACAATCAGTTGTACTTCCGGACGACAAGATTGTAGATAACGAAGCACTGGTATATTCCACGAACGCCTATGGCTACTATCCCAGTATCCAAAGCTTTAGCCAGCCATCGGTTATTACCTATAATAATTATCAGTATGTAGTTTATTATAACAAGGACAGGCGGGTTTGCCTGGGAAGGAGGTCTTTGTCCGGAGGGGCCTGGGAAACGCTTGTGTTCACGGATTATCTTTTCAGCACAATTGATTGCCATAATGTACCCGTGTTGGGGATTTCCACTGACGGAAAGATCCACCTTTCTTTTGACCATCATGTGTCTGCACTGAAATACCGTGTTTCCGGTTCCGGTGTGGCCAACAATCCAGGCAGCTATACCTGGGATGCCGCGCTTTTCGGAGCCATCACAGATACTTTACCTGGAATGACGGTGCCGCAGTCCGCTGTAACGTATCCGTCATTTATAGCTACGCCATCCGGGAAACTGCAATTGGTAATGAGAATAGGAAATAGCGGAAACGGGAAAGAAAGGCTTTTTGAATATGATACTGCCACTACTCACTGGACAGATCTTGGATGGTTGACGTCTTCGGCAGGTATCTATACAGGGCCCCTTACAGATGGGCAACACAGGAATGCATACAGGGATGGGATGGGGTATTTTGGAGGGAACAGGTTGCACCTTCTTTTTACCTGGCGCGAAACGGGAGATGTTCAGTCTGAACACGATATTATATACAGCTATAGTGATGATGAAGGGAGAACGTGGAAAAATTCTGCAAACGTCTCTTTTGCCACTTTAGGAACAGACCTGATAGGCCTTGGTGATACGGCTGCTATTGTATACCGTTTGGGACAAAAGCACGGGCTGCTGAACCAGGAATATATGTACGTAGATAAACAGGGAAGGGTACACGCATTCAAAAAACACATGCTTGCTTCAGAGCCGGATGCAAGCAGCTGGGAGGATGCCAGGGATAAAGCTAAAGCATATCATCACATGAGGGCCACAAACGGCACATGGTCCACCAGCCTGTTACCTTTCAATAATCACCGCGTTAATTTTGTTGCAGATACTAATGGCATCTTATACGCAGTAACAGGTAATAAGCTGGATATCTGGGCGGCTACGCCTGCCAGTGGTTATACGGATTGGGCATTGATCCACCGTTTTGACAGCCTGGCAAAATATGCGGAAGAAACTATACTGATCGACAAGGAAAGAATGATAACATCGAATGTTCTTTCTGTTTTAGTACAGGAGAAATATACAGCAAGTGGTCAACCTTCAAAGATCCATACCATCGATTTTACTTTATCTGCGGAACCTTCCATCACACTGGATAATACCACCGCAGAAATAACAGGTACCTGGAATACCTCTTCTGCCGTATCAAATTATTATGGTGTTAATTATCGCGTGAGGGCTTCCGGAGGTACCGGTACAAATTATGTGAAATGGCGCGCTGCCATTCCGGAAGCCGGGGATTATGCTGTATATGTCTGGCTGCCGGATGGGCTTCCTTCCCGTGCAACCAATGCAAAATACGTAGTGTACCATAGTGGTTACAATACCACCTATTACGTGGATCAATCCCTTCCCGGCGGCCGGTGGGTATTGCTTGGAACGCATACCATGACCACCAATACAACCGGCAACGGTGTGGTGATGTTAACGGACGAAGGAAATAATGATTTTGTGATTGCAGATGCAGTGCGGTTTGTTAAACAAAGCTCCGGAACAGCCAGGAAAAGCCTGCCGCAGCAAATAAAGAGACCGGAGATAGCACAATCCCTGCAATTCTGGGCCACACACGGAGAAGTACACGCAACTTTTTATGCAGCAGTTCCAACGAGAGGCAGTATCAGGATCATTGATCTTTTAGGCCGCGTATTGTTGCAACAGCAGATCCAGGTAGAGAAAGGCTTTAATACATTTAATGTGGGAACAGCTGGTTTGCCCAGAGGTTTCATGATAGCTGTTTTAAGTACAGGGCCGGAGAACAGGGCACTTAAGTTTATTAAATATTAGGTCCCGGGCCATCACCCTTTTTGATTGTTCAGGGGTCTCAGTAATACGTTATTCAATATGGAAAATTTAAACCCTTTTGAGAAAGCAGATCTGCTATACAGGTATCTGCGTGATGAGCTGCCGGAAGAGGAGCGCATGATGGTGGACAATTGGCTGGCGGCAGATGAGCATAATCAAGAACTGATAGATCAGTTCAAAGATCAGCTGGCATTGGATAAGGAAAAGGCACTGTTTTTATCCGGCGATAAAAGTAAAGCCTGGGAATTAATTGCGGCGCGCACCGGAAATACAGCCAGCGTTCCCTTTTTAAGAAAAAGGAAAAAGGTCTTGTGGTCTGCTGCTGTAGTGGCTTTGTTATGCCTCGCCGGTGGATGGCTGATCTGGCAGGATCCCGGGGATATAAAACTTGATCGGGATGTTGCGGTCCGGAAAAAAAATACGCCCGTAAACACTGGCAAAACCAGGCTTACGCTGGCAGATGGCTCCGTGATAGAACTGGATGGAGCGGAGGATGGGGCGCTATATGAAGATGGATCTGCGAAACTGATCAAAAAGAACGGCGAATTATTATACCAGGGAAAGGAAGAGGATAAAGGCGCATTGGCAGGATATAATACGGTGCATACACCTGTAGGGGGGCAATACCGTATTGTGCTGCCTGATAAAAGTAAAGTATGGTTGAATGCAACTTCTTCCCTGCGTTATCCAACTGCTTTCCATGATTCTGTTCGTGAAGTGGAGCTTAGCGGGGAAGCCTATTTCGAAGTGGCGAAGAATAAAAGTATGCCATTCATTGTAAAGGCAGGGGAAACAAAAGTGGAAGTAGTAGGTACACATTTTAATATCATGGCCTACCCGGACGAACAAACAACCAGGACCACCCTGCTCGAAGGTGCGGTGATAGTAAGTAAAGGCATGGAAAAACAAAAGATGAAGCCAGGGCAGGAGGCCGTTACAGGTAAGGGCATCAGGCTGGTGGAAGCTGACCTTCAGGCCGCCGTGGCATGGAAGCAGGGCCTCTCCCATTTTGAGGATGCAGGCATAGGAATGGTGATGCGCCAGTTGGCCCGATGGTATGACATTGAAGTAGAATATGAGAAAGGGATTGTTCCTGATATTCATTTCAGTGGCATCATTTCTAAGAACTCATCTGTTGAACAGGTGATTGCTATGCTCAATACATCTGGTAACCTGCACATGGAAGTGCAGGGAAGGAAGGTATTGGTAAAAGCCGTTAAATAATTGAATGTAACCCCGGAAATAAGCGAATAGTTTGCAGGCGTAATGGGCCGGCAGTTTTTATAAGAGTGTCAACCGATTTTTAAAAGTTCCAGGTTATGAAAGTATTGCTATTATTCAGTAGAAATAGCACATTGTATCAGCCATTATGCAAAGCATCACTCCTGATGAAAATGGTGTTCCTGTTATCTGTATTTCAACAGGTGAGCGGAAAAGTACATGCGCAGGATGTCACCATATCAGGGGAGCAACTGTCTCTAAAGAACATTTTTAAAGAGATCAACCGCCAAACCGGGTACCTGTTCATCTATAGTGAAGAACTCCTCCAAAAGGCAAAGCCCGTAAATATTAACGTCACAAAGGAAAGACTGGAAGAAGTATTAAGGATCTGTTTCGCTGAGCAGCCACTTACTTACCAGATCATGGAAAAAACGATTGTTGTAAAACTTTCTGCAGTAAAGGGCAATGTGCCACCAGTCACCATAAAGGGTAAGGTGGTGAATAACAAAGGAGAACCGCTTCCTGGTGTAAGCATAAGACTGAAGGGAACCAATGCAGGTGTTGCAAGCAATGCCGGGGGAAGTTATGCGATAGATCTGCCCGGAGAAAAAGGGATATTAACTTTTACGTACATGGGGTTCAAACCCAGGGAAGTAACTGTGAATGGCCCAGGCCCTTATAATGTAACCCTGGAAGAGGATATAAAAGTACTGGACGGGGCCGTTGTGATCGGTTATGGAAGTGTGGCAAGAAAGGATCTGACGGGTTCTGTAAGCCGGGTAAATGTAACTGATATGCAAAAGGCACCTGTTGTTTCTTTTACGGAAGCACTGGCTGGCAGAGTACCTGGCGTGGTAGTGTCTACTACAGACGGCCAGCCTGGAAAGGGGCAGGATATTGTAATCAGGGGAGCCGGGTCCTTAACACAGAACACCTCGCCGCTTTATGTGATAGACGGATTTCCTGTAGAGGATTTTGACGCCCGTTCGTTGAATAATGACGATATAGCGGCGATCAATATATTGAAGGATGCCTCCGCTACGGCGATATATGGTGCCAGGGCAGCAAACGGCGTGATCATCGTGGAAACAAAAAAAGGAAAGCAGGGTAAACCGGTGATCACTTTCAGCTCCCTGTACGGATTTAGTGAAACAAGAAAGCAGATGAAGCTGATGGATCCTTACGAGTTTGTTGCATTCCAATATGAAAGGAATCCTTTATCAACTGCCTCCCGTTATTTTACAAACGGGAGAACACTGGATGATTATAAAAATATACAGGGAATAGATTGGGCAGATGAAGTGTTTGATCCCAGCCCTTATAGCATGAATAATTTTGCCATAAGAGGTGGCAATGATCAAACAACATATGCCGTATCCGGCGCCCTTAATAATACACAGGGGATCATTTCAAATACCGGTACGCGCCGTTACCAGGGCCGGATAGCCCTGGACCAGGTGATCAACTCTAAGGTAAAGGCTGGTGTTTACCTGAATTATAGTAACAACTCAAATACGGGTATTGTAGCTGCTTCCTCTGCCGGTAATAATACTACTTCCTACCTTTTTTCAAATATCTGGGGGTATCGCCCCATTGGCAATGATCCGGATAAGAACCTCCTGGAAGGTGATTTCGACGACCTGGTAGTAAATGCAGATAACGCAAGGTTTAACCCTGTAGTTACTGTACAAAACACCAACCGTGTCAGCACAGCCAAGGAGCTATTAGTGAATGCTTATATCAACTATGCCATCAATCAGAATTTTACGCTTAAGATCACCGGAACAGTAGATAACCGGCTTTCAGAAAATAAGAACTTCTATAATTCCAGAACAATCCAGGGCTCCCCCTTTAACCCGTTAAATGTGAGAGGGGTAAATGGAGATGTAATGTATGCGGAGATCAACAACTGGTCTAATGAAAATACACTTAGCTACCAGAAAACAATTAACAGGGTACATAGGATCAATGCAGTGGGAGGTTTTTCCATGCAAAGCAGTACCAGCAAATTGCATGGAGTGGCCGTTCAGGATATACCGAATGAGGAATTAGGATACTCCGGATTTGATGAAGGGATCGCTTATGCAAGCCCGGCAACCAGCGGAAAGTTTACGCTGGCTTCTCTTTATGCCAGGTTGAGCTATAATTACAAGTCGAAATACCTCTTTACAGCTACGATGCGGGCAGATGGTTCTTCCAAATTTGCTAAGGGGAATAAATGGGGCTATTTCCCCTCAGCTGCCATTGCCTGGAACATGACGCAGGAGCCATTTTTTAAAAGCCTGCCCTTTATATCTGAATCCAAGATCAGGGCCAGTATCGGCTATACAGGTAACAACCGGGTAAGTGATTTTGCTTACTTCACCAGCCTGGGAATGCCTAACATTGCTGCTTATTCCTGGAATAATGGTACACCGCTGAAAGGGATCATCCCCCTTGATCTGGGAAATCTCGATCTGAAATGGGAGGTGGCTGAACAGGTGGATCTCGGATATGATCTCGGCCTCTTTAATGGAAGGATCGAACTGACTGCAGAGCTCTACCGCAAAACAACAAAGGACCTCCTCCTGAATGCACAACTCCCCGGAACTACCGGCTTTAAAACTGTATTCAGGAATATCGGCAGATTGCAGAACGAAGGATTTGAATTAGGCATCAATACAGTTAATATCAATAAGAAGGACTTCAAATGGGGAAGCAGCTTTAACATCAGCTTCAACAGAAATAAAGTACTGGCGCTTACCAGGGGGCAGGATAAACTTTTCTCCTTTGTGAACTTTGAATCGCAATACAATACTACTCCTTTATACGTTGCACAAACGGGGATGCCTGCTGCGATGTTCTATGGTTTTGTTTTTGACGGGGTTTACCAGTATGAAGATTTTGATAATCCCTCTCCCGGAGTATACAGGCTTAAAAGTTCAATTCCTGCAAATGGGAACGCAAGAGATGTTGTTCAACCCGGTGATATCAAATACCGGGACCTGAATAACGACGGTACAGTAGACAGCTATGATCAAACTATCATCGGCCGTGTTTTCCCCATTCATACAGGCGGTTTTACCAACAATTTCAGTTATAAGGGCTTTGACCTGAACGTATTGCTGCAATGGTCTTACGGTAATAAAATATACAATGCAAACCGCATCCTGTTTGAAGGGAATGCAACAGTAAGGACAGAGATGAACCAGTATGCCAGTTACAATGATCGTTGGAAGCCGGATAATCCCAGTAATACCCTTTTCAGGGTGGGAGGGCAGGGGCCGCTTGGCAGATATTCAGACCAGGTGATTGAAGACGGCTCTTATCTGCGCCTGAAAACTGTTTCACTGGGATACAATATACCCTCCGCTATCACAAAGAGGATAGGGATTAAAAATCTTCGTTTAACGGCCGCTGCGCAGAACCTGCTCACCTGGACGAATTACTCAGGGATGGACCCGGAAGTATCCGCACGGAATTCAACCCTTACACCGGGCTTTGATTTTTCTTCCTATCCGCACGCACGTACATTGGTATTCGGTTTAAATGCTACTTTATAACATTATAATATGAAACGGATCTCGTTGATAATACTTGTTTTAATGCTCTTGTCCGGCAGCTCCTGTACCCGTTTCCTGGATACTACGCCTACGGACCGGTTGTCTCCGCAAACTTATTATCAGAATGAAAAACAATTAACAGCTTCCCTCATAGGTGTATATGATATATTAGGTGCAAGGAATGTTTATGCACGCCATTATACCTGCCGGCTGGGAATGGAAGCAGATGAGGGATTTTATAATACAGATGCGGTGGTGACCGGCCCGCAGGTATATAACTTCTCTCCTTCAGATACTTATGTATCGGGCCTGTGGAATGAGCTTTATATAGGGATTAACAGGGCAAACAGCTTACTGGCAAATCTTAATAATAATCCTCAGATCAATGAAACCATCAGGAACCAGGTAAAAGGAGAAGCCCTCTTTTTAAGGGCATATTTTTATTTTTTACTGGTACAGCAATTCGGAGGTGTGCCACTTATACTGGCCCCTACCTTAACAGGCGATGATGTGGAAATTGCCAGGAGCAGCGCAAAGGAAGTATATGAGAAGGTACTGGAAGATATGGAAGAAGCTGAGGCCCTGGTAGCACCTATTCAAACGCTTGGCTTTGGCGGCAGGGTTAGCCAGTCTGCAGTGCGTGGCGTTTTAGCACGCGTATGCCTGTATATGGCCGGATATCCCTTAAGGGATGTTACCAAATATGAGAAGGCTGCTTTCTGGGCCAAAAAGGTGATAGATGATGCAGGCGCAGCGCATGATCTCAATATGGACTATGCACAGGTATTTATCAACTATGCGCAGGATAAATATGATATAAAGGAAAGCATCTGGGAAGTGGAATTCTGGGGCAATGTATCCGGCGCTTATGACGAAACGGGGCAGATCGGGGCCTGGATAGGAATTACTTCCACCAATACAACTATCATCGGGTTTGCCTACGGATTCCTGAATACAACGGCAAAGCTGTACAGATCATATGAAACGCAGGACCTGAGGAGGGATGTGGCCATTGCACCCTATAAGTATACAGCTGCCGGCGGCAAAACAAATCATACTTACACAAAGGATGCAGACCTCTATCTCCGCAATGTGGGGAAATACCGCAGAGAATGGGAATTGGTTAAACCAGGCTCAGCCAATTCAACGCCTACAAATTTTCCCTTGCTGCGTTTTTCAGATGTGCTTTTGATGTATGCAGAGGCGGAAAATGAAATACATGGCGCACCAACACCTGCTGCGCTGGATGCCTTGAACAAAGTAAGGGCAAGAGCTAAAGCTACTTTGTTCACCGGAACTAATACCATTAGTGATAAGAACGAGTTCTTTGACCAGATCGTAGACGAACGCTCCCGGGAGCTGTGTTTTGAAGGATTAAGAAAACCGGACCTTATCCGCTGGGGGATTTTTTTACCGGTTATGAAAAATATTGCTACGGAAATGTCTCAGCACGGCGCAACGGCGTTCTACGCACTGGCATATAAAAATGTAAATGAACGGCATTTGCTTTTTCCCATCCCTTCCAAAGATCTGAGCCTGAATACGGCATTGGTTCAGAATCCTAATTGGTAATAAACAGAGAAATGATATGATGAAGAATATATTCATGCTGATAGCCGGTTTGCTGACTTTAACCGGTTGCACGCAAAAACTGGAAGTAAGTGTGCCTGAGTTTGATGTTACGCAGAAAAAAATTACTGCCAGGGCAGGGGAGGAGATCAAATTCCTGCTTACCGGCAACCCGGACCTTATTACTTTTTACTCCGGGGAAGTATTACATGATTATGCATTTGCCGCCGGGAGGATCGTTAAAACAAACAGCCTTGACCTCTCATTCAGGAGCAATGTGGAGTTTGGTAAACAACCTGATCAGCTGCGTGTAATGGCATCTGTTGATTTTAATGGAGGTGCCGCCTTTGAGGATATTACAACGGCAAGCTGGACGGATATTACCAATAGATTTGCTTTGGGAACTAATGCTACGTATAAAGCTTCCGGAGAGGCAAACCTGGCGGACCTTAGTATAGAAGGTAAACCGTTTTACCTGGCCTTCCGGTATATTGTGAGGAACCCGACTGTATACGGTACAGGTAATGTATGGCGGATACAGAACTTCCTGCTAAATGCGCAAACTTCAATAGGGTTGTTAAGCCTGGGAAATATGCAAAACGCCGGCTTCAGGATCTACGAACAGAAGCAGAAGACCGCACCTTGCAGATCTACCATATCTACCACCACGTTACAGCTGATAGCGCCTGCGCTGGTGGATTCTACCAGAACGGCAGAAACGGAATGCTGGATCGTAACCAAAGGGTTTGATACAGGAGATATGGACTATGGCCCGGACAGGCCCGTTGCCATTAAAGGATATGCCGATCCTAAGATAAAAGAGACGGTGTATGTTTATACTAAACCGGGTAATTATAAGGCAGTATTTACAGCATATAATGGCAATGTTGCCGGTAGAAAAGAAGTGATCCGGGAAGTGGAGGTAGAGATCATTCCCTGATAAAAATTACAGCAGAAGTTTTTATATTTATATCCAGATGCCAGCCATGAAATTCCAGTTATAAAAAACGTTCGACATGCAGATATTTCCGTTAGAAGTAATTTTTAATGAGTATTATGAGCGGCTTGTCTATTTTTCCCTTAAAATATTAGACGATAAACAGGATGCTGAGGATGCTGTTCAGGAAGCATTTGTCCGGTACTGGAATAATAAGGACAATGTTTCCCAGGAATTGCATTCGATCAGGAGTTATCTCTATGCTGCCGTTAAAAGCATCAGCCTGAATGTTATCCGTCACCGCCAGGTAGTAAAGAATTTTGAACAGCAGGCATTATCTCCCGCAGCCGAGAACCAGATTATAAACAATATCATTCAGGCCGAAGTATTAACGAAGATCTGCAAGGCAATGGCAACATTACCGGATGCCTGCCGCCGCATTTCCCGGATGGGATATATTGATGGTATGAAAAACCTTGAAATTGCAAAGGAACTGGGTATTTCAGTGAATACGGTTAAATCGCAGAAACTCAAAGGTTTGAAAATATTAAGAATGAAACTGATTCCCGACCTGATTGTTTCCATTTACCTGCTGGCAATGAATTGGCCTTAACATCCTGACCTGTTTTCCACCCATAGGAGAAGCCCGGTATATCCGGGCTTTTTTATGCCGCGTTAATTTTTCGGCACTAATAAGCAAGATGCTATCACAATCATGCTAAACCTTATACTAATTTAGCTTTCAGCAAACGATTGCATAAAAGGTCCCTAACTAAGCCAAAGACTGCCCTGATCAAATTGAATGGTATGACAACGATTGCCCGAAAAAACTAGAACCTTATCAATTAAATTCCACTTATGATACTAGTACGTTCCCAATTATCAGATCCGTAAACGACTGAACCAAAATCCTTTACTGGTCAATTTTTTGCCCATACGATTTTCTGTATGGGTACGGATTCCTCATTTTAATAGTTAAACGTTATGAAAAAACTGTTCTGGAGGCAGGCCATGCGCCGCCTTTCAGGCTTTGCGATCATCGTAATGGGAGTGGCATGCCTGGTAATGGCGGCACTTCCTGCATCGGCAGAAAGCAACCCTGATCCCATATCCTTTGTCCAACGGGATTCCACACTACATGGACGCATTACAGATTCACTCGGCACACCTTTGCCCGGTGTTACCATCAAGATCAAAGGCTCGTCCAATGGTACTGCCACTAACACAGACGGATATTATCAATTAGCAGCACCTAAGAACGCCGTATTGCAGGTTTCCTACATAGGGTTCCTGCCACAGGAAGTAAATGTAGCAGGCCGTTCCCTGGTAGATATTATCCTGCAATCCTCCGCTACACAGATCGGGGAAACCGTGGTAGTAGCATTCGGCCGCCAAAAGAAAACAGAAGTGGTAGGAGCGGTGACTTCTATCAATCCTGCTGAAATGAAAATTCCTTCCAGTAACCTCACACAAGCACTGGCAGGCCGTTTGGCAGGAGTGATCGCCTATCAGCGAAGTGGCGAACCCGGCCAGGACAATGCAGAGTTCTTTATCCGTGGCGTAACTACTTTCGGTTATAAACAAGACCCGCTCATCCTCATTGATGGCATGGAATTGACCACTACGGACCTAGCCCGTATGAATGTGGACGATATCGCCACGTTTACCATCATGAAAGATGCAACGGCTACTTCATTATACGGCGCAAGAGGCGCAAATGGTGTGATACTGGTCACCACAAAAGAAGGTAAAGAAGGTGCGGCAAGGATCAATATCAGGTTGGAGTCGTCATTATCCAAACCCACGCGCGACCTGGAAATGGCTGATAATGTAACCTATATGAAATTACATAATGAAGCTATTATCACCCGTAATCCTTTGGCTATAACACCTTACTCACAGTATAAAATAGATCAGACAGCCGCCGGTGCAAACCCCGTAGCTTTTCCTTCCAATAACTGGCAGGATGTGCTGCTGAAAAAACAAACGATCAACAAACGCGGCAACTTCAACGTAAGCGGCGGGGGGAAAGTGGCGATGTACAATATCAGCGGTTCTTACAGTCATGATAATGGATTATTCAAAGTAGATAAACGCAACAATTTCAACAGCGGCATAGACCTGAAAAGTTACGGGCTGAGGGCTAACCTGAATGTGAATATTACCCCCACTACAAAAGCCGGCTTCCGGTTCTATGGATCATTTGATGATTATAACGGGCCTATACAGGGCGGGGAATACATGTACCGGCTGGTGATGCGCTCTAATCCCGTACTGTTCCCTGCTTATTTCCCCAAGGATGCAGAACATGAGCATGTAAGGCATATTATGTTTGGTAATGCAGAGAATGGTGCTTACATCAATCCCTATGCTGAAATGGTGAAAGGGTATAAGGATTATTCCAGGGCACTGATGCTGGCACAGTTTGAAGTGAACCAGGACCTGAAAGCCATTACAGAAGGTTTGCGGTTCCGGGGTATGATGAACACCAACCGCGAAAGCTTCTTCGACATTGCACGGAATTATATTCCCTTTTACTACCAGATGGGCTTCTATGATAAAAGAACAGATACATACAGGTATGATCAGATCGAACAGGGAGAGGAATTCCTCAGCAATGGTGTTGGTAAACGGAATGTGACCACCAACTTCTACCTGGAAAGTGCGTTGGATTACCGCCGTGTATTCAACAAATACCATACGTTAAGCGGTATGCTGGTATACATGATGCGTAACAAACTGGAAGCAACTGACGGAGATATTCAATCCTCCCTGCCTTTCCGTAATTCCGGGTTATCTGGTCGTTTAACATATGGTTATGACGACAGGTATTTTGTGGAGTTCAATTTTGGTTACAATGGATCTGAGCGTTTCTATAAAACAGAACGTTTTGGTTTCTTCCCTTCTGCCGGTATGGGCTGGACGGTTTCAAACGAACCCTTCTGGAAACCATTCAAACGGGTGGTGAACAACCTGAAACTACGCGGTACCTACGGATTGGTAGGAAATGATGCCATTGGCAGAAAACAGGACCGCTTCTTCTATCTGTCTAACATCAACATGAAGAACAGCGCTAAGGGAGCATCGTTCGGATTTGAGAACGCCTTAACCCAACAGGGCGTTTCTATCTCCCGTTACGATAACCGTTTCATCACCTGGGAAACATCGGATAAAACAAACCTGGGTATTGAATTAGGCTTATTCGAAGCTATTAATATCCAGGCGGACTTCTGGCACGACTACCGGCATAACATCTTAATGGCCCGTACAACCATACCGGCTTCCATGGGCTTACAAGCCACTACATATGCTAATATGGGAAGAGCTTCTTCCCAGGGGCTGGATTTCTCCATAGATGGAAATAAACACTTTTCCCAGAACTTCTGGGTAGGGCTGCGCGGAAACTTCACCCTCAGTGCCAACAAATACAGGAAGTTTGAAGAGCCTGAATACAATGAAAAATATCTCTCCAAAATTGGCTATAGCACTAACCAGGTATGGGGATTCATTGCAGAAAGATTATTTGTGGATGAACATGATGTGGCCAACTCTCCCAGGCAAACCTTCAGCACAGATTATATGGCCGGGGATATTAAATACCGGGATGTGAACGGAGATGGAGAGATCACTGATCTGGACAAAGTGCCGATCGGTAATCCTGAAAAACCGGAGATCGTTTACGGATTTGGTGTAACGGCCGGTTACAAAGGATTCGACTTCTCTATGTTCTTCCAGGGAATGGCGCAGGAATCTTTCTGGATAAACCCCGGCGCAGTAAGTCCTTTTGGAGCATATAACTATAGCGGGGAAGCAGCACTTCCCGGAAGGCCTGTAAACCAGCTGATGAAAGCTATCGCAGATGATCACTGGTCTGAGGACAACCGGAACATATACGCATTATGGCCTCGTTTAAGTGAACAGATGAGTGCGAACAATGCACAGACCAGTACCTGGTGGATGCGTGACGGTTCTTTCCTTCGCCTGAAATCCATAGAGATCGGTTACACACTGCCTAAACCATTACAACGCCGTTACAGCATGACCAATTTCAGGATCTATATGAACGGCACTAACCTGCTCACATGGAGCAAGTTCAAACTCTGGGATGTGGAAATGGCAGGAGAAGGATTGGATTATCCTATCCAGAAAGTGTTCAACCTTGGTTTAATGGTGTCTTTCTAAACATTTAAAACTAATCACCGTGAAACGGATCAAAATATTAGCACTCGCCGCATTGCTGGGTATGGTGGCTGGTTGTAATAAGTACCTGGACATAGTGCCGGATAACATTGCTACCATCGATTATGCTTTTGCTATGCGCTCTACTGCAGAACGATATCTCTTCACCTGTTACAACTACATGCCGGCAACAGGAGATTTTAATACCAACGTAGCTTTTATGGGAGCGGATGAAATATGGTTCATGTATCCCTCCAAAGATATTGACGCTACCAACTGGAACATGGCAAGAGGCGGGCAGAACAAAGTGAATCCCATCAGTAATTACTGGAGCGGGCTGGCAACAGGAAAACCTTTGTACCAGGGTATCCGGGATTGTAATGTATTCCTGGAGAAAATAAGCCTGGTGAAAGATATTGATGATGATGAAAGAGCCCGTTGGATAGCAGAGGTGAAATTCCTGAAAGCCTATTATCATTTTTTCCTGCTGAGGATGTATGGCCCTATTCCTTTGGTAAGAAGGAACATAGACGTCATGAACGAGCTGGAGGAAATGAAAACACCCAGGGAACATTTTGATACCTGCGTAAATTATATCTCCAGGCTCCTGGACACTGCTGCAGTTGATCTGCCGATGCGGATACAGAACGAAGTGGGGGAACTGGGCAGGGTTACACGCCCCATTGCGCTGGCACTTAAAGCCAAATTGCTTGTAATGGCTGCCAGCCCTTTGTTCAATGGTAACCCGGACTATGCTGATTTTGGTAAAGGAACGAAGATCTTCCCTAACACATATGATCCTGATAAATGGGTGAAAGCAGCAGCCGCCTGTAAGCAGGCCATTGATGTTTGCCATGAAACAGGCATGCGCTTATATCGTTTCAGGCCGGTGATCAATACCCTGGTGATGAACTCCCAGATCAGAACGCAGATGGACATTCGGATGGCAGTAACGGATAAATGGAATTCAGAGATCATCTGGGCAAATACGCAAAGCAGGGTGAACCAGCTCCAGCGTTTTGCCATGCCGAAGTTATATAACTGGACCTCTGTTAGCGGTAACCCTAAAGGGATGTACGCGGCTACAGAGAAGATGGCAGAACTGTTCTATACAAAAAATGGGGTGCCCATCGACGAAGATAACCAGTTCAATTATGCGGAAAGGTACAGTGTGAGAAAAGCGGCGCCGGAAGATTCCGCGCTCATTAAAAAGGGTACGGAAAGTGCTTACCTCCATTTCGACAGAGAACAGCGTTTTTATGCCAACCTTGGTTTTGACAGGGGCGTATGGTTTGGTAATGGCAGTTCCGACGATAATAATACCAATATCAGTACCGCCATGTATATACAGGCCCGTAAAAGCCAGATGGCTGCACAGGCTGGTCATACCAACTATTCCATCACCGGCTACTGGCCCAAGAAGCTGATCCACTACCTGAGTGTGGTGGAAAAGAGCGGCAACTTTACCATGCAGCAATACCCTTATCCTGAAATGCGCCTGGCCGACCTTTACCTGTTATATGCAGAAGCAGAAAATGAAGCCAACGGCCCCACTAACCAGGCATTTGAATACATCGATTCCGTGCGTGCACGTGCTGGTTTGAAAGGGGTGAAAGAATCCTGGGATACTTATTCAAACAAAGGACCAAAGTATGCTTCCAAAGAAGGCCTGCGTAAGATCATCCAGCAGGAACGAATGATAGAGCTGGCCTTTGAAGGACATCGCTTCTGGGACCTGCGCAGGTGGAAAATAGCCCATGTTGAAATGAATAAACCCATCACCGGATGGGATATCGACCAGGAACAACCAGAGGCTTATTACCGCCTGAAAGTATTATTCATGCAAACATTCACCATGCGGGAATACCTCTGGCCTATACAGGAAAGGGAGATCCTGAACAACCGTAACCTGGTGCAAAACCCGGGTTGGTAATAGTTATTAAAACATTTCTTAAAAGCATTGAAATGAAAACATTCATCATACCATTACTGGCCTTCCTGTTGTTATTAGGCTGTACAGATGAAAAGCGCGGCCCGATAGAAGGTGGGGGTGCACCACCCAAACCTGTTTCCAATTTGAAGGTGGAAAACCTGCATGGTACAGCTAAGATCACTTATTCCATCCCCGATAACCCGGACCTGTTATATATAAAAGCAGTGTATGAACCCCGCAAAGGTTTGATCCGGGAAGCCAAATCATCTTTCTATATCAATTACATCGTGCTGGAAGGTTTCTCCGCTTCGGAAGAATACGAGGTGAAGTTATATGCAGTGAATAAAAGCGAAGTATCCTCCGAACCGGTTTCCATTAAAGTGAACCCTTTAACACCTCCGGTGGAAGAGGTGTTTAATTCCCTGGAAGTAGCGCCGGATTTTGGCGGATGTAATATCAAATTCCTGAATAATGATGAAACCAATATCGTGATCGGTGTAATTACAAGGGACTCTACAGGGGATTGGGTTTCTTCAGATAACTTCTACACAAAGCGGAAATCCGCCAGCTTTGCTGTACGTGGATATAAAGCAGAAGAAAGAACATTCGGGATCTTTATCAAGGACAAATGGAATAATTTCTCTGATACCCTTATCACTAAACTCGTACCTATCCATGAAGAACTGCTGGATAAAACAAAGTTCAGGGATGCGCGTTTCCCCAGTGAGCCCAAGAACTACAGCAGCAGCTGGACCATCCAGATGTTCTGGGACGATAACCTGACCAAAGGGTTTCACACCCTGCAAAATGTGGGACTTCCACTCAACTTTACCATGGACCTTGGCGTGAAAGCAAAAATGAGCCGCTTTAAAGTATGGCAGCGTACAGGTACTTATCTCTATGGCCACGGTAATCCCAAACGCTGGGAATTGTGGGGATCTGATGCACCGGCAACAGATGGCAGTATGACCAACTGGACGATGATCGGTTCATTTGAATCCATTAAACCTTCCGGAGAACCATACATTTCCACACAGGAAGATAAAGAGTATGCAGAAGCAGGAGAGGAGTTCATTGTGCCCCTCAATGCAGGATCTTACCGCTACTTACGTTGGAGGGTGCGCGAAGCATGGGGCGCAGCGGAAGGATCTCCCGGCGGATTTTTTCACCTGATGGAAGTAACCATTTGGGGGAATAGCAGATAATCTTTAAAATGAATGAACATGAAGAAGAATATTAAATACGGAATACTGGCATTCATCACTGCATGCTGTTTCCTGGCCTGTGCAAAACAGGATGATACCTATCGTGATTTCCTGAAAGGAGGAGAGATATTGTATATCGGCCGTGTTGATTCTGTGAAGAATTATGGTGGTAAAGGAAGGATCGGTTTCAGCTGGTTATTGACCTCTGATCCCAAGATCACCAAATGCCGCATCTTCTGGAACGGTGTGGCTGATTCTGTGGAAATACCGGTAACAAGAACACAGGGTGTAGATACCGTAAGGGTAACACTCAACAATATGACGGAAGGTGTGAAAACCTTTTCTATTTACACATACGATAATGCAGGGCATCGTTCTGTAAGAGTAGAGAAGATCGCAAATGTTTACGGAGATATCTTCCAGCTGTCCTGCCTGCCCCGCATCACAAAAGATATTGTGAAACGCAGTAATGGTTTGATGCGCTGGGATTGGATCGGAACAACGGAGAATTACATCGGGGTGAAGATGACGTATGTTGACCTGGCTGGTGCAACCAAAGAAGTATGGTGGGAACCCAATAAGCTGAATGCAGATTCGCTTGCTGGTGTGAAACCTGAATCTGAGTTTACATATGTAACCTATTTCAAACCGGAACCGGCAGCATTGGATACTTTCTATTCAGTGCCGGTAACAAAGAAATGGCCTAAATAAAAAGTAGCGGGCCACCTGGTATCCAGGTGGCCCGCTTTATAATTTTTATCCTGCATATTTCTCCCTGTACTCCTTTGGCGATAGGCCTACAATCTTCCTGAACACCTGCCGGAAAGCCTTGGCATCTTCATAGCCGGTATGCATCATCACGCCCGTAATATTCTGGGACCGCTGTTCGAGTAATTTCTTGGCTGCCTCTACTCTTATGCGTTGTAAATATTCGATCGGCGTAATACCGGTGGCCATTTTAAAACGCCGGATAAAATTCCTTCTGCTCACCGGCAGATCATGGATCACTTCTTCCACAGTCAGCCTGTCTTTAAAACGGTTTTCCATCCTGGTCTGCGCTTCCGTAACCAGTTCATCCTGGTGGCGGCGGGAAGGCGCCCAGTTAGCAAAATAGGATTGCTGGTAACGGTCCATGTCAATAGCAAATACTTTCGCTATTATGATAGCCATTTCCCGGCTGCAGTATTTTTCAATCAGGTGCAGGAGCAAATGGAAAGTAGAAGTAGCGCCACCACTGGTGTAGATTCCGCCATCATCTGTTACCACCGCTTCCGGTTGCACCTTTACCAGGGGGAATTTGATCGCCAGGTCCTGGATAGCCATCACATGCGAAGTTGCCTTTTTATTATCCAACAGGCCTGATGCTGCCAGCAGGAAAGCCCCTGTGCAGAAACTCGCAATTTCAGCCCCCAGCCGCTGTTGTTCCTGTAAGTAAGGAATAAAAGCGGCATTTCCCATGAGGTTCACATTTTCGCTCTGGAACGCAGGGATGAGTACAAGGTCTGAGATAGGCGCGTCTTTCAGCAACACCGGTTCATAAAGATCATATACCGGCGTAGATGGAAGATCATCATCAAGGCATACTAAGGTGATGTCAAAAAATGGTTCTCCGTTTGCTGCCTTATAATGTGCATTCACTGTTTGAAATACATCCAGTATGGCAGCCACGCTGAGATGTCTGTACTTTTTACTAAGTAATACGGTTAACTTTTTCATATAGTTGCTGCAGTGTGAGGTTCAATATAGCTTATTTTTTTGTCACAAATGACCAATTAGTTGACCGTTTTCCCATACTCAAGTTCCGTTGTTAATGATTAATTTGCAATATTAACAAAACCGTTTATGAATAAGCAACCCGGAATGCTCATTGGTCTCGACCTCACTGTACCTAATGCTACAGAGGTAAGTAATTTCTATCACGAAGTAATAGGCTGGGAAATTGGCACACAACAGATGGGAGATTATGAAGATTATTTTATGAAGAATCCTGAAACAGGTGATGTTATTGCTGGTGTTTGCCACAACAAAGGCAGCAATAAACACCTGCCTCCCACATGGCTGGTATATATACAGGTGGCGGATCTCGATCTTAGTCTTGCCAAATGCGAAAAGCTCGGTGGTAAGATCATGAGCGAAAAAAGAAGCTGCGGTAACGTGGGGGAATTTGTACTGATACAGGACCCGGCCGGAGCGTATATTATGTTGTGGGGATAAAAAAATAAATGCCCAAAAAAAGGGGGAAGGATACCTATGTTCCGTTCATTTACCTGTTGCAACATCTATGAAGTAAAGATATGATAACGTCATCCTGCCTGAATAATTTCATAATTTGCAGATGCGCCTAAATCCAAACTATATGTCCAATTCAGCCCAACAAACCGTAGACGAGATCTTTGAACTATACCAGCAGCACGGCCATCATGAATATGGCGAAAGCGTTACCATGATGATGCACATGATGCAGGCTGCACTCATTGCAGAACAGGAAGGTTATGATGATGAAATGGTGCTGGCTGCTTTCCTGCACGATATCGGTCATTTCTTTGAAACCGAAGAGCAGATGCATGTATACGGTACCATGAAGCACGATGATCTTGGAGGCCGCTACCTGATGGAAAGGGGTTTCCCGGAAAAGATGGCGAAACTGGTAGCCAGCCACGTAGCTGCAAAACGTTACCTCACCTATGCCGATCCTGCTTATTATGATACCTTGTCTGAGGCCAGCAAACAAACACTCGGTTTCCAGGGAGGCCCCATGTCTGCCGAAGAAGCTGCTGCCTTTAAGAGTGATCCTTTATTTGATGCCTATATCCGTATCCGCATCTGGGATGATATGGGGAAGGACGCGAACCAGCCGGTACTGGAAGAAGATATTGCCCGGCTGAGGTATAAAACGTATCAGTATTTGAGCGCAAGAGCGTAAAAAATAGCGGGTAAATAACCTTATCCTTGCTTTATCCTTGCTTTAACGTAGCTTAAACCCTTGCTACAGCGCAGGGATGAAGCAAGGATAAAGCAAGGTTTAAGCTACCATGGCGGATTTCAGGTAAAAGGATCCTCCTATTCCATTGTAAATCAAAATATTAAGGGCTGTTTCATGTTAAATTGAAACAGCCCTTTGATATTATTTTCTCTTTTCTGGTTTAATAAACTCATACCCGCAATAAGCACAATGTGTTAAGCCCCTTTGCCTGGCATCCTTAGCCCCGCAGGCCGGGCAATCTCCTCCTTCTCCATGATCATAGTCTGCAGCCTCCGGTGGTGGGTGTAACTTGAGCTTATCAATAATGTCCCGCGGCTTATTATGTTCGTCTGGCATTCCAATTAATTTTGCTGGTGATTCATACTGTTTGGGCAGATGGCAACGTCTCATCTAATGTCAGTATAAATATAACAAAATAATTTAAAATGAAAAACCCTTACATACAAATTTATGTAGCCGCCGGAACTGCCTGCAGGTCTGAAGATAACTGTGCCGGTTCATAGATCCCCGCCGCTATCTTTTCCACGAATATCTTCGGGAAAAATTTAGGCAGGAGGCCATTCAGCCTGTTGGTAAATCCGGGAATGATCTCCGCTTTTCCCGCAAATAATCCCTTCACTGCTATCTTAGCTACTTTTTCCGGCGTCATATTGAATCGCTCTGCAATACGGAGGGTTTTCAGCCCCATCCCGGCCCTGTTCACAAAATCAGTATCCGTACTGCCCGGTATCAGGCAACTGACAGATACTGGGGATTGCCGCAATTCAAAACGGAGACCCCGGGTAAAGGACAATACAAATGCCTTGGACGCTGCATAGATGTTCAGAAAGGGCACCGTTTGAAAAGCAGTGGTACTACCCACATTTAACAGGTATGACCTGGGAAAACTGCGAAGGATAGGAATGAAGGTATGCGAAATGGCTACCTGTGCCCTGATGTTCACATCAATGATATTGAGCTGGTCTCTGACAGACAGTTCTTCAAACCGCCCGTTCAAACCATATCCTGCATTGTTCACCACCACGCTCAATTCCCTGTGATGGTCCGCCGTCCATACTTTTACCTGTTCTGCCGCATCTGGTTTGGACAGATCAAGATGTAATACCTGCACCGGTACTTTGTAGGTAACGATCAGTTCTGCCGCAGTGGTATTCACACCATGAGCATCAAGGTCTACCAGCAGCAGCCCGTAATTCTTTGCAGCCAGTTCTGCTGCAATGGCTTTGCCAATTCCTTTGGCGGCGCCGGTTACTAAAGCGTAAGGCATATTATAGTGAATTTAATTCCGGAATATTTTTCTCCTTTGAACGGAAAGCAGCAATACCGCTGTTCTTCAAAGAGCCCAGCTGTGCCAGCTTATGATAGAATGGTGTTGGACTGTCCGCATGTTTAGGTTGATAAGCTCCTGTGATGATAGGAATGTACATTACACGCCGCCGGCTTTTTTCCCCATAGAACGGTGATTGCTGCACCCTGTGCCATAACCTGCCATCATGGATAGTAAGGTCTCCTGCTTCAATATCAAACCCCACTTCTTTTTTATCAGGATCGTTATCAATAAAATACTTTTTCCTGAACAGCAAACGGAACAATCCCTGGTGATGCGTACCAGGCAATACTCTCAGGCCACCATTTTCCAGGGGGCAGTCATCTAAATGCAGCCCTACATTCAGCATGGGCATAATGCGTGAACCCAGGAAGAGATCACGCGGACTGTCTGTATGCCAGCCCAGTTGCTTAAACTGGCTCTCTACCGTGTTCACGTAATGATTCACTACCAGTCCGTCTTTTTCATTTTCACCAATGCGGCCATCATAAGGAGCCAGCAATTGAGTGAGTGCCTGCAGGCGTTTGTCTTTGAGGAAATTACTAAGGGTATCGCTGTATTGCGAAGCAAAAGCAATACGCTGGATGAAAGGCGCTCCGGTTTCGTCCTGGCCAAATTTGAGAGGAATACCATTTACTTTTTTGATGTCGTATCGCAGTAATTGGTCCTGTACATTCTCTGTTTCATGAATAAAACGTTGTACAGTATTCCTGTCTACAAAATTTTTGAATTGAATAATACCGTGTTTACGGAAATATTGCAGTTGCGGGTTAGTGATCGTTCCTTCGAAACGAAACACGGGTTGTTCTGTTTTGTTCATGACAAAATTTTTGGGAAGTAATGATTGGTTATTATTGGTCCATGAGGACTCCGCTCCCGTTTTTATACCGGGAAATGGTTGGTGCAGCGGAAGATAAAATCTAAAACGGTGAGAATGTTGGTGTTAGCATTTACAACAACAGCATGCACCGGAGCGCATGACAACAGAAAAAGTGAAGAGATCACTAAATAATTGATGGTGGCTGGTTTCGAACGTTTCGGTTTGTACTTTCATGGTTGGATTTTTAATAGTCTACCAAACTTGTAGACAAATATAAATGGTAATATTCAATTCTTCAAAAAAAAGTTTTTTATTGTCTACATTTACAACATAGTCTTTTAGACTGCACGCAATTAACATGTTGAAATACAGTTCCCTTTACCTGCTGATACTCCTGGCTTTCACCTACCGGGCTTATTCTCAAACTGCTTGTTCGACAATTGGTCAGACGCCTGCTACTGCATTTCCTGTATGTGGATCACAAACGTTTATACAACAATCCGTACCTATTTGTGGGTACAGAGGTGTACCTGGCCCTACCTGTAATAATGCGGGAGACTTTCTTCACCAGGATAAGAATCCTTTCTGGTATAAGTTCACTTGTTATACAGAAGGTACACTTGGCTTTACCATCACACCCAATGATCTGAATGAAGATTATGATTGGCAGATCTGGGATATTACAGGCCGTGATCCCAACGAAGTATACAACAACACGAATCTATATCTTACCATGAACTGGTCTGGAGAAAAAGGGCTTACCGGAGCATCTTCTGCAGGAAGATCATTGGATGTATGCGGAGGTCTTGGCCAGGAGTTGTTCAGTTCCATGGCCACCTTAAAAAAAGGGCATGAATATCTTTTGCTGATCAGTCATTTTTCGAATTCACAGAGCGGATATAAACTGAGCTTTGGCGGAGGTACTGCGGATATTACAGATCCTGTATTGCCTGCATTGGTTTCTTCCACCTATGACTGTGCGAATTTTTCAGTTGGCATAAAGTTATCCCGGAAAGTATTGTGCAGCACCCTGGATGCTGATGGAGGAGATTTTACGTTTGGCCCCGGAGGCCCCATCATTAAGTCTGCAAAAGGAGTGACCTGTACAAATGGATTTGATCTGGACTCTGTAATCCTTTACCTGGATAAACCATTAACGCCAGGTGTTTATACCATCATGGCGCAGGAAGGGAAAGATGCTAATACCTTATTGAATGCATGCAGCAAACAATTACCGGCAGGTGAAACAACCCGCTTTACGGTAGCCGCCATATTACCGGTAGGCATGGCAAAGATGAAAATATTACCCTGTGCGCCGGACCAGCTGGAACTGGAGTTCCCGGATGATATCAGGTGCAGTGCTATAGCAGCTGATGGCAGTGATTTTGTATTGAGTGGCCCTTCCCTTGTGCATATCAAGTCTGCCGGTACTACCTGCAATGCAAATGGTCTTACCCGCTCAGTAATATTAAAGCTGGACCAACGCATATTGGTGGCAGGTGATTATACAGTAACACTGGTAACAGGTACAGATGGTAATACCATCACCAGTAATTGCCATGTGGAAACGCTGGCGGGAAAAAAAGCGTTGTTCAGCATGGCACCACAACCTCCGGTATTACTGAGAAGTATAGCGTTGCCGGGTTGCGCACCTGAATCTGTGAAGTTAGGTTTGAGCATACCGGTAAGATGTAGTTCTATTGCAGCAGATGGCAGTGATTTTATCATTACGGGCCCAGGGCCTGTTACAATTACCAGCGCTACAGGAATTTGTAATGCCAATGGATTTACAGATACCGTGGTCCTGAAATTTTCAGCGCCCATTTTCACAATGGGAAACTTCCAGGTACAAACGGCCAGCGGCACGGATGGTAATACATTACAGGGAGCATGCTGGCAAATGGCAGCAGTGGGGCAGGCAGCCAATTTTAATACAGCCGATACCGTTAATGCTAATTTTACTTTTTCCCTGCAGTTCAATTGTAAACAAACCACTGCGGGTTTCGTACATGATGGAAGCAATCATGTTAACAGCTGGAGATGGACCATGCCAGATGGGGAGGTCCGTCTTGAACAACGGCCTGTGAAAGTGTTTAATAGTTTTGGCAACATGCCGGTACAGCTGGAAGTATCCAATGGGGTATGCCGTGCAAAAGTGGCAACCTCCATCCTGATCACCAGTGAGCTGGAAGCCATCTTCTCTGTAAGTCCCGGCCCATATTGCCCCATGGAAATAGTAAAACCTGAGAATGAAAGTACCGGTAATATAGTAACCTGGGAATGGGATTATGGCAATGGTACAACCAGTATGGGAGAACGGCCGCTCTCCATGCGTTACTTCCCGCAATCAAAAGAACAGGATTACCGCATCCGCCTGATCGTTCGCAATAATGTGAATTGCAGGGATACAATGGACCGGTATATTAAAGCAGCACGCAGTTGTTACATTGATGTACCTTCTGCTTTTTCTCCTAACCACGATGGGCAGAATGACTATTTCTATCCCCTGAATGCATACAAGGCACAGGAACTAAAGTTCCTGGTGTACAACCGTTTGGGGCAATTGATGTTCGAGTGCCGGGACTGGCGGAAACGATGGGATGGTTGCCTGAATGGTATACCGGTAGAAATGGGTACCTATGCCTGGGTACTGGAATACACCGATGGAGAAAGCGGGAAGAAAGTTTTTAGAAAAGGTACTGTTGTGCTCGTCAGATAAATACCTAACTTGGTTGTATGAATTACCATACATTAGGCAGGTCTTCTTTAAAGATCAGTGAAGTATCCTTCGGCTGCATGTCTCTGCTGCAGCATAATGAAGGTAATGAGGAATTGATCCGCCGGGCAATAGACCTGGGTATTAACTATTTTGATACGGCAGACCTGTATGATAAGGGGGCTAATGAAAGCCTGCTGGGGAGAGCTTTACAAGGCAAAAGGGAGAAGGTGATCATTGCCAGCAAAGTAGGCAATCAGTGGCGGGAAGATGGTAGTGGCTGGGATTGGAATCCCCGGAAGGAATACATCCTGTCTGCAGTAGAAGGCAGCCTGCAACGCCTCAAAACAGATTATATTGATCTGTATCAGCTGCATGGCGGAACCATAGAAGACCCCATCGATGAAACCATAGAAGCATTTGAACGATTGAAAGAGCAGGGAAAGATCCGTTACTACGGCATCTCTTCCATCCGCCCCAACGTGATCAGGGAATATATCATACGCTCCAATATAGTAAGTGTAATGATGCAATACAGCCTGCTGGATCGCAGGCCAGAGATCAGCTGCCTGCCTTTGCTGGAAAAACACAACATTGGCGTACTGGCCAGGGGAAGTGTGGCAAAGGGGCTCCTGGTCAACAAACCTGCCACGCCATACCTCAGTTATACCACGGAAGAAGTACAACGTGCAAAGGAGGCAATAGCTGCTGTTTCAGGTACCAAACGCCTGCCCTCCCAATCGGCTGTAAGATATGTGCTGATGCATTCCGCAGTAACTTCTGCCGTAGTAGGCATCCGTACGCAGGAACAACTGGAAGAAGCTGTGGCGAATGTGCCCAGGTTAATGGAATCAGAATATGAGCAACTCACAGCTGCCGTGCCTGTAAGGGACTATACAGAACATCTGTGATCAGTTCTTTAGAAGCCCCTGTTTCTCCAGCTCCTTTACCATCGCAGCGGTGTAACTTTTAGAGAAATCATCAACACTGTTGGGGTTCATCGTGGAGGACTGGATGGAAAATAAGAGCGATTCCGTTTGGGCATCATATACATTGCTTTCTATTACATAGGTTTTATCCGTGGTATAATAGCCCGGATCGTACATCATGGGAGACCAATATGAGTAATATCCCCAGAAGCTGCCATACCAGCCATAACGGGGATAAGGAGCATATCTGCCGGAACCGGGTACATACCTTGTTTCACTTTCCTTGTCCAGTAAGGTAACGGTAAAGATAGCATCACATCCCTGTTGCTGTATCTTATTCAGCATGGCACTTTTGTCTGATGGATTTTCTTTGGTGAAATTGGGCGGAAATACATCAATACTTTTTACAGCCTTGTATCCTCTTGCAACAGCTGCATTCGCAAGGTTGTTTTCAATGGCGCTTTTTGCATTCACATTATTCACCAATGCTGCAATAAAAATGCTTTTGTAAGTTTTGGTGGGTGTTGCATCCGTTTTCCAGAAATTGGTAACGTAAGTAGGGGTGCTGCAGGAAAAGAGAGCAGCTGTCAATAACAATAAGCAGGTGGCCTTCTTCATAGCATAACAGTTTAATAAAGAACGTTTTGCCTTGTTATTTGTTCATAATCGAACAGCCACTGTATCAAAAGCGGACACTGTTGTTTTATAATGAGTTGATTTTCAATAAATACATTTCATGGTATTTTATTTGAATACTATCTTCCCATAACCTGACCGCTATGTTCCGTAATTATCTCCGTATTGCCTGGCGCAACCTTTTAAAGAACAAAACATTTTCCTTCATTAACATTACCGGTCTTGCCATTGGCATGGCTTCCTGTATAATGATCATGTTATTTGTTACATACGAAAGGGATTTCGATGGGCAGCATACAAAGAACATTTACAGGTTATGTGAAGTGCAGAAATGGGAGGGTATGGTAGCTCCGCAGAATGTTGCGCTGAGTATGTACCCTATGGCTACAGCATTGAAACGGGAGTTTCCGGAAGTGAAGAACTTTACGAGGGTGCAAACACAAAGTAATGTGGATATAAATTATGGAGAGAAAAGGTTATTCCTGAAAACAACCCTCCTGGTAGATTCTACTTTTCTGCAGCTGTTTAATTTCCAGCTCACGGCAGGAGATAAGCATACAGCATTAATGAAGCCCGGCAATGTTATCCTTTCGGAAGAAACGGCAAAAAAGATGTTCGGGGAAGAAGATCCTATTGGTAAGGTCATCGTAAAGAATATAGGAGATACCATCGTGCTGAACGTAACCGGCGTTGTAAAGGTGCCTGCTGCATCCCATATGCAATTTGATGCGCTGGTTACGCTGAACACACGCTACAATCCAAGATGGGAGAAAAACTGGGGCGGTAACTGGCTCACCACTTACCTGGAATTAACGCCGAAAGCCAACATAGCAGGGCTCACCAATAAGTTCCCTGCCTTCCTGAAAAAATACATGGCGGAAGAAGACAGGTGGAAGGGATATGAACTATTCCTGCAATCCCTGAAGGATGTGCATGCAGGTTCTACTAATATTACGCATGACTACATCAACTTCCAGAAGTTCGATAAACGTTATACTTATATCTTCTTTATTATCGGCGTGATGATCCTGATCATTGCCTGCATCAACTTCATGAACCTGTCTACAGCAAGGTCTTCGGAAAGGGCAAAAGAAGTAGGTATCCGCAAATCGATCGGTGCACATCGTTCACAACTGGCATGGCAGTTTATCGGAGAATCTGTGATGTTGTCTTTCATTGCATTGATCTTCGCAGTACTGATTGTGATGCTCACCCTGCCATACGTATCTGATTTCAGCGAACGTGCCTTACACTTCCCGCTATTCACCAACCCCAAAGTATTTGGCCTTGTAGCAGGAGCTACCTTGTTGTTGGGTATATTAGCCGGGTTATACCCGGCCGGGTATCTCTCTTCGTTTGAACCTGTGAAAGTATTGAAAGGTTCCATACAGCAGGGGAGGAATAAGGGCAACCTGCGGAATGCATTAGTAGTAGTGCAGTTCACTGCGGCGGTGTTCCTTATCATAGCCACGGTATTTGCGCTGAAACAATTGCATTTCATGCAAACCAAAGACCGCGGATTTAACGGGGACCAGGTATTACTGCTGAAACTGGATAATGAAACAAACGGTAAATACGAAGTGATGAAGCAGGAACTACTGGGTAGTTCGCTGATCTCTTCCGTATCTGCCTCCCAGCAAAGATTAGGTGCTAATATACACCAGACCAGCGCCACCTTCCATGGAGAAGGGCCCGCTCGTTCCCTGGCCACTTCAGCTGTAGTAGTGGATAAGGATTTCATCAGGTTATATAAGATCCCGCTTGTGGCAGGTACAGACTTTTCAAAAGATGTGTCCAATAATGCAAAAGAGTATATCATCAATGAATCCCTGGCCAAAGAATTACTGAAGGAAGAAAAGAAAGGTGCTACCATGGAATCCCTGGTCGGTAAAATGTTCGGGTACGGCGGCATGGATTCTTCCGGCAGGATCATAGGGGTTGCAAAAGACTTCAACTTTAATACCCTCCACCACAAGATAGAAACCCTGATGATGTTCAATCAGAAGGACTGGGGTTACAGTGAAATGGCTATCCGCATCAGCGCTGATAAGATCAAAGAATCCATGGCTGTGGTGGAAGCTACCTGGAACAAACATGTGGTAGGTCATCCTTTCGATCCCTATTTCCTGGACCAGCATTTTGCCAAGATCTATCAGTCTGATAAACAGGTGAGTACCGTAGTATTGATCCTGGCTCTATTGGCTATTATCATTTCCTGCCTTGGTTTATTCGGGCTGGCATCTCATGCAGCGGAGAGAAGGCTGAAAGAAATAGGCATCCGAAAAGTACTGGGTGCCACAGTACAAAATATTGTGGCTATGATGAGCAAAGACTTTGTGAAGCTGGTGATCATTGCTAACCTCATTGCCTGGCCAATTGCCTGGTATGCTGTTTACACCTGGCTGAACGATTTTGCTTACCGGATCAGCATCAGCTGGTGGGTTTTTGGCATAGCTGGTATCATTGCTGTGGCGATCGCATTGCTGACGGTGAGTTACCAGGCCATCAGAGCCGGGTATAGTAACCCCGTAAAAAGCCTGAAGATAGATTAAAGCGGTTTGGAGGAATCGCGGACAATGAGATGGCTGGATAATACCTCCTGCTCAAAATCCGTGATGGGTTTCTTGCTTTCTATCATTTCTATCAATAATTCCGTGGCCCTTTGCCCGATCTCAAACGCCGGTTGCCGAACCACACTTACAGAAGGTGTAAAAAGGTCTGCCAGGTTGGTATTGGTGAACCCAATGAAACCTACCTGTTTATATTTATTCTGCACATTTTTCAGCGCGCTCAGGCATACAGTAGTGAGCCGGTCACCCGCGGTAAATAAAGCGTCAATTTTACTCTTATTAAAGAATAAACTCTCCACTGCCTCCTCTACTTCTTCATAGATCATACCACCACGATTGCAATGTTTAACCAGTTCTTCGTCGTAAGGAATATGATGTTTCAGCAGGGCATCTTTATACCCTTGTAATCTTTCCCTTGTGATATTCAGGTTGTTAGTACTGGTGATGTGCCCTATTTTTCGGAAACCCCGGGAGATGAGGTGTTCCGTGGCATGGAAAGCGCCCTGGTAATTGTCTGCTATAACCTTGTGGGTGTCCAGCTCTTCCATCACCCTGTCGAACTGCACCATAGGAAAACCTTTTTCATGTAATTGCTGGAAGTAGGAGATGTCTGTGGTTTCGCAGGAGAAAGAGAGCAGGAGCCCATCTACATTGCGGGATACCAGGTGCTGCACATTTACCATCTCCCTGTCCCGGCTCTCGTGGCTTTGCGTGATAATAACATGGTAGCCCCTGTTATAGGCAATGGATTCAATACCATTAATTGCCTGGGAAAAGAAGTTATTGGCAATCTCCGATACTACAATGCCGATGGCCTTGCTGCGTTGTTCCTTCAGGCTCAATGCAATAAGGTTAGGACGGTAATTCATGCGTTCAGCATACTCGAGCACCATCTTCTTTGTTTCTGCAGAGATCTCATACCGCCCCCGTAGTGCGCGGGATACTGTGGAAGTGGAAAGGTTTAAGGCCTTGGCGATATCCTTGATCGTTATTACATCATCAAATTTCATATTGGCTGATAGGTCAAAAAACGTACGTGGATAACTAAAATAAGAAATTTAACGAGTTAATGGAGATTTTTCATCCTTCGCAATCGTTATCGGGAACGATTGCATAAATAAAGTTACGCATAAATTGTGCAGATGACACTTTATGATGTAGCATTGCTATACAGTAGAACGCGAATTTCCACGTAACCGATTTTATTTTATCAACCCTCCACATATGAAACTGACATTACCCACGTTGTTCCTTTCCCTGTTCATCGCAGTTCCTGCTTTGGCCCAAACCCGCAAGATCACCGGCCAGGTGACAGCTACCGGTTCCGGTTCATTGGCTGGCGTAACGGTACAGGTAAAGAACACTAAAACTGGTGTTTCCACAGATGGATCAGGCAGATACAGCCTGGATGTACCTGCTTCCGGAGACCCCGTTCTCATTTTCCGCTTCATGGGCTTTAAGACGGTAGAAGAAAAAGTGAATGGCCGTAGTGTGATAGATGTTGTGTTAACAGAAGAAGCCTCTTCCCTGAATGATGTTGTGATCATTGGTTATGGCACTGCCAGGCGGCGGGACCTTACAGGTTCTGTTTCCTCCGTCAACGCCAAACAGATCAAAGACATCCCTATTAACTCTGCTGCACAGGCACTCACGGGAAGACTGGCCGGTGTACAGGTAACTGGTACTGAAGGTTCTCCCAATGCGGATGTAATGATCCGCGTAAGAGGCGGTGGTTCCATTACACAGGATAATTCCCCGCTGTATGTAATAGATGGTGTACAGGTTGAAAATGCCCTCTCTGCTATTTCTCCCCAGGATATTGCTTCCATCGATGTATTGAAAGATGCATCCACTACCGCTATTTATGGCGCCAGGGGAGCCAACGGCGTAGTGATCATTACTACCAAAGGTGGCCGGAATGCTAAAACCACGCTGAATTACAGCGGTTTTATGGGCTTCCGTAAACTGGCCAATAAACTGGAAGTGATGAAACCCTATGATTTTGTAACGTACTGGTATGAAAGAACACGCGGTACAGCGGCAGACAGTACTGCTTTTGCCAGGGCTTATGGTACTAACTGGGATACACTCGCCAATTATAAGAACGTACCTTTTGCAGACTGGCAGGAGGAGATGTTCGGCCGCAAGGCAATGATGCAAACACATAATGTAAGTGTGAACGGAGGTAATGCCTCCACGCAATACAACCTCAGCCTTACCTCCAATACAGAAGAAGGTGTAATGCTGAGATCAGACTTCGACAGAAAGCTGGCCAGCTTTAAGTTTGATCATACCATCAACAAGATGGTTAAAGTAGGTTTTAATACCCGCTATAACCACACGATCGTAAATGGAGCAGGTACTACTAATGAAGGTTCCGCTTCCACCAACAGGCTGCGCCACAGTCTGAAATACCGCCCTCTGCTGATGAAGGGATTGGGCATAGATGATTTTGACCAGGAATACTGGCTGGAAACAAATGCGAACAGCCTCAGCCTTGGTAATCCCATCCTGCTCAATCAAGCGGAATACCGGAAAAATATCAGTGATATCCTTAACCTGAGTGGTTATGCCAATATCGAACTCACAAAGTTCCTGAGCTTCCGCAGTACTTTCGGTTATGACCTGAATACGGAAGAAAGAAGGTTCTTTGATGATACACTTACGGCTAATGCACGCCAGTATGGTGTAGCGCCTCTTGCGCTTATTCAGAACATCAAAAAAGTGACCCTTAATAATTCCAATGTGCTCACCTTCAGCAATGCACAGCTGAACGGAGATTTTAATAAAAAGAATGAGATCACCGTACTCATAGGGCATGAGATCTATGAAAGCAGGATGAATACAAATACCATAGAAACACGTTACTTCCCGATTGGTATTACACCGGAATGGGCATTGGCGAATATGAACCTGGGTTCTCCGCCACAGGGTGTGCAGCAACCAAAACCCGTGACCACTGAATTAACCAGCCGGCTGGTATCGCTCTTTGGCAGGATAAACTATGCTTATGATAAAAAGTATTTGCTCGCTTTCTCTATGCGGGGAGATGGTTCCTCTAAGTTTGCTTCAGCGAATAAATGGGGGTATTTCCCTTCCGGCTCTGTTGCCTGGCGGCTTTCCAACGAGGATTTCCTGAAGGATAAATTAGGCCCCGTCAACGATCTGAAGGTCCGTGCCTCATATGGCCAGGCAGGGAATAACCGTATCAACGACTTCCTTTACCAGATGCAGTACAGCGCTATCCAGTCGGCCGTTTCATTCCCGCAATACGGATTGAATGAACAGGTGGTGGCAGCACTGGCACCTGTGGCATTGGCCAACCTGGACCTGCTTTGGGAAAGTACTATTTCCCGTAACCTCGGTTTTGATATCGCGTTCTGGAACGGAAGACTGGTATTCAATGCGGACTTCTATAAAAACACGACGGACAACCTGCTGATTGCAGCGCCTATTTCTCCCACGCTGGGTTACGATAAACAAATGCAGAACGTAGGTGCTACCACTAACAAGGGTATGGAATTCCAGGTGAATGCCATCCCCGTTCAACAGAAAGATTTTAACTGGAACCTCAATTTCAACATCTCTTTCAACAAGAATACCGTAGACCGCCTGGCTGCCAAACAGGTGAATGGCTACCTGCAGAACTCAGGCTGGTTCCATCCCACAAATGCCACCGCAGATTACATCGTAAGAGTGGGTGATCCGGTAGGTGCCATATGGGGTTTGGAAACAGATGGTTTCTATAAGATAGAGGATTTTGATTACGATGCCGCTACAAAGGTATACACCCTCAAAAAAGGAGTGCCCAGCAATAACAGCATCACTTCCACACCACCACAACCCGGTACGCTTAAGTTCAAAGACCTGAATGGAGATAGCGTGATCACGGAAAAAGACAGGAAAGTGATCGGCGTGGCGCAGCCTAAATTCTTTGGGGGCCTCAGCCAGCAGTTCACTTACAAACAGTTTGACCTGAGTGTATTTGTGAACTTCCAGGTAGGCAACGATGTATTCAATGCCAACAGGCTGGAGTTCACCAGCGGTTATACCAACAACTCCAATTTGCTGGCCATTATGAACGATCGCTGGAAGACCGTCAACGATAAAGGAGAAGTAGTAACAGATCCGGTGGCGCTGGCAGAGCTGAACAAAAATGCAAAGATATGGAGGCCCGGTACACAGGCAGCTTCTTTCATTGCGCACTCCTGGGCAGTAGAGGACGGTTCCTTCTTACGGGTGAATAATATTTCACTGGGTTATACATTACCATCCTCCTTATTGAGGAAGATGCGCATGCAAAGCCTCCGCATTTATGGCACTGTGAACAACGTAGCCATCTGGACGAAGTATTCCGGGTATGATCCTGAAGTAAGCACACGGCGTGCGAGTGGGGTAACACCCGGGGTAGATTTTTCTGCCTATCCCCGCAGCCGCTCCTTCCTTTTAGGGCTAAATCTCTCATTATAAAAGACAGCACCATGAAAATCAGATATATCATCTTATTATGTACAATTTGCCTGGCTGCCTGTAAGCAATACCTGGAAGTGCCGCCGGTTTCCTCTTTTGATCCTGCCATCACCTTTTCCAATGTTGTGAACGCAAGGATGGCTGTGCTGGGTACTTATGGCGCATTAACAGGAGACCAGGGTTATGGTATCCGGATCAATATGTACTATGCTTACGACAGTGATGAAATGATGGGGCAGGGTGGAACACCATTCCCGGATAACGAACGGAGAGATATTGCACATTATAATCTCACACCCAATAACTCACAGCTGGCACAACCGTTCAGCCAGTTGTATAACGGTATTGAACGGGCAAACCTTTGTATTTACTACATTCCCAGGATGGCGTTGTATACAAATGGTACAGAAGTGGAAAAGAATGAATTGAAACGCCTGCATGGAGAAGCCCTTACCCTGCGTGCGCAGTTCTATTTTGAACTGATCCGCAACTGGGGAGATGTGCCTGCACATTTTCAACCCGCCATCTTTGAAACAGATCAATACCCCGGTAAAACAGACAGGGATTCTATCTATGATCACATCTTAAACGACCTGGCAATTGCTGCACCACTCGTTCCCTGGAGAACAGCTGCCGGCCCGAGAGATGAAAGGATCACACAAGGGGCAGTAAGAGCTTTGCGTGCAAAGATCGCATTGTTCCGCGGTGGATATTCCCTGCGCAGATCAAAACAAATGGAACGCCCTGCCAATTACAAACCATTTTATGAAATAGCACGTACAGAGTGTAATGAGATCATGCAGCACCGCGGTGATCATAGTCTGAATACCAGTTACCTCGCTTTATTCAGGGATAACCTCTGTGCCCACAAGCTGGACCCTACGGGTGAGATCATCTGGGAAGTGGCAATGGCCGGAAGTAACAGTGCTACGGGCGATAGCAAGATGGGTTATTACAACGGGCCAAGATATGGCACTACCGGTAACGCAGCATTAACCATCCTGCCTACTTATTTCTATGCCTTCGATTCCGTTGATGCCCGCAGGGATGTTACCTGTGCGCCTTATGATATTAATACAGCTTTAAACAAAACAGGCCGCCCATTACAAACCATGGTAGACGGAAAATTCCGCCGCGACTGGATCTCCAATCCTGTAGTGGTAACATCTGCCGCTCAATATTTTGGATTGAACTGGCCACTGATCCGTTTCTCCGATGTATTGCTTATGTATGCAGAAGCAGATAATGAATTGAACAATGGGGCATCTGCCACTGCTATCGCTGCATTTGAAGAAGTAAGGAAACGCGCTTACGGAGCCAACCCGATTGGTACTACGCCCACCAGTTACACAGACTTCTTCAATGCCATCGTAAAAGAAAGGCTGCTGGAATTTGGTGGGGAGGGCATCCGCAAATATGACCTCATCCGCTGGAACCTGCTGGATGCAAAGATCACTGCCACCAAGGCAGCGTTAACTGCAATGTCTAACAGAACAGCTCCTTACAACACCTATCCGCAAACGATGTATTTCAGGAACAATTCTCCGGACCTGGTTTGGGCCGGATCATTCTATAAACCTACCGTAACACCTGCTCCTGCAGGCCACACGAGTGTAGCCTGGTTCGGAACGGCTATCAATACCACTATTATCAGGTATTATGCAATTGAGTTTAAAACAGGTAAAAGTGAACTGTTGCCGATCGCTCAATCGGTACTGGATGCTAACCCGAACTTGAAACAGGATTATGGATATTAAGGGCTTATTTTTTTCACTAATTCTGGTAATTATCATCCCTGGTTGTGCGTCTGCACAACCAGCTTTTCCCGGAGCCGAGGGCTTTGGTAAGAATACCACCGGCGGCAGAGGCGGCAAAATACTGATCGTCCGTAACCTGAATGATGACGGGCCGGGCAGCCTCCGCGAAGCTATCAATGCAAAATATCCCCGTATGATCGTGTTTGCAGTTTCCGGTACCATCGCATTACAATCTCCGTTGAAGATCAACGAAGGTAATTGTACGATTGCCGGCCAGTCTGCTCCGGGAGACGGGATCTGCATCAGGAATTACACAGTGTCCATTCATGCAGATAATGTGATCATCCGGTATATGCGTTTTCGGCTGGGAGATGAAAAGGAACAGGCAGATGATGCCTTTAACGGCATTGGCCGCCGGCGTATTATGATAGATCACTGTTCCATGAGCTGGGCAGTAGATGAATGCGCTTCTTTCTACGACAACAAAGAATTTACTTTGCAATGGAGCATCATTGCTGAAAGCCTCCGGAGTTCCGTTCATCCAAAAGGCGAACATGGTTACGGAGGAATATGGGGTGGCCTGGGCGCCAGTTTTCATCATAATATTCTCGCCAGCAATACCAGCAGGAATCCCCGTTTCTGTGGTGCGCGTTATACACAGGAACCGGCAAAGGAAGTGGTTGATTTCAGGAACAACGTGATCTTTAACTGGGTACATAACAGTGCATATGGCGGAGAAGGTGGTAATCACAACATCGTAAACAATTACTATAAGGCCGGGCCGGCCACAAAAAAGAACGTCCGTTACAGGATCGTGAACCCCTGGGATACGGCCGCCTTTACAAAATTCTATGTGCAGGGCAATTATGTGGATGGATCTGAAAAAATAACAGCAGATAACTGGGCTGGTGGTGTGGATTGTAAGGATCCTGCAGCCGTACGTTTACAAACACCGGTGCCCGTAGTGGCTATTTCACCGCAATCTGCTTTAACAGCTTACAAAGAAGTGCTGCAATATGCCGGGGCAAGTTTACACAGGGATGCGGTAGACGAGCGGATAGTGAAAGAGATCAGCACCGGTAAAACAAGTTTTGGTGACGGAATTATAGATACCCCGCGGGACTGGCCACTACTGCGGTCCCTGCCAGCACCAAAGGATACAGACGGAGATGGCATGCCGGATGAGTGGGAACGCAAACATGGTCTTGATCCGCAAAATGAAAAAGACGCTTCGGCTTATACATTGAACAAACAGTACACAAATATTGAAATGTACCTGAATAGTTTATTATGAAGAACAGCTTATTTATTACACTGGCATTGTTTTCACAGCTATCGTTGCGGGCACAGCAGCAGGTACAGGTACCTGTTTTCAGAAAGGATACCTTTAACATTACCGGTTATGGTGCAAAGCCGGATGGCGTAACATTGAACACTACTTTTATCCAGGCTGCCATTGATGCCTGCAGTAAAAAAGGGGGAGGCGTAGTGCGTATCCCCAAAGGATTATGGCTGACGGGGCCTGTTACACTAAAGAGCAAAGTAAATCTGCATATAGAAAGGAACGCCCTGCTGAGGTTTACAACAGATAAAACAGTGTACCCGCTGGTAAAAGGGAACTGGGAAGGATTGGAACAGATGCGTAACCAGTCGCCCATATCAGGTACCAACCTGGAGGATATTGCCATCACCGGTAAAGGAAGTGTAGACGGAGGAGGAGATGCCTGGCGTATGGTGAAGAAAGATAAGCTCACAGAGAGCCAATGGAAAAAGCTCGTTGCCTCCGGTGGCCTGCTGGATGAAGATAAGAAAACCTGGTACCCTTCCGAGAGCATGCAGCGGGGCGCACAATTGAAGAACCCCGGTGTGATCAGTGCTGATCACAGCGATGCGCATTTTCAGTCCGTCAAAGATTTTTTGCGTCCCAACCTGCTGGTGCTGACGAACTGCAAAAGGATCTTACTGGAAGGTGTTACGTTCCAGAATTCTCCCGCCTGGTGCCTGCATACCTTACTCAGCGAGCATCTCACCATGCGGGATGTTTACGTAAAGAATCCCTGGTATGCACAGAACGGAGATGGCATTGATGTAGAATCCTGCAAAAATGTAGTGATCGAACGCAGCACATTTGATGTAGGAGATGATGCCATCTGCATTAAATCAGGCCGTGATGAAGCCGGGAGGAAAAGAGGGGTGCCTACAGAAAATGTATGGGTACGCAACTGCACAGTGTATCATGCCCACGGTGGTTTTGTGATCGGCAGTGAAATGAGTGGCGGGGCTAAGAACATTTATGTGGAAGACTGCACTTTTATGGGTACGGACATTGGTTTGCGTTTTAAAACCACCAGGGGAAGGGGAGGAGTGGTAGAGAACATCTACATAAAGAATATCAGCATGCAGGATATTCCTGGGGAAGCCATTCTCTTTGATATGTATTACATGGCAAAAGACCCCATTCCTTTAACCGGTGAAAAACAGGCTGCTCCCAAAGTAGAATTACTGCCTGTAACAGAAGCTACTCCACAGTTCCGCAATTTCTTTATCAGTAATGTTACCTGTTACGGTGCCGCCAGGGCTATTTTCATACGCGGCCTGCCGGAAATGAAGATCAGGAATATACAGTTGAAGGATATGGTATTGCAGGCTGATAAAGGGGTTGAAGTATCTGATGCAACGGAAGTAGCTATGCAGAACGTACGGGTGATCACAAAAGGAAAAGAAGAACTGATCAATAAAGTGTATTAAGATGAAGTATCTTTTAATCGTTGCATGCGCTTTCAGTGTTGCAAAAGAAATGGCCGCTACCCTGATGGACAGCTGGAAAGCGCCTGCTAAATGGACATATGAACAAGGTGTTGTAATGAGAGGTATGGAAGGATTATGGGAACGCACAAAAGACACCGCTTATCTTTCATACATCAAAAAAAGCATCGATCCATTTATAGAAGAGGATGGCACCATCCGCACCTATAAACAACAGGATTTTAATATAGACAATATCATGCCCGGCCGCATCCTGCTTTTCCTTTACAGGCAAACAAAAGAAGAAAAGTATAAAAAGGCGGCCACTACTTTACGCAATCAGTTAAAGGAACACCCGCGCACAAAGGCCGGCGGTTTCTGGCATAAAAAGGTCTACCCCTGGCAGATGTGGCTGGACGGGCTGTATATGGGTCAGCCATTTTATCTTGACTACGCGCTTACTTTTAAAGAGGACACTACGTTGAATGATATTGTGCGGCAGTTTGTAGAGATGGAGCAGGTTTCCCGGGATAAAAAAACAGGTTTACTTTATCATGGTTATGACGAATCACGGCAGCAGCAATGGGCCGATAAAACTACAGGCCGTTCTCCGCATGTATGGGCCAGGGCTATGGGATGGTACGGTATGGCCTTAGTGGATGTGCTGGAATTATTTCCTGCAAAAGATCCCCGCCGGCCTATCCTCTCCGGCATACTGAAACGCCTGGCGATAGCAGTGGAAAAATACCAGGACCCCGCAACAGGTTTATGGTGGGATATTGTGGACCTCCCCGGAAAGGGAAAGAATTATTACGAAGCATCCGCATCCTGTATGTTCACCTATACACTCGCCAAAGGGGTACGGTTGGGTATTTTGCCTGCAAAATATAAAGCAGTCGCCAGGCGTGCCTATGCTGGTATCCTCAAAGAGTTTATAAAGAAAGATGAACAGGGACGGACGCATTTGCACGGTACGGTAAGCGTATCCGGCTTAGGTGGTAATCCATACAGGGATGGAAGTTTTGAATATTATATGTCTGAAAAAGTAGTAGTGGACGACCCCAAAGGAGTAGGGGCTTTCCTGCAGGCTGCCAATGAGATGGAAATGCCATAAATAGAAAATTATGATGTTGTCGCGATTTACGTTGAAGCACATTGTGCCCGGTGCAGTGAAAGTTCCGGATGAACATCTGTTTGAACTACCTGAAAAGGTATTACAGTTTGGTACGGGCGTATTGCTGAGGGGATTGGCAGATCATTATATTGATAAAGCCAACCGCAAAGGGATCTTTAATGGAAGGATAGTAGTGGTAAAATCTACCAGCCAGGGCGGGGCGGATGCATTTGAAAAACAGGATGCTTTGTATACGCTTTGCATCCGTGGTATGAAGAACAATCAAACGATCGCGGAGAATTATATCAATGCTGCTATCAGCAGGGTATTACATGCACAGCGCGATTGGGAGCAGATCCTTTCCTGTGCACACGATCAGGGCATGCAGGTGATCATTTCCAACACCACGGAAGTAGGGATCCAATTGGTGAATGATGATATCCGGCGCCATCCCCCTGTTTCTTATCCCGGTAAACTGCTGGCCTTTTTGTATGAACGTTTTAAAGCTTTCGGCGGAAGTGTGCATAGTGGCATGGTGATCGTACCAACGGAGCTGGTGCCGGATAATGGTAAAAAACTGGAAGCCATTGTACTGGAACTGGCGCACCTGAATGGTTTGCCGGAAGAGTTCATGGAATGGCTGGAAAAATACAATTACTTCTGCAATTCACTGGTAGACCGTATTGTGCCCGGCTCGCCTGAACCCGCACAGCAGGCCGCGCTGGAAAAAGAATTTGGTTATACGGATGCCTTGCTCAGCATTGCAGAAGCATATAGCCTCTGGGCCATTGAAGGAGATGAAAATATCCGCAGGACCTTAAGTTTTGCAGCAGCAAATGAAGAAGTGGTGATCATGCCGGATATTGATCTGCACCGGGAGCTGAAACTGCGTTTGCTGAATGGCTCGCATACACTCAGCTGCGGCGTGGCTTTCCTCTCTGGTTTTGAAACAGTGAAAGAAGCGATGGATGAACCTGCTTTTGCTGCTTATATCAGTAACCTGCTGTCAGACGAATTAGCCAATGGTATTCCTTATCCTGTTGAACCGCAGGTAGCAGCACAATTCGGGCAAAGTGTACTGGACCGTTTCCGGAACCCCTATATCCGTCACTACTGGAAAAGCATTACCATGCAATACAGTACCAAGATGAAAATGCGCTGCCTGCCTATTCTGCTGGAGTACTATGAAAGGCATGGCCGGCTCCCTGGATTATTTGCGAAGGGCTTCGCCGCATGGCTGTATTTTATGCGGGTGCGGGAAAAGGAGGGGCGTTATTATGGAGAACTGAACGGCCAGCCTTATGAAGTAACAGACGATATGAGCGCCGTTTTCGCTAAACGCTGGCAAGAATTAACCCCCTCGGAACTGGTATTTACCACCCTGGCAGACAGGTCTTTCTGGAAACACGACCTCAGTTTGCTGCCCGGTTGGCAGGACCTGGTATTACAGCAGTTAGAGGAGATCATGCAGCAGGGAATACAGCTGAAACCTTCAAAAAAGCGGGTAATCAATTAAACTGCCGTACTTTTGCGGCGATGCAAGCAATTAACGACATACTTTCGAGATTAAGGATAGATCAGCTGAACGAAATGCAGCTGGCTGCTATTGAGGCCAGTAAAAAAGAGCAGGACGTGGTACTCCTGTCTGATACAGGTTCGGGCAAAACGCTGGCGTTCCTGTTGCCGGTACTGCAGCTGCTGGACCCTGCCAATAAGAAAACACAGGTCATGATCATCGTTCCTTCCAGGGAACTGGCCTTGCAGATAGACGATGTATTCAGGTCTATGGTCACCGGTTTTAAAGTAACCGTTTGTTATGGTGGCCACAAGCGGGAAACAGAAGAAAATAACCTGCTGGAAGCACCCGCCCTGATCATTGGTACCTGTGGCCGCCTGGCAGATCATATCCGCAGAGGCAATATTCAAACAGACAGTATTGAAACGCTCGTATTGGACGAGTTTGATAAATCCATTGAATTAGGCTTCCAGGAAGAGCTATCCTTTATCATGGGTAGCCTGAAGAACCTGAAGAAACGCATCCTCACCTCAGCTACCGATTCACTGGAGATCCCTGATTATATTGGCCTGCAAGCCCATGAGGTGCTCAACTTCTCCACCGGCGAAAAAGCAGAAGCACTGGCCGTTAAATGGGTGAAGAGTGATGAAGACGATAAGATAGCCACCCTTTTCCGCCTGATCTGTTACTTCGGTAACCGCTCTACCATTGTATTCTGCAATCACCGCGAATCTGTTGAACGTACCAGCAGCATGCTGAAAGACAGAAGTATTACCAATGTGTTCTACCATGGTGCCATGGAACAGCAGGAGCGGGATGTAGCCTTATGCAAATTCCGCAATGGTACTTCCAACGTACTGGTAACAACAGACCTGGCAGCCCGTGGATTGGATATTCCCAATATCCGTTATATCGTACATTATCACCTTCCGCATACAGAAGATATCTTCACACACCGTAACGGCAGAACTGCCCGGATGGATGCCAGCGGTACAGCTGTTTTGATCCTTTCCCCGGATGAAAGGATGCCTGCCTATGTTCCTGCAGATGTTGAAGAAATTGAACTGCCGGAAACGGCCGTATTACCGGAAAGCCCTAAATGGTCTACCCTGTTTATTGGCGGAGGTAAGAAGAACAAGATCAATAAGGTGGATATCGTTGGCTTCCTCACCAATAAGGGCGCTTTGAAAAAGGAAGATGTAGGCCTGATAGAAGTGAAGGATTTCTTTTCATTTGTTGGCGTTCGTAAAAGCCGTATGAGCGATGTTCTACAGCGGGTTAAGAACGAAAAGATCAAAAACCAGAAAGTAAAGATAGATATCGCTAAATAGTTGCTGCTACCTATGGTCCTGGAATTATGCATCATATTTTTCTTTATCGCATTAGTGTATTCTTCTGCCGGTTTTGGCGGAGGTTCCAGTTATCTTGCATTAATGGCATTGTGGGGCGTGGGCTTTCAGCTGATGAAATCTACCGCCCTGCTTTGTAATATAGTAGTGGTGTTAGGGGGCGTTTATCATTTCTGGAAGAATGGCCACCTGCCCATGAAGAAAGCCTTGCAATTAAGCCTGGTAAGTGTGCCCCTGGCATTTGTTGGAAGTTATCTTCCTATGAAGCAGGCTACATTTTTCCTGATACTCGGTATTGCTTTAACAGTGGCAGCACTCCTCATGTGTATCCGTTTTTTCTTTCAGAAAACGTATACCATCCGTGAGCAACCACGTGGCCTTTATGGGATCATCGGGGGTGCTATTGGTTTCCTTTCCGGTATGACGGGAATTGGAGGGGGAATTTACCTGGCACCAGTGCTGCGGCTCGGCCAATATGATACCGCCAAGAACATTGCCGGGTTAAGCAGTTTTTTCATTCTCGTGAATTCCATTTCAGGGTTACTGGGGCAGGCAGCCAAAGGAGCCATCATCGTGGAATGGTCTTTTACATTGCCTTTAATTATAGCAGTGATAGCAGGAGGGCAGATCGGTGCACGTTTAAGTGCAGCTGCCCTGAAACCCCGTTGGGTAGAAGCCGCTACGGCTTTGCTGATCTTATATGCAGGGGGGAGAATGTTGCTTAGCCACCAATAACAGACATACTTTCCAGCTGTGCATGCGTGTTGGATGCCGCAGCTTCAAAACCATCTTTCGCCCTGTGTTGCAATGCAGCCTGCAGATGTTCCAGGAGTTCGATATCTGTACTTCCTTCCCGGAATAAGCTTTTTACATTTAATACATCATCTCCGTAAAGGCAGGTTTTCAAGCCACCGGTAGGCGTGATCCTGATCCTGTTGCAGGTTCCGCAGAAAGTACGGCTATAGGCCGGGATTACGCCAATACTGCCTTTATGTTCCGGGATCCGGTAATTCATGGATGTGCTGTTTGGCGCGTCAGTTATTTTTTCAAGGGTATATTGAGAACGAATGGTATCCAGTATACGGAGGTAATTCCAGTTGATGCCGGAAAAACGATTTCCCTGCCCGTTAAAAGGCATTTCTTCAATAAATCTTACGGATACCGCATGGCTGCGGGTAAGTTCCGTAAAATCGATCAGTTCATCGGTATTCATCCCGTCCATCACCACCATATTGATCTTTATATCCATTTCATGCGCCAGCAGGGTTTCCAGCGTTTGCTGTACGGCGCTGAACTGATCACGGCGGGTGATCCGGAAAAAACGATCGGCCTGCAGGGTATCCAGGCTGAGATTGATCTGATGGATACCCAGGGCTTTGAGTGCAGGAATAAAAGGAGCGGTGAGTACACCATTGGTGGTGATTGAAATACCGGCCATGGGAGCCAGTTGTTCCAGCAGCAGCATGAGGTCTTTCCGCAAAAAGGGTTCGCCGCCGGTGATCCGTATCTTGTTGATGCCGGCATCCGTTAATACCTGCATTAAACGTACGATCTCTTCATAACTGAGCAGGGACGACCTTTCCAGGAATTGCATATTTTCCGGCATACAATAGGTACAGCGGAGATTGCACCGGTCCGTTACCGCTAATCTCACATAATTGATCGTTCGCTGGTGATTATCCTTCAACATCTGGCTAAAGTTAACAAATTATCGCCGCTATATTGTAGCTTTAAACCATGAGAGTTTTGTTATTCGGCATCATGAAAGATATCGTAGCTGCCAAAACACTGACAATAGAGGCGGAACTCCCCACCGTAGGGGATCTGAAACGCTGGCTGAAACAGGAATATCCTGCCGTTCAGAACCTGAAAGCGGTAATGATCGCGGTGAACAAAACTTATGCGGCAGATGAAACCATCCTTTCCCCGGAAGATGAAATTGCCATCATTCCACCTTTAAGCGGAGGTTAATTTATGGAACAACTGATCAGGATCGCTGAGCATATCGATACAGCAGAAGCCATTGCATTCGTACAATCAGAAAAGAGCGGCGGCATCGTTACTTTTATTGGTACTGTACGGAATCAAACGCAGCAGAAAAAAGTACTGAAGCTCGTATTTGAATGTTACGAGCCCATGGCCATCCTGGAAATGGAAAAGATCGCCGCACAGATGCAGGAAAAATGGCAGGTGCAGCGGGTAGCTATCTTACATGTAACAGGAGAGAAATTACCGGGAGAAGTTGTGGTGGCCATTGCCGTGGCTGCACCACATCGCGGAGCTGCTTTTGAGGCCTGCCAGTATGCCATTGATACTTTAAAGGAAACGGTACCTATCTGGAAACAGGAGTTTTTTGAAGATGGGGCAGTTTGGGTGGCGGCGCATCCGTGATTTTTTGGGGAAGGGCACCTGTATCTACAAAGCCTTCCTGGTTTTTGAAGGCGCTATCTTTTTATTCTTTAATTGATCTTATCCATCGCATCCTTCATTTCATCCGGGGTATTCGCATTAAACTGCTCTGTACTATACGGATTCTTCAGGATCTCCACTTCTACCTTCAGTAAAGTTTTACGCGGACAATTCTTCCCTTGCCTGAATTCACTTTCCAAAGCAGCCAGCGCGGCAGGTTCCCAGATAGTGATCAATGGTTCCGGAGAAAAGTTAAACGGGCTAAGAAAAGCCGTAGCCGCTTTGCGCTCATCCCTGTTGTTCAGCAGGTAAGCAATACTGTGTTCACTGATCAGCGGAAGGTCGCAGGCCAATACCAGCCAGGCTGCATCAGGGTATGCGGCATAGGCGCTGAGCAACCCGGAGGAAGGCCCTGCACCCATTACACTGTCCGGAATAAGGTTGTCGCAGCCCGGAAATTCCTGTTCCGGCCGGCAGGAGAGATACACTTCCGGCAGGAAGGTTTTTAACAGGTCGTGGAGGTATTGCCACTGGGGTTTGCCATGATAAGCGATCTGGCTTTTATCCTGCTGCATGCGGGTACTCAGGCCACCACATAATACCAGGCCTTTTATGTTATTATCCGATATCATTTTTACCACCACTTTTACTGATGAGCCTGGTTTCCCTGATCACCATTTCATGAGAGAATGCTTTACACATATCATAAATAGTCAATGCAGCTACACTGGCACCCGTAAGGGCTTCCATTTCCACCCCGGTTTTGCCTGTTGTTTTAACAGTACAGCGTATCACTGCTTCATTGCCTTCCAGCTGGATGCTGATCTGGCAATTGTCCAGCAGTAAGGTATGGCATAAAGGGATAAGTTCCGGAGTTTTTTTAGCGCCCATAATGCCGGCAATGATAGCCGTCTGGAATACGGCCCCTTTTTTTGTTACCAGTTCCTGCCCTGTGAACTGTTGCAGGATAATGGCTGGTAAAAACACCCTGCTTTCTGCCACGGCTACCCGCCGGGTTAGGTCTTTTGCACCCACATCCACCATTTGCGGCTGGCCACTTTCATTCAGGTGTGTAAAATCATTGCCCATAAATGCATTAAATTTATCAGAGCAAAAATAGTTAAAATGATGATGCGCGTACCAGAAGCTTTTGCAGCCATTATGGCCACAGTCCGTGATTTTGGAACTGAAACGGTGCCCTTTGAAAAGGCCACCGGAAGGGTATTGCGCGAAACTATTTATGCAGACAGGCCTTTTCCGCCATTCGACCGCGTAATGATGGATGGCATTTCCATTTATTACGACAGCTACATTCGCGGCCAGCGGGTATTTGGACTGGAAGACGTACAGGCGGCAGGAATGCCCCAGATGCAACTCCGTAACCTGGCGGACTGTATGGAAGTGATGACGGGGGCCGTACTGCCAGATCTTACAGATACCGTGATCCCCTATGAACACCTGGATATTTCAGAACACGAAGGATTCCGGCGTTTTACCATCGTCAAAGAAGTAAAGAAAGGGCAGTTCATTCATCGCGCAGGATCAGACGCTCCGGAAGGGAAACCCCTGTTGGAACCGGGTATCCGCCTGGGGGCAGCAGAAGCAGGGGTATTGGCCACAGTGGGCAAAACACAGGTATTGGTAAGCAAACTTCCCAGGGTAGTATTGATCGCCACCGGCAATGAACTGGTGCCGGTAGAAAATAAACCGGAAGCACATCAGTTGCGGATCTCCAATATTTACAACCTGGCGGCTGCCTTGCAGGGATTGGGCATACAGGCAGAAATGGTACACCTGCCGGACGATATACAACATCTCACCACTCATTTAAATAAGCTCATTCCGGCTGCGGACCTGCTGATCTGCACAGGAGCTGTATCCGCCGGGAAATATGATCACCTGCCGGAAGTGCTGAAAAAAGCCGGTATGCAGGAAATATTCCATACCGTTCAGCAGCGGCCCGGGAAACCATTATTGTTTGGGGCTTTTCAAAATGGCCCCGTGGTATTTGCATTGCCGGGTAACCCGGTTTCCGGGTTCATGTGTTATTACCGGTATGTGCAACCCTGGCTGAAAGCCTGTTTGCAAGACGCTGCCAACAAACCGGAGTTTGCGGTATTAGAAGAAGATGTAACGTTTGATAAACCGCTCGAATATTATCTCCCCGTTAAATTGAAATGTTCCCCCGAAGGAGCCTGGCTGGCAACACCTGCTGTTTATCATGGTTCCGGAGACCTGGCCAGCCTGCTGCTGGCGGATGCTTTTATGGCCTTACCTGCGGACCAGGATGTTTTCAGAAAAGGCAGCAGCTTCCCCGTTTGGAAATTCAGGTAACAGCAGATGCCTGCATTTACATCGTTATAATAAACAGTTGTTTGTTTTTTTTGCATCTTAGCAACATGGTAATGGAGCATACAATGCGTTGGTTCGGCCCCAACGATCCCGTTAGTTTAATGGATATCAGGCAGGCAGGTTGTACCGGTGTGGTAACTGCACTGCATCACATCCCCGTTGGTGAAATATGGTCGCTCGGAGAGATACAGAAACGCATGGCCATGATCGAGCAGGCCGGAATGACCTGGACGGTGGTGGAAAGCCTGCCGGTACATGAACATATCAAACAGCAGACTGGTCAATACTTACTGTACATAGATCATTACAAACAAAGTTTACATAACCTTGCAGCCTGCGGCATCAAAGTGATCACCTACAACTTTATGCCCGTGCTGGACTGGATGCGTACGGACATTGACTACAGGATGCCGGATGGCAGTAAAGCATTATACTTCGAACGTTTATCCTTTATTGCCTTTGATCTCTTCCTCCTGCAACGCCCGGATGCTGCAAAGGATTATACCCCCGAAGAGATCATGCAGGCAGCGCATCACTTTAAGGCCATGAGCACAGAAGCAAAAGAGAAGTTGTTCAACAATACGCTGCTGGGCCTGCCGGGAAGTGACGACCGCTTTACCCCGGAAATGGTACTCACTGCATTGAAACAATATGAACATATTGATGCCAAACGTTTACAGCAACATCTTTTCTATTTCCTGCAACAGGTAGTGCCGGTAGCAGAAGAACTGGGCCTGAAAATGGCCATCCACCCGGATGATCCGCCATATCCTTTATTAGGTTTGCCACGTATCGTAAGCACAGAAGCAGACCTGGTAGCATTGATGAATGCAGCGCCATCTCCTGCTAACGGTTTATGTTATTGCACCGGTTCTTTAAGCGTGCGTAAGGATAATGACCTGCCTGGTATCATCAGGAGGCATGGTGATCAGATCCACTTCATTCATCTCCGTAATACTAAACAGGACGACCAGGGGAACTTCTACGAAGCAGATCACCTGGACGGAGATGTGAACATGTTTGAAGTAGTGAAGGAACTCATTACCGTGATGCAAAGAAAACGTATATCCATTCCCATGAGACCTGATCACGGCCACCAGATGCTGGACGACCTTGGAAAGAAAACCTACCCGGGATACAGCGCCATAGGGCGTTTAAAAGGACTGGCAGAGTTAAGGGGTTTGGAGTATGGGCTGATCAATATTTTCTATCCATGAAAATGAAATAATGTAGGCATCTTTGCGGAAATTCTTAAGATTGACACGCGCTACCTACTTTTCTTTGATCCTGATCCTGGGAGCACTCACCGCTTTAGGCCCTTTTACGATAGACATGTATCTGCCAGGTTTTCCGGCCATAGCAAAAGACCTGGAAACGGACCTCTCCAGTGTAGGGTTATCCTTATCCAGTTATTTTGTGGGCATCTCTGCGGGGCAGTTGCTGTATGGCCCGCTGCTGGACAGGTTCGGAAGAAAGAAACCACTTTACATAGGATTGGTATTATACATCGTTGCCACTATTGGCTGCATCTTTGTGAATTCCATCGATAATTTTGTAGCCCTTCGTTTTATCCAGGCAATAGGCAGTTGTGCAGCAGCTGTGGCATCCGTGGCCATGGTACGTGACCTGTTCCCGGTGAAGGACAGCGCCAAAGTGTTCTCATTACTCATGTTAGTAGTAGCCCTGTCTCCCATGGTAGCACCAACTGTCGGTGGTTATGTGACCACTGAATTTGGATGGCATGCCGTATTCATCATCCTCACGGTAATGGGTATACTGGTATTGCTGTCCAGCATGCTGTGGTTGCCAGATAGTTACAAGCCGGATACCAGCCTGTCATTAATGCCATGGCCCATCATTAAAAATTTCCTGTCAGTTTTAAAAGTGCCGCAATTCTATACCTATACGTTTACAGCAGCCATTGCCTTCTCTGCTTTGTTCGCTTACATCTCCGGTTCTCCCAAGATCTTTATGGGTATCTTCCAGGTGAGCGGTAAGGTCTATGGTTGGATCTTTGCTTTGTTATCAGTAGGTTTCATCGGGGCGAGCCAGGTGAATACCTTACTGCTGAAGAGGTACACCAGCGAACAGATCATTCCCGCAGCGCTCTTTGCACAATCTTTAACAGGGATCTTTTTTGTGATCGCCTCTATGAATGGCTGGCTGGGATTAACGGGTACTATCGCCGTATTATTTGTGTTCCTCTGCGGGCTGGGTTTCACGAATTCCAATGCCATTGCTTTAGCCCTCGCGCCGTTTGAACGGAATGCCGGAACGGCCTCCTCTTTAATGGGGGCATTGCAAATGGGTATTGGTACTTTGGCATCAGTACTCGTAAGTCTTTATAGATCAGCCAGCGCATTGCCAGTGGCAGTGGTGATGGCATGTGCGGCTATCCTGGCCCTGCTGATCCTTTTAACGGGGCGGCGGTACATCGCAAAATCCAACGAAGTATCCATTTTGCCTTAGCGTAAATCCTTATAGCTTTACGTTAGCATTGCTGATATCCTATGCCTACTACGTACCTGCTTAGACTTACCTCATTACTATTATTAGTAGCCCAGACCGCCTTGAGCCAGACGGCGCCTCCTAAACCTGTATTGCATTGGCCACTTAACCAGGCCCAGGGCTATACAGATTTCCTTCTCGACCTGAGATGGACTGCTGCGCCGGCCAATAATATTGTATACGATGTTTATATAGGTACTGATCCCGCTCAGCTGCGGGTATTTGCAGAAAACGCGGTTGCCGATTTCGCTAATGATTCCTGCGTGGTGTACCAGGTAGAGGATACCTTTCATCTGCTTGCATTCTATCCGCCTGATCAGCTATCAACACTTTACTGGAAGATAGTAGCGAAGGATAATGCAGGAGGCTCAACAGCAAGTGATGTATGGAGCTTTACCATGGGCAGGCAAAATATGTATCCCCCGGATGCCCCCACACAACCGGTACCGGCAAACAATGCAGTGAACATTTCCCGTTCTCCTTTATTGCAATGGACCGGTGGTACAGACCCTGACGGGGATACACCTGTATATGACCTTTACCTGTCAACCAATTCACAGCCTGCTGCTACGGACTGCATCGCTACAGGGCTTGCGGGTACCAGCTTCCAGGTGAATACACCCACAAAAGGGAATACCACTTATTACTGGAAAGTAGTGGCGAAAGACCCCGGAGGCCTTGAGTCCTACAGTAATGTATGGAAGTTCGCCACAATGAATACGCCACCACCCGTTGTAACGCAATCATTTCCCGCACACCAGGCGGTTGATGTGGATTATAATCTTTCGCTCACATGGGAGAAGGCTATAGATGAAGACAATGATACAGTGCGTTACGAACTCTGGTATGGTACCGGCGCAGTTCCGGACAGGATGCAGGCAACTAATGATCTGTCTGTAGCCTTAAACCTGCCGGCTAATACTACCTATAACTGGAAAGTGGTGGCCATAGATACGAAAGGTGGACGTTCGGAAAGTGGTATCCATACTTTCACTACTAAAAATAATACAGGTAACACATCCCCTGCATCACCACAATTGCTAAGTCCTTTGAATAACAGCACAGGTATCCTCTTCCAGCAGACCATGCAGTGGAATGCTGCTGCGGACCCTGACAGTGATCCTGTAAAATACATCGTATACATGGGGACCACACAAAGTAATATGATGGCCGTAAGCACCGGTTTAACCAATACCTCCTTCCTGCCGCCTGTGTTATCCGGCAAAACCTATTACTGGAAAGTAGCAGCTTATGATGGTAAAGGCGGGGTAACGGAAAGCAGCATCTGGCAATTTGCCACTACCACAGATGATCCGGGATTAACGAACTTCCGTTTTTACTACCGCTTTTCTGATCCCACACAAATATACCGGTACGACCCGGCTACATTGTCTCCCGCTTTTGATCTGAACACTTTTGATTACACCGCTATAGGAAGGACCATCTTCAAAGATGCCGTTGCCCTTGTATTGGATTACAGCGATCCATCCACAGTAGTCAGCTTTGATCTTCCTTCTTCTTTAACAGTTACAGAAGGCATCACTTACAACTACGGCCTTCCATTTGGTGCTACTAAATACTACATGATCAGCGGAACTTTTGCCACAAGTAATATTATCACGGTACATCTGCAGGCGGGAGTAGCAAAACGTTCTTACACCATTAATGCGAAGATCAATGTAAAACCAACAAGGCCAATGCTGCTGGAACCTGCCAATAGCGCCGGCAACGTAAGTATTACGCCGGAATTGAAATGGACGGACGGGGATGACCCTGATGGCGGCGCAGTTACGTACAGGGTATATTTGGGGGTTTCTTCGAACCAGTTAACCCCGCGGGGTTTCACCAATACCAAATCTTATCCCATTACTCCGGCACTGTCAGGTTCACAACGTTATTACTGGAAAGTGATTGCATACGATCCCCAGGGTGAATCAACAGAAAGCGATATACATACTTTTGTCACAGAGAAAATAGTAACACCCACAGTTCCTTCACTTGAATATCCGCGGGAGATCTCTGTTTATGTGGAAACAGATGTAACACTGGCATGGAGTTATGTAAATGATCCTGCGATCACCTATGATGTGTACCTGGATACGAAGTCAACGCCGGACCGCATAGCGCAGGGCATCACGGGTAAGACCTACAGGATATCAAACCTGCTGCCGAATACAACCTATTACTGGAAGGTGGTTGCCAGGGACCAGCAGGGTGGGACCATCAGCAGTACCATAAGGAAGTTCCTGACAAAACCGCTCAACGGCAATGAAACAGGCACATTTACGGATACACGGGATGGGCAGATCTACCAGTGGATACGCCTCAACGGAGAGAAATGGATGGTGCATAACCTGGCCTACCAGCCGGATGCGAAAGATGGATATTATGGATACGATGTTTGGAATGAGATCAGCAGGGACAAGAATTATGCAGCCCTAAACAATAATAATGCGAACATTAGTAAATATGGTTACCTCTATACCTGGGCAGCGGCTATGGATTTTGATAACCTGCCGGATACAGCCAGGAATATCCGGGGTGTTTGCCCATGTGGCTGGCATGTTCCCGCTATAGAGGATTGGGATAAACTTTATCCGCTTACAAATAACAAACCAGCCATGATGCACTACAGCACATGGAGTTATTCCGGAAAGGAAAACGAATGGTTAAACAGCAGCGGTTTTAGCTGGTTGCCTTCCGGTTTCTTTAATGGTTTTAGCGGCCAGTTTGAGACCAACGCCAACCAGGTATGGATCGCTCAGCGGGACAGGAAAGTCACTAACCAGCGGGGGATTTCCTACAGTCAGCAAAACAACTTCTACTTTAGCACCAACAATAATATTTATGGGGCGGCATCGGTACGTTGTGTGAAAAATACCGCCGATAATCGTCCTCCTGCCGTACCGCTATTGCAAAGCCCGCTGAACAATAGCCAGCATGTACCTTTCAACGGGCAACTGCAATGGAATGCGGCAACAGACCCGGATAACGGAGATATTGTGGTGTATGACCTGTATATTGATACTGTTGAGGTACCTGTAAAACTTGTTCAGCAGGGTATCTCTGCCACTACCTACCAGTTGTCAGAACTGGAGCCGGGTAAAAAATACTACTGGAGTGTAAGAGCACGTGATACTTCCGGAGAGATCGCAGAAAGTGCTGTATGGTCATTTACCAGCCAGGTTAATACAACCAATACTGCACCTCCCGCACCTCAACTGATAGCACCGGCACATCAAAGTACAGCCACTGGTGCTTTTCAGTGGACAGCAGTTACAGACCCTGACGGAGATGCGGTAGTATATCATTTTTATATAGGCGTTCAACGGGCAAATCTGCAATTGACAGCCAGGGACCTTAACACTACATCCTACCAGGTAAATGATCTCATTGCCGGCATCACCTATTACTGGAAAGTGGTAGCAACTGATGCACATGGCGGAAGATCAGAAAGCACCGTTGGAGAATTTACTACCTTGAACCATCCCCCGGCTGTGCCAGTATTATTAGCCCCAGTCGATGGCGTGGAAGGTGTTCCCCTGCAGCAGGACCTTTCATGGACTGCTGTTACAGACCCCGACGGAGATAAGGTGTATTACAAATTAATGTTCGGAACTTCTCCGGCAATGTTGGGAGAATGGAGTACAGATCCTACTGCCACCCGTTATGCCATTCCATGGAGCTACCTGCAAACTAACACCGTCTATTACTGGAAAGTGATCGCTACAGATGGTAAAGGGGGAGAAGCGGAAACAGCGGTGCGCAGTTTTAAAACCAATGGCGGTCCGGCTGCCGGTGATGTTCCTGTTCTTATCAGCCCACTTAACTGGGCCGTTAATATCGATGCAAATCCTCTCCTTAAATGGACAAAGCCAGGTGATAATTTAAGGTACGATCTTTATGTAGGGGTGGAAAGTATGAGCCTTAGCCTGGTAGCAAATGACATTACAGATACATCTTTTGTGGTAACACAGTTATACGGTGCCAATAAACTGAAGCCGCACAGTATTTATTTCTGGAAAGTGATCGCAAAAGCTAATAATAATTCTACCCTTATCAGGGAATCTGCCGTATGCCGGTTCACTACCCAGAATAATCTACCTTCCAAGCCAATACTTACAAATCCTTCTGCTTCTGCTCCTTCAACACTTCGCTGGACGGCAGCCACAGATCCTGATAATGATATCCTGGTATATGATGTATACTTCGGCACGGCCCCTGATCCTGCTGCAACCATTGCAACAGATCTGCAGTTGCTGCAGCATACTATAGCTGCCCTGGCGCCGGGTACTTATTATTGGAAGGTGGTGGTGAAAGATGCATACGGTGGTTCAACATCCAGCGATATAAGCAGCTTTACTGTACAACCGCCTGTACCTAACACGCCACCTGCGGCGCCGGTACTGGTGACGCCTGAAAACGGGAAACGCCTTTCTGCTGCTTCAGCTTTGCTTACATGGAATGCTGCGCAGGATGCAGAGAATGATGTACTGGTATATGATGTATACCTGGATAAAGGCCGGCAGCCTGTTACGAAGGTTGCACAGTCACTTACCGGCTTATCCTTTACCGCTTCGCCTATTGAGAATAATAGTGTTTACTACTGGAAAGTAATAGCACGTGATCCTTCCGGCGGAGAAGGCATCAGCCAGGTGTTTTCCTTTACCGGGCTTAATGAGGCACCCTCCATACCTGTGTTACAAACGCCCGTTAATAACAGTGATATCAATACTGCAACAGCAACCCTTACCTGGTCTTCCAGTACAGATGCAGATAGTGGTCCGGTTGAGTATGATGTTTATTTCGGTACAACTTTACAAAAGGCAGCAACGGTAAGCACGAATACATTCACTACACCTACGCTTACAGCCAATACTACTTATTACTGGAAGGTAGTGGCAAGAGATCCGCAGCAGGCCACTGCTGAAAGTGCAGTGTGGTCATTCACGTATAAGGTACCGGTTGTGAACCAGCCTCCTGCTGCACCACAATTGGTAACGCCGGCAGATCAAAGTAAAATAGCCGCAACACAGCCGGTTGTATTTACCTGGACAGCCGCCACAGATCCTGAGAACGGCCCTGTTACCTACGATCTGTATCTGTCAGATGTGAAAGTAGCAGAAGGGCTCACAACATTAAGTTATACGCATACGCTGGCCGCCGGTATTTATACCTGGAAGGTAGTGGCAAAGGACGATCACAACAACAACACAACAAGTGCAGCCCGCAGTTTTACCACAGTGAATGCCTTTACAATTTCCGGTAAAGTAACTTATGCAACAGGGCGCGGATTACCGGATATATTGCTCAGTTCCCTGGTGAAAACAGATAATAATGGGAATTACAGCGTAAGTGTGCCTGCAGGCTGGAGCGGTACGTTTAAACCAGTATTCTGGAGTTATGAATTTGAACCGAAGGAGATGGTGTATACTAATGTGCTCGCAGACTTCAGTGCACAGGATTACGTGGTGAAAGTGATCACGGCCGTAAATGACCCGGTGCTGGATTCACTGGTTAAAGTGCAGCCAAACCCAACTTCCGGGCCAGTGGAGATCATTCTGCCAATATCCCTTCATACCTGGCAGCTGGAAGTGCATGATATAAAAGGGGTGCTGGTACATCAACAAAAGATAGCCGGCAATGCCGGGAGATTACAGGTCCGTATTCCTGGTAAAGGCGTCTTTTTATTAAGGCTCAGCCATCAGCAAAAAACGATCGTGAGAAAGATCATTGTACTTTAACATCTATCCTTAACTGATGCGTGTTAAATACATTGGAATAAGGATGTACACTTTTTGTAAGGAACACACTACCCCCGATAATACTATTATGCCCGATCACCGTATTACCGCCTAATATGGTGGTCCGGGCATAAATAATTACATTATCTTCTACTGTGGGATGCCGCTTGGTGGCAGAGAGATCTTTACTCACCTGCGATGCGCCAAGGGTTACACCCTGGTAGATACTTACATTCTTTCCGATAATACTGGTGGCGCCTATTACGATGCCTGTGCCATGATCAATAAAGAAAGGTACATCTATGCTGGCATTGGGGTGTATGTCCACACCTGTTTTACCATGTGCATGTTCACTCAGTATCCTTGGAAGGATGGGCACATGCAGTTGTGTTAACCTGTGTGCGATCCGGTACACCGCAATAGCATAAAAACCCGGATAGGACACGATCACTTCCTGTATGCTGGTAGCCGCAGGGTCGCATTCATACGTTTTACTGGCATCCTGCCGCAGGCTCTGGTAAATAGATTCCAGGGAATCATAAAAGGCATCCACCGTTTTTTCTATGTCAATGTCTTTCGGGTCCAGGTAACTGAGCAGCAGGTTCACCAAATCTATCTGATTCTTCTTGAGGATCCCCAGGTATTTGGATTGTTTGTTCAAATGATTGTTGGGGAAGAGGAACTCATAAAGCGCATTCAGCCAGTTGATAGCATCAATGGTAGAGGGGCTGGCCTCCCATTCAGCTTTATGCGTATGATGCAACAGGGAAATAAAGGTATGGATATGTTCGTTTTCCATCAGTGTCTGTGTCTGCTTTGAAGACGATGTAATGTGGCCACAAGCGTATCAATATCCGAGCAGGTATTATAAAATGCCAGGGAAGGGCGGACGGTGCTTTCCACGCCAAACCTCCTGAGGATGGGCTGTGCGCAGTGATGGCCTGAACGTACCGCAATGCCTTCCTTATTCAATGCCGCACCTACTTCTTCCGTTTTAAATCCTTCCAGTACAAATGAAAGTACACTGGCTTTTTCCGCGGCAGTGCCTATGAGCCTCAGGCCGGGAACTTCTTTCAATAATTTAGTGCCGTAAAGCAGTAAGGTATGTTCATACTGGTTGATAAGATCAATGCCGATCTTACTCACGTAATCCAATGCAGCACCTAAACCTACTGCATCTGCAATATTGCCGGTGCCTGCTTCAAACCTGCCGGGTGCAGGATGGAACTGTGAATGTTCAAATGTAACATCCACTATCATATTACCACCGCCCTGCCAGGGCTGGGCCTGGTTAAGCAGTTCTTCTTTACCATACACAACTCCGATGCCGGTAGGCCCGAATATTTTATGTCCGGAAAAAACAAACCAGTCTGCATCCAGGTCCTGCACATCTGCACGCAGATGGGAAACAGATTGGGCTCCATCTACCAGTACTTTTGCGCCAGCCTGGTGTGCCAGTTCCGTGATCTGTTTTGCAGGTGTGATAGTGCCCAATGCATTAGATACCTGGGTGAAGGATACCAGTTTCGTTTTACTGTTCAACAGTTTTGTGTACTCGGAGAGGATCAGCTGCCCGTCTTCATCTACCGGTATTATCCGTAGCTTGAGCCCTTTGCGGAGTGCCAGTTGCTGCCAGGGCACAATATTAGCATGATGTTCCAGGTGGCTGAGAATGATCTCATCCCCGGCCTGCAAATGCTGTTCTCCCCAGCTCTTCGCAACGAGGTTGATCCCTTCCGTTGCGCCCCTTACAAAAATGATCTCGTTCGGGGAACGTGCGTTCAGGAAGTGCTGCACTTTGGATCGTGCGGTTTCATATGCATCCGTAGCTTTTGCAGCAAGCGCATGTGCGGCCCTGTGAATATTAGAGTTCTCGTGCTGGTAAAAGTAACTGATGCGGTCTATTACCTGTTTGGGTTTTTGCGTGGTGGCGGCATTGTCCAGCCATATCAGCGGGCGTCCATTCACACGTTCCTGCAGGATGGGGAAATCCTGTTTGATGCGGTTCACATCAAAAGGCGGTGTTGCAGCAGCTACCTGTTTGGTTGGCAGGAAATAGTAGTCAGTGCCAACCGCTCCCGAAAAAGGTAACTGCCCTGTTGGAACAAAAGTCTGAATACCTTTTAATAATTCCACCCATTCAAAAGAATGATCTCCCTGGAAAGGAATATCCTCTTTTGGATGGGGTAACTGATAACTGGAAGGGGATACGCCGCTCCCTGCCACAGATTTAGGTATGCCACCTGAAAGATTAGGATCAGGCAGGCTGGTTTGCGGATCATTGAGATCTACATTATTTCCGGGATGCAATGCCGGATCATGTTTTGCCACAGCAGGCGGCGCAACACTTTCACCCGGCAAGGCCGTGAAGAACTGGTTCGCTAATTGCTGCAGCAGCGATGCATCCGGAAAGCCAGGTATGTTAGTACTTGTACTCATGGTAATTTCCAATTTCTACATCGTCCAGTACAGCGATAGCATCATCTACCAGCACAGATAATGAACAATATAATGACACCAGGTAAGAGGCAATAGCTTTATCGTTGATACCCATGAAGCGCACGGAAAGTCCCGGAGACTGTTCTCCCGGAAGGCCCGGCTGGAAAAGACCCACTACGCCCTGGCGGCTTTCGCCTGTTCTGATCAGCAGGATCTTTGAAGTGTTGTTTTCAATAGGTACTTTATCCGAAGGGATCAATGGAATGCCCCTCCATGTAATGAACTGGGAGCCGAAAAGAGAAACAGTAGGAGGGGGAACACCTCTGCGGGTACATTCCCTTCCGAATGCCGCAATAGTTAAGGGGTGTAATAAAAAGAACCCCGGCTCTTTCCAGACCTTTGTGATCAGTTCATCCAGGTCGTCAGGTGTGGGTGGCCCTTTACGGGTCTTGATCCTTTGAGATGGCGCAATGCTGTGCAGCAGGCCATATTCTACGTTGTTGATCAGTTCGCTTTCCTGTCTTTCTTTAATGGTTTCAATCGTCAAACGTAATTGTTCGCTGATCTGGTTGTACGGTTTGCTGTAAAGATCAGACACACGGGTGTGTACATCCAGTACCGTATTTACAGCGCTTAATAAATACTCCCGTGGGTTTTCAATGTAATCCACATAGGTGGTAGGGAGGATCCTTTCGTCCCGGGCGGAACAATCAACCTGTACACTACTGGCATCCTTTACCTTGTTCACCCTGTAAATACCTGATTCCACAGGTATCCAGCTTAAGAGGTGCGTAAGCCATCTGGGTGTGATGATGGAGAGCTGGGGGACGGTCCTGGTGGCAATGGCAAGCTGGCGCGCAGCTACATCGCCTAAAGCGGTCTGCTTGGCTGGTTGTTGAGACATTTGGGTTGTTTTTTATGGTGGTTTAATATGTCTCGCCTAAGATAGTCTATAAAATTGATAGACTAATAGAATGCGCATAAAATTTATTAAAAATCTCAGTTTCCCGGCTTTCTCCCTACATTTGGCTGATGAATAAAGACTTAAGGGTAATTATTACAGGAGCCACCGGCATGGTGGGAGAGGGCGTACTGCATGAATGCCTGCAAAGCCCTGATATTACTGCCGTACTGTTGATCAACAGGAAGCCTTCAGGGGTTACACATCCCAAGCTGAAAGAGGTCATTCATAGCGATTTTTTTGAGCTGTCTTCCATTGAAGGGCAATTGAGCGGGTATGATGCCTGTTACTTCTGCCTGGGCGTATCGGCCATTGGAATGAACGAAGAAGATTATTACAGGATGACCTATACGCTAACGCTGTACATAGCACAGGTGCTGAGCAAAGCCAATCCTGAAATGGTGTTTTGTTATGTTTCCGGTTCGGGAACAGACAGTTCTGAGAAAGGCCGGGTGATGTGGGCGAGGGTAAAAGGTAAAACAGAGAATGATCTCATGAACCTCCCTTTCAAAAAAGTATATGCATTCCGACCCGGTTACATGCAGCCAACAAAGGGCCTGAAGAATGTGAAGAAGTACTACCATTATATGAGTTGGATGTATCCCTTCTTCAGAGCGGTGTTCCCTTCTTTTGTGAGTACCTTAAAGGAACTGGGGCAGGCAATGATAGCGGTTACAAAGGATGGTTATCCCAAGAAGGTATTGGAAGTAAAAGATATTATTAAGCTGGCGAAGACTGCTACTTAAAATGTAATACTCCTTCTTTATCGAAATAATAATCGATCGCTGTGGTGCTTTTCAGGTTCTCCAGGAAAGTATGAATAGGTTTATTCCTGTTCACCAGCCCGCTGAAAAGATCTTTGCCAACGTCAGCCCTGTCCATCACTACGGCAATACCGAACCATCTTGGCAGTACTTCCGTTATCTCGTGCAGACTGGCATTGTTGAAGTAATAAATGCCTTTCCGCCAGCCTAATACTTCTTCTGCATCAAAACTGCGGGATGCCAGTGAAGTAGTGTTCTGCCATATGGCTTCCTGTCCGGGAGAGAGCTGCAGCTCCTGGTTACCTGCTTTCATTTTTATGGCTCCTTCTACCAATGCTATCTTCAGCAGTTTGGGATCATAAGTGTTCACATTAAATTCCGTACCCAGCACCTGTACTGTGGATGCACCTGCCTGTACAATGAAAGGCCGGTTAACGTCCGGGGCTATTTTCAGATAGGCTTCGCCATTGATCTTTATTTCCCTGGTGCTGGCGCTGAACCGGAAAGGGAAGTCTAGTGTAGTGGCACTGTTCATCCAAACCTGGGAGCCATCCGGCAGATCAATCTTATAATCCATACCAATGGGCACGGTGAGGCTGTTCCAGCCACCGGGAGCTTCGTTTCCTGCAGTATAGGACATGGAGTTGCCGGATTTGGAAAACTGTGTGCCTGCCATGGTGATGGTACCTGGTGTACCGGAAAGCTGCAGGGTTTCACCATTGGATAATTTAAGTACGATGCCGTGGCTTTGTACCACTGCTGCCCGTTTAGGCTGGAAGAGCCAGCTGGCGGCCAATGCACATACGCCTATGATTGCTGCTGCAACCAGGGCGCGTTGGATGGTGAATACTTTGTTTTTTGTGGTGATGGCTTTCCAGGGCTTTTTGTTGTACCTGGCAAAACGGGTATCAATGTCTTTGGGGTTATATGCATTGAGCAGTTCATTCCATTGGAGTTGAACTACGGGATCATTCTTTATAAGATTATCCAGCCACACTTCTTCCTCCGCGTCTATCAGGCCGGATAGCTTAAGGGTCATTAGTCTGAAGATATGTTCACCATTCATCTGCATCGTTATTAATACCGTTTTATGAAGTGTTAGGAGTAAGCGATCAATGAATATTCCTGAGATAATTACGTAAAGCTTTTAGTGCCAGCTGCATTTGCTTCTTTACTGTTTTCTCACTGATGTTCATTTCATCTGCGATCTCCTTCCTGCTTTTATCCATGAGGTAGGCGCTCTGAAATACCTGGCTTTGCCGGGGTGGTAATTGCCCGATGGCATCTTCCAGTTGGTTTTTAAGCTCTGTATTTTCCAGTTTATTATCGGGAGAGGTAACAGGCAGCGGCATGGCCAGGAACCTGTTAAGCCGCTTCAGGCGCGTATCTTCTTTAGCCATCCTGTTGAGACAGCGGTTTTTGATACTTACAAAAAGGTAATTCAGCATGGCTTCCCTGCTGCTGGTGGGAATGTTTTTGTAGGATTGTCGCTGCCAGAGATCGATAAAGAATTCCTGCACGATCTCCTCTGCTTCCTGTTCATTTTGCAGGATGCCTACGGCCACTACCATTAACCACCGCCGGTAGGTAATATAAAGGTGGTTGAAATCAATATATCCATCATTCATGCATAGAAAATAGCTGGTTCGCTACTAAAGAATGTTTTGTCAGAAGCCAGGAGGCGGGTAAAAGTACCAATTTTAAATTATTATTAAAAAAATCCTCCTGCACTTACTCCCCGGTTTGTTAATAGCTGTCTTATAATTAATCATGTGAATTATCTCCATCTACCTGTGAATATTATTTTCTTCATCATTTAGCGCGAGACGGTGGAGATATGCCACTATTAGAAGGATCAACCAATTACACGCTATTGTATGCAACTATTCCGCAATTGTTTACGCAGTTATCTACTGTGCCTGATGATGCTTTGCTCTGGCATCGCACACGCAGGACCAGCCTGGCAGAAAGATGCCGTTATTACGTTGCAGGCCAGGGAGATCACGCTGGGAAAGATCTTCAAGGCTATTTTACAGCAAACCGGTATCAAGATCATGTATGCCGGTAAAATGGTCAACGAACAGGAAGTATATACCGGTGTGCGGTTTAAAGCCACCAAACTGGAAGACGCATTACAATTCCTCTTCAAAGGCAAAGGGCTGGAATGGATCTACCGGGATGAGGTGATCATCCTCCGACCGAAAGCTACTGCCGTTCCTTCTTCAGACAGTATCCCCGTTCTGAATATTTCCGGAAGAGTGCTGGATGAAACGGGTATACCATTACCGGGGGCTACGGTTTTAGTGAAAGGTATGGGGAAAGGAACAGCTGCTGATGCGCTGGGGAATTTCAGGGTGCAGGGAGTGCCTTCCAATGCTACACTTGCAGTAAGTTTTACAGGATTCGAGCAGCAGGAGATCTCTTTGGAAGGGCGCTCTGAATTAGCACTGGCTTTAAAGCGCCAGGTGAAAGAGATCAATAAAGTGGAAGTGTTTTCCACCGGGTACCAGGATGTACCGAAGGAGAGAGCCACCGGTTCTTTTGAGTTTGTGAATAATGAGGAATTGAACAGGCGGGTGGGGAGTGATATTTTGAGCCGGCTGGAAGGAGTAACTACCAGTGTGTTCTTTGACAGGCGGGGAATGCCTCCAAGCCAGAATGGAATAGCAGTGAACAACCTGATCATTCGTGGCCTGAGTACTTTAAGTGCAGATCTGAAAGCGCCATTAGTGGTGGTAGATAATTTTCCTTATGATGGAAATATAAAAAACATTAACCCTAACGATGTAGAGAATATCACCATCTTAAAGGATGCGGCTGCCGCATCTATCTGGGGAGCCAGGGCTGCAAATGGTGTAATTGTGATCACCACAAAAAAAGGGCAGTTCAATCAGCCGGTAAAATTATCCTTTAATTCAAACATCAGTATAACCGAAAAACCTGATCTGTTTCATCTTCCCAAAATGTCTTCTTCAGAGGTGATTGATGTGGAAACCTTTCTGTTTGGGCAAGGCTATTACAATAGCATCATCAACAACAGCCAGTATCCATACATGACAGCAGCTACCGAAATTTTATTGAAAAGGAGGTCCGGCCTTATTTCTGCAGCTGACTCCGCATCGTTACTGGATGCATTGCGGCAACGCGATGTTCGCCATGATTTTGACCGCTACATTTATCGCACAGCCGTGAGCCAGCAGTATGCCCTGAACTTAAGCGGGGGGAGTGATAAAATGAAATACCTTTTGTCTGCAGGATATGATAAAACCCCCAGCATCCTGAAAGGAGATGATTATAATAGGATTACGGTGAACACTGATAACAGCTTTACACCAATAAAAAAACTTACAATACAATTTGGTGTCAGATATACTAATGCAACGGCAAGAGATAACAGCCCGGGTGATTATGGCTCGCCTGCCTTTACGATAGGGGGGAAGGCATTGCCTTCCTATTCAAAACTAGCGGATGAAGATGGCCGGTTTTTATCCATTCCCTATAAATACCGGGAAGGATACACAGATACAGCTGGTGCAGGCAGGCTTTTGGATTGGAAGTACCGCCCGCTTGAGGAACTGGATAATGCTGACTTTACAACAAAAGAAAGGGAGTTTGTATTGAGTACGGGCCTTAATTATAAACTAACAAATTATATAAGCCTTCAGGCAAGTTACCAGTATCAGTTTGCCAATGTTGTCCGCAGCAATCATTATAATGCCAGGTCCTGGTATGCCCGGGACCTTATTAACCTTTATACCAATTTCAATAGTACAGTTCCGGCTTTAAGGAATCCCATACCATTAGGGGGGATCCTGGATGAAGCTATAGATGGCCGGTTGGCGCACATGGGCAGAGGACAGGTTAATTTTAATCATTCCTGGCAGCAGAAACATCAGTTAATCGGGCTGATAGGGGGAGAGATAAGAGAAAGGATCGTAACAACAACTACTAAAAGGTCATACGGATATGATGAAAACAGGCTGAGTACATCACTGGTGGATTATATTAATACTTTCCCGCAATATGGAAACAGGGGGCCTGCTTTTATCCCGGCGGGATCAAATGATTATGCAAAAACAACTGACCACTTTGTTTCATTCTTTGGAAACGCAGCTTATACATATGACAGCAGGTATACTATTTCGATGAGCGGCAGAAGGGATGCTGCTAACCAGTTTGGTGTGGATGTGAATGATCAATGGAAACCTTTTTGGTCTGCAGGAGGCTCCTGGAATATTTCAAACGAGCCTTTTTTCAAGGTAAAGGCAATTTCCTATTTGAAGCTGAGAGTTACTTACGGATACCAGGGGAATGTTAATAATACCCTTTCCCCTAATACAATAATTTCTTATGCAAATGGCAATTCCACCTCTAATAATATTCCATTTGCAAATATTGCCACACCGGCGAACCCAGGATTGAGCTGGGAAACGGTTAAACAGTTAAATGCTGGTATCGATTTTCGCATCATAGGAAATGTACTGTCAGGAAGTATGGATGTATATCAGAAAAAAGCCGATAATTTAATACTGGCAGTACCTATGGACCTGACCACAGGTGTTAATAACATTATGAAGAACAGCGCCGGCATGAAAGGTAGCGGGTTGGATGTGCTGATAAGCAGTATTAATTTCAGGAGGGCATTTCAATGGAAAACAGATCTGGCATTTAGTTATGTATCTAATAAGGTTACAGACCTGGTGAGTAATGGCAGCCTTCCGAGAGCGAGCGATGTTGTGATAAATGCGGGAACATCCATAAGGCCCCGCATAGACCGTACGCCTTATGCATTGTTCAGTTACCCTTTTGCCGGACTGGACCCTCTTACAGGAAATCCACAGGGCTATTCTGGGAAGAAGTTAAGCACTAATTATGTTGAACTGGGGAATCAGCGTTCAGATACCGCAAACCTGGTATACCATGGCACTGCTATTCCAACGATATTTGGTAACCTCAACAATACTTTCAGCTACAAGGGTATTTCATTAACGATAAATGCCAGTTATCGCTTCAATTATTATTTCAGGAAAAATACCATATCCTATAATGCCTTATTTGCTAATGGGGCAACGCATCCTGATTTTTCCAAAAGATGGAAACAGCCGGGAGATGAGAAGGTCACGAACGTTCCTTCCATGATATATCCTATCTCTAATGCTCTCAGGGATAATTTCTATGGAAATTCATCTGTGAACATTCTCCGGGGAGATAATATCAGGTTAAACTATATCCGGCTGGGATATGATATAAGCCAGGAACTAACACGGAAGATACGGATCAAATATATGCAGCTTTATGCCAGCATTGACAACCTGGGGATCTTATGGAGGAAGAACAAAGAAGGGCTTGATCCCGATTACGATGCAGGGAATACTGCCTATATGCCACCTAAAAAGATGGTTTTCGGATTAAGGATGGATTTTTAATTTGAAATTATGAGCATGAACACTAAATATCTCTGCATACTCTTCTTCCTGCTGAATTCTTTCGCCTGCAAAAAATTCCTGGAAACAAAATCTGCACAAAGATTAGCAACACCTGATAACTTAAATGATCTTCAGCTACTGCTTGATAACCCTATCCTGCAGGTTGGATTAAATGCGATCAATACAGGTACGGATGAGTACAATGTATTATATAGCAACTGGCAAAGCCTTTCAGATAATAATAAACGGGCTTATGTATGGGACCCGGAGCTGAATAATTCCAATGATTGGAGCGGGCCTTATAAGGGTGTATTCTATGCAAATACCGTTCTTTTTAACCTGGAAAGGATCAGGGGAGGAGATGATATCACCCGGAATAATATCAGGGGTGCTGCATTATTTACCAGGGGATTCCTGTTCTATTTCATTGCCCAGCAGTTTGCTCCGCAGTATGACGAAGCAACTGCCGGAACCGATCTGGGAATTGTACTGAGGTTAAATGCAGATTTTAATGAAGTGAGTGTAAGATCTACCGTTAAACAAACCTATCAGCAGATCATAAACGACCTGGAAGCTGCCGTAAAGTTATTGCCGGAAGATCAGCTGTTAAAGTCCAGACCTGGTAAGGCTGCTGCTCTGGCTATGCTTGCCCGTGTTTATTTGCAGACCGGTGATTTTAAAAAGGCTGGCGAAAACGCGGATGCCTGCCTTAAGATCAATAATAAATTGATCGATTATAATTCCCTGGCATTAACCGCCACTTTTCCCCTGGGCCTTTTCAGTAAGAACGATGAGATGCTTTTCTATTTCAAGGCCAGCACGGAAGTGCCGGTTAGCGGAGATGAAACAAGGGCAAGGGTTGATTCAAACCTGTATAGGTCATATGATCCCAATGATCTGAGAAAGAAGGCGTTCTTTAAAGACAATGGTAATGGAACTTTTGCCTTTAAAGGCAGTTATACCGGGGAGAAAACATTGTTCAACGGCATTGCTACGGATGAGGTTTACCTGATCAGAGCGGAGTGTAATGCAAGGATGAATAATGCTGTTGCAGCCATGGAAGATCTGAATGCCTTACTGCAGAAACGTTGGGCATCCGGGAAATATGCAGTATTGAGCAACCTTTCGCCGGATCAGGTACTTCAGGTGACATTACAGGAAAGAAAGAAGGAATTATTATGCCGTGGAATACGCTGGTCTGATCTAAAGCGGTTGAATAAAGATAACCGGTTTGCTATGACCTTAAAAAGAGAATTGAATGGCCAGGTATATTTATTGCCGCCAAATGATCTGCGATATACTGTTTTGATCCCAACGGATATTATTTTCCTCACAGGTATACCGCAGAATCCGCGGTAACTATTAATTATCAATTTATGTACATGAAGGTTGTTGTAATGAAGATGCTGCTGATGATGCTATCTTTTTCTACTTATGCACAGGTAAAAGTAAGGATTACAGATTGGACGAGGAAGGTGGCAATGTTTGCCAACGGCTATTGGGATAATAAATGGGCTGATGAAGTGATCCGCCAGATAGGAGCTGACGAGTTTGATAAAGTAAAGATGGCAGCTGGCAAACAAATTGTACCGAAAGAAATGCGAACGATTAAGAGTATTGTTTTGAAAGATACTGCGGGGCTGTTTAAACATCTGAATGAACTGAATATGTATAAGATAGCCACCTATTCATCAGTTGGTTCAACAGGGAAGGTATTCGAAATGGCTATCTTGAAGGTTCCGTACCGGGGAAATGAAGACTGGGATGCAAACGCCAAATGGGATGTACTGTACTTTTTTATAGAGAATAGATTTGTGGAAGAGCGCAAATAATTATCAGCGATCCGGAATTATAACTCCGGATCGCTGATTGCCTATTAAAGGTCTTTAACATCGTAATCTCCAGAAGGACTGTCGATTTGATCATCTAATGTACCTGCAGTGCCAGTGTCATATGCGCTGAGAGCAGTTGCCAGTTCATTGTCTTCAATGGCATTGCTGAGGCTGGTATCTTCTACCCTGATCCAGTTCAGAACGCCGGTACCATCTTCAAAAGCAGGCTGAACGAGTTCCTGGGAAGTATAGCTGGCTACTTCTGCCTGGTCATCAAGACCAACTACATCATATACCAGGAAGTAACTTACTGCTCTTTGTGTAGTGAATGAGCTGAGTGTAACGGCAGCAACTACGGCTACCAGGGCTAAAATGTTCTTTTTCATAAAAATAGTATTAGATAGTTAAGTGAATACCTACTCTTTTTGTTCAGGGTTTTCGGTTTCCCACCTGTTTATTGTACAATAATATTTTGAATGGCTTTGGGCTGAATAGCTGTCTTTCTTCTTATATTCAATCCTATTGCCAGCAGGGTGATCAGGAAAAGGAATATTTCAAAGGGGAGATAAAAACGTTTCCCCAGTTTGTTTAGGATCCCACCAAATAAATGAGGCGAATGCGGGTTTAACAGTACAACAGTTGCCAATATTATTACAAACAGGAGTGTTGCTGCCAGTCCATGTATCCGCGTTTTGGGAAAGAATAACAGTATGGCAATCCCTGCTTCTATGAAAACTATGAACCATGCTGTTATTCCCACATGCTTTGTGTAAAACCATAGCAGGTTCTTGAGGCTCAGCAGGTTTAAATAATTATCGATCGCACTATGCACAAAGAACACCAGTAACAAGGCCGTAATGATCTCCCCCGCCCATAGGCGCCAGGTTTTGGGTTGTATCGTTTTCATGATGGATTTAAGGGTCTTATTGTTTTTAATGGTCTTTATCGGTTCAGTGAAGTAAAATTGCCCCAAATATTTCTCAATCACGTTCACTATTTCATTTTATTATGTGCATTATTTCAAACATCTGCACCCTAATTAAGCGGGAAACCCTTTGCTGTACTCACTTCCCATTTATATTTATATTGCACGGGCGATAAAGCATGGTGCTTCTTAAACACCCGGGAAAAATACGTTCTGCTGGTAAACCCTACCTGTGCCCCGATCTCCTCCACGGAAAGATCGCTATGCAGCAGCAGGTGCTCAGCCTCCTGGATCCTTGTCCGTTGGATATATTCAGCCGGCGTTGTACCAATGATCTTCCGGAAACGGGTGGTAAAGGAATTGATGTTCATACCCGCTTTACGGGCCAGCTTGGGAATAGAAATGTCAAAAGAATAATGTTCGCCTATATAAACAGTGGCTTCCCTGATAGCCATTTCGTATGGGATGATAATATCTTTGAGCGGCTTACTCAGCAGGTTAAAGTAGATAAGCAGCAGTTCATTGATCCTCGACTGCAGAAAGATATGAACAGCGGCTCCTTCCAGCCTGCACTCCTTTATCTCGTTCACTATCTGCAATGCTTTGCTGTTAAACTCAAATACCTGGAACTGTTCTCCATTTGCTGCCTGTTGCAGCAGGCTTTCCTGCAACTGTACAAACTGTGGATGTTGGGAGACGAATTTGGATAACTGGGCTGCTGAGAAAGAAAAATAGATACTCTTATAGTGCCCCGGTTTAAAGATGGCTTTGTTCAAAAGTTTGGGCGGAACATAATAGAACCCAAACTTTCTGTGTTGAAGGCTGAAGAGTCCCGGCCGGCCATGCAGTTTTGCCGGTATGTTCCCCTGGAGGCTGCAATAGAGCATAGCCATGGGCGTATCCGCCACCGGGTTAAATGTTACCTGTTTGTTGATAAAAAAGTTCATCCAGCCAATGGTCCAGTCCGGCTCGGAGAACACCTGTGTGAAATAGCAGCCAAAAGGCCCTTCCGTGAATTCGGCTTCTCCGAAGGATAGCTCATATTGCTTATAGTGGTCTGGTATTTGAGAGGATGTGTTAACCTGGTTCTTAATTTTGGCGGATACGCCGAATGATAACCTGGCTGGGCCTGGATGATTGGTAAGCAGCATTGTTTGTCTCTTTTAAAGGTTAAAATGACCAATATGCAACGTGCTGCGGATTCAATATGTAATGTGGAAGGGTATAAATGTGGTGGTTATGTGAATTTATGTCCTTCGGCTGCAGTGTGATTGCATTATCTTTATAAAATGATGAAAAGCAAGCGGGAACATTTAAAACGCTGGCAGGTATTCTTCCTGTCATTTAAAGATGCCTTCAACGAGCTGTCTGCCAATGACCCATTGCGCATGGCCGGTGCCACTGCTTTTTTCACCACTTTTGCCCTGCCGGCCATCCTGGTGATCATTATCCAGATGTTAAGGCTCATCTTTGAGCCAAGGTTGATCAGCCGACAGCTTTTTGATGAACTGAGGGCCATCATCGGGGACGAAACCACCCAGGACGTAATACATACCCTCCGGGCTTTTCGTGGCATTGCGCAAAGCTGGCTGATCGCTATTGGCGGTTTTATCTTCCTGTTATTCGTAGCCACTACTTTGCTGAAAGTGATGACCAGCTCTGTGAACCAGATCTGGAGACTGCGGCCGATCGCTAAAGGGAATTTCAAACTGATCATGATATCCCGCTTAAAAGGTGTGCTGGTGATCCTGTTCACTGCCGTACTCTTTGTAATAGGTATCCTGGCAGATGCGGCACAGGCTTTCCTGGGCCATTATATTGAAAAGGGTTTGCCGGAGCTGATGATCTTCTATGAGAGTGTATTGCGTTATCTTGTTTCCATCCTCACTGTTACACTCTGGTTTGCATTAGTGTTCTACCTGTTGCCGGACGGGCGGCCCCGGTGGAAGATCTTATTTACCGGAGCACTGGTAACAAGTGTATTGTTTAATGCGGGGAAACTGGTACTTCATTGGTTGCTGACGTACAGCAATATCAATACTATTTACGGCGCTTCTGCTTCTACCGTGCTTTTACTGCTCTTTGTATTCTATACTTCCCTGATCTTTTACTATGGTGCCGCTTTTGCGAATGTATGGGCAAATGCCAATGGTCATCCCATCCAGCCATTGCCGCATGCTATAAAATACCAGCTAACGGATGTAGAAGAAGAAGAGGTTATTCCATCCCGAGGTTAAAGTCTGCGTTGAACACCAGCCTGGCTTCTTTCTCCGTATCGCTGCCGGGTACTTTCAGGCCTTTGATCTTACCGGTCTTTCCTTTGTTGAGCAGGTCTGTGATCTGTTTGTCTGTGAGCTTTTTGCCCAATACTTCAAAGGGTAACTTGAATCCGCAAACGCTGTAGTTGCTGCAGCCGTAAGCAGTATTCCCTTTCTTCACGGTATGTGTTTTGCATTTTGGGCATTTCAACTCTTCTATCACCACCGCTGCTTTGGGTTTTGGTTCCGGCGGGGGAGGAGCATCAGGGGCTATGGTGATCACTTTGTAGGAACTCGTTTTTACTTCCCGTGTGAGGTCTGTTACCATCTCTATCAGCTCCTGCTTGAAGGTTTCCATTGCATATTCCCCTTTTTCTATCAGGCGTAATTTGCGTTCCCAGGTACCCGTTAGTTCCGGGCTTTTCAGGAGTTCCGATTGAATGGTATCAATAAGGTCCATGCCGGTCTGAGTAGCGAAGATGTTCTTTTTCTTCTTCTCTATATATTTCCTTCTGAAGAGTGTTTCAATGATATTGGCGCGGGTAGAAGGCCGGCCGATACCATTATCCTTCAGCAGCTCGCGCATTTCTTCATCTTCTACCTGTTTGCCCGCTGTTTCCATGGCACGTAATAAGGTAGCTTCCGTATAAGGTTTGGGAGGCGTGGTTTTCCCTTTATGTACTTTAGGCTGATGTGGCCCGCTTTCGCCGGCTACAAAAACAGGCAGGATCTTTTCTTCCTCTTCTTCTCCTTCTTTCTTTTCTGTTACATCATTGGCATATACTTCTTTCCAGCCTGGTTCAAGGATCTGTTTACCGGTTGCTTTAAAGGGCACCTGGCCTACTTTCCCCAACACCGTTGTATTGGCGATCTTACACTCCGGGTAGAATGCCGCAATAAAACGGCGGGCTATGAGGTCGTAGATCCGTTTTTCATCCAGGTGAAGACCTTCAGGATACATGCCGGTGGGAATAATGGCATGGTGATCGGTTACTTTCTTATCGTCGAATACAGATTTGAGCTTGGGAATGGGATTAGCCAGGATGGGAGCGATCAGCGCTTTGTAGGGCGTGAGGTCTTCCATAATGCCGGCAATCTTTGGATGCAGGTCTTCAGAAAGGTAAGTGGTATCTACCCTTGGGTAGGTGACCAGTTTCTTTTCATAGAGACTTTGCACGTGTTTGAGTGTATCGTCCGCAGAGTAAGCATACTTCTTATTGGCTTCTACCTGCAGGGCGGTAAGGTCAAATAAACGGGGATTCCCTTCTTTTCCTTCCTTCCGTTCAAAGGAGGTGATCTCAAAGGGATGTTGTTTCAGGTACTCGAGCCCTTTGTTAGCCTTGTCTATATTTTTGAGACGGTCAATAGCTGCCGTGAATTCCGTTTCGCGGTAAATGGTCTTTAGTTCCCAGTATTCTTCAGATACAAAGGCATTGATCTCTTTTTGCCGCTGTACGATCATAGCGAGGGTAGGTGTTTGTACCCTGCCGATTGACAGTACTACCTTCCCTTGTGCAAACTTTTTGGTGAAAAGGCGGGTGGCGTTCATGCCCAGCAGCCAGTCTCCTATAGCACGGGCGCTGCCTGCAGCATATAAGTTATTGTATTGTTCGGCTTCTTTTAATTTCTGAAAACCTTCCCGTATGGCTTCTTCCGTAAGGGAGGAGATCCAGAGCCTTTTAACGGGTACGGCGCATTTTGCCTTCAGCAATACCCAGCGTTGTATGAGTTCTCCCTCCTGGCCGGCATCCCCGCAGTTGATCACTTCTTCGCTTTCCTGTACTAATTGCTCTATGATCTTGAATTGCCTTTGTACGCCACTGTTTTCAATCAGTTTGATGCCAAAGCCGGAGGGGATCATGGGAAGGTCCTCCAGGCGCCAGAAACGCCATTGTTCATAGTAGTCGTGTGGCTCTTTGAGGGTGCAGAAGTGTCCGAAGGTCCAGGTGACCTGGTATCCATTGCCTTCATAGAAGCCATCCCTGCGCTGTTTCGCTCCCAGCACTTCCGCTATGTCTTTTGCCACACTTGGTTTTTCGGCAATGCAAACTTTCATACGGAGCGAAGGTAAAAAAATCAGACTAACTCTGCTAATCTTACCCGCAGCTTATCTACTTCCTCTGCCTGGGCAATGCCTGCACTGCTGAGTATATTCGTGAGGAATTCAAGGTGGTTGATCACCACCATCTTTTTACCCTTGGACTCTGCTTTTTTCCATACATCGTTGTAGCTTTTGAATACGGCATCATGGGTGCTGAACTGTTTGTCCCTGCAGGCATCCAGGATCCAGTTGCAGCAATGTACATTGGCATTGTTGATCATCTGCCAGTAATCAAATTTACGGCCGGGTGTACTGATGAGCTTCCTGAGTACGTCCTGCAATATGTCTGTTGAAGGAAGGTTATAACTTTCTTCATTAAACTGCACGGTTGTGCCCCATGTTCTTGCTGCGGCTACATTCACAATAGCTTCCAGCTCTATCCAGTTCGTATAGGCATAGGCCAGTGTGGTATTACCTTCTATACCGCAGGCTTTCTGATAATAGTAGGCTGCTGCCTGGCAGGCTTTTATTTTCTCTGCAGGGTCTTCGTGCAGCATGGCCTTTCGTTTGTAATTGCTGCCCACCAGGCTGTAACGCTCTGCGGTAGGTCCGAGGCCCAGGAGTATGGTCAATTGTGAGTCGATGTAGCCGATCTCCTGCAGTAATATGTCTGCAGTGAAATTGGCACGGCGTTCATAACACATTTTAGAACGTACGCTCAGGTATTTTTCCATCACCGAAAAAGAGAAAGAAGCGTCTTCCACCTGCAGCAATGCCTGGAATTTCTCGCTGGCATCTTCATACCGGAAAAGGTCTGCATAGATCAGCGCTTCCTTTTCCGTGATCCTGGCGGTACGGATGCCGGCGCTGTCTACTGCTGCGGATATTTCAGCTAATTGCTGCAGAAAGCTTTCATCTTTTGCGGTACCCATTTCCAGCTGGTTGCGGAGGTTGGAAAGATCTATTTCCGCTTCCTGTGAGATCATATAACTGCGCTGGCTTTGCGCGGACCAGCTCCTGTTATTGAAGCGGTAGAACGGATCGCCATAACATTGGTAGGCTCCCCAGGTATTGGTATCGCTGAACTCTTCATAGATCTTGCTCCGTGCTTTCTTTACGGCTTCACCAAAAGTTTCCCCGTTAAACATCAGTTTGTAGAATGCTTCCGTAAAGGCCAGTGCCGCGGCATCGCTTACAGCCCATCCTGCGGCAATCACCGCTTTTACACCATTCTGTATCAGCTGTGTGCCAATATTGGCAGCAAATTTATATCGCTGCTGGTAATACCTGTTATCCATGCCCTGTGTTCTGCCCAGGGAACAGCAGTTCACAAACACAAACTCCGGCACAGAACTCATCTGGGCAATCTCTCCGGAGGTAAGGAAGATGTCCTTGCCGATCACCATGCCGGTTTCACCTGGCTTTTCAGGGTTGTAAGAACCATGCCCGGCCAGGTGTATGATCTTGTACACATTGCCGAATAGTGCTTCTGTGATGGCGGTGGCGCTGCCGTTGATGATAGTGCTTACGCCAAAGTTATGATCATGCAGGATCTGCTCTACTATCTTTCCTTCTTTAATGGCTCCCGGTAATTGCGGGAGAAAACCGAAGAGCTTGGGATCACCTATCACCAACGCATTATTGGCTGCTACGCTTTGTACCCTGTTCCTGAAATTATTGGTGACCATCTGGCGGATCATACCGGAATTGATGCATAGCGGTTTTGCGCTGGGAGAAGTGGTATCCTGTAATAGCTCCCAGGGATAAGCCGCCGTATCCTGGTCAAGGATCCAGTTGATATTTCCCTGCCGCTTCAACTGCTCTTTAAAAGCATTCGGGATCAGCAGCTCAAATACGGTTTGTGCGAGTGCCGGCGTCCATTTATTGTTTGTGGAGATATCTTCTATCAGTTGGTCCAGCACCTGTGTACTGCTAAAGAGATTACTTTGCTCTTCCCGCGCGGAGCCGGTGGAGGCATTGAAAACAAGGGATTTGAAACGCGTGTTGGCATCCTGGGACTGGGTAACGGTTATCCTGCTCCACCAGCCTTCTCCTGTTTTTTCAATGATCCGCTGCCTGCTTCCGGGCAGCATACCGATCCTTTTCTTTTCTTTTTCGATACTGATATTGTAAGAGTTGGTTACATCCTCTTCCAGTTTACTGATGGAATAAAGGCAGCTCACGGCACGGTCTTCGTACAGTTCAATGAATTCCAGCTGTTCTATCAGTTTTGCATTGCCGGAAAAGAGCTTATGGATCTTTTCATTGGCATACTGGATGCCCAGTATAATGCCACTGATAGCATTTTCCACACTCAGCCCGCCGTATCCGCAACCAATGATCAGTGAAGAGATGCCAACGGGGCCGTCGTAATTATCGCCGGGATTATACAGATCACGTTTCAGGTCTATCAGGTATTTGGCAATCCCTCTTTCCACGGTATTGGCCAGTTGAAAAGAGGTAAGGGTTTCCGGTTTCCCCAGCCCTACGATAATAGCGCCTGCAAAAGTGGTTTGAGGGCTGATGATGATCTCCGTTGTGCCGATTTCACCGGGATAGATGCCAAGGTTATGTTTCTCCCGCAACGCACCTTTCAGTGCTTTATCTATTTCACTTTCCGCGTAAAGGATGCTATCTCCGAGGAAGTGCCCTGCCAGCAAAGGATAACTGGCAAACCTGAGGTCTCCCTGCATAATGCTTACCTGCAGGGGATGCCGCACAGTAGCCATAGCGGCAGCTGTACCCGCCTGGCGGCCTTTGAGGTTCAGCCCCCGGGAGTCGTCACTTCCATTTTGATGAATGTGTATAAATTGAACAGGGCTGTCTACCTTGATCCCATAAGGTTCTATCAGTGCCGGTATTTCAAAAGGGTCTGATACTACCAGTGGAAACAGGAGGTCCAGCTCATCCTGGCCACAACGCCAGGCAGTTTTGTCTTCCAGTATAAACTCCAATGTAACATCCGCATGGATGGCTAATTCCAACAATTCACCTGTGCTCTTTGTACTATATGTGGAAACTGTGGTGGGTGCGCCGGGCACTCTTGGCTGCAGTTCCCCTCTGATGAGGACCTTATTGATTTTCATGTTTGGGGTAATGTGGGATCGCGGTTAAATATTACCCTAAATATAAGAATAATATTAGTTTTGATGTTCATGATTAAATATATCTCTTATGGCTGGTACATTCTCCAAAATTAAGAATGCTTATAATCTGTTCAAGGCAATTGATTTCGATAAGCTGGGAAAGTTATCGCAGAAAGTAGACCTGCAAAAGGTAATGGACGGTTTTTCCAGGCTGGATGATAATCAATTGAAGGGCCTGATGCATATGTTAGATGGTGGTGGTGGAAAGAAGAAAGAGCTGCCGCCGATCAATGGTGATTTTTATGAATTGCATCTGCGCCTGAACGAAGAAGACCGTGCCATACAGCTTAAGGTGCGGGAATTCATGGAACGCGAAATACAACCCATCGTCAATAACTTCTGGCTGCATGATGATTTCCCTTTTGAAGTGATCCCCAAGTTTGCGGACCTGGGTTTATGCGGAGTAACATACCAGGGCTATGATTGCCCTGGCAAGTCTTTCCTGATGGAAGGGGTGATTGCCATGGAAATGGGGCGGGTGGATGCTTCCATTGCCACTTTCTTCGGCGTGCATAGCGGGCTTGCCATGGGTTCTATTTATATCTGCGGATCAGAGGAACAGAAACAGGAATGGCTGCCTAAGATGCATAAGATGCAAGCCGTTGGTGCATTTGGCCTCACAGAGCCGGAAGTTGGTTCCGGTGCGGCGGGAGGACTTACCACCACTGCTAAAAGAACAGCAGATGGCTGGGTGCTCAACGGGCAAAAGAAATGGATCGGTAATGCCACGTTTGCGGATGTAACAGTGATATGGGCCAGGGACGTTGATGATAACCAGGTGAAAGGATTCCTCGTGAGAAAAGGCACGCCGGGTTTTGTGGCCGAAAAGATCAAAGGAAAGATGGCGCTGCGGATTGTGCAGAATGCTCTCATTACTATGAAGGATTGTGTAGTGGAGGAGAAAGACCGCCTGCAAAATGCCAATTCTTTCAAAGACACCGCAAAGGTTCTGCAGATGACCCGTGCCGGGGTGGCCTGGATGGCAGTTGGCTGTGCACGCGGCGCTTATGAAAATGCACTGGATTATACACGTAAACGTAAACAGTTTGGTAAACCTATCGCTTCTTTTCAACTGATCCAGAACCACCTCGTGGAAATGTTGTCCAATTTAACAGCCATGCAATCCCTGGTGTTCCGCTTATCTGAATTGCAGGACCAGGGTATGTTGAAAGATGAGCATGCGTCCCTGGCAAAAGTGTTCTGTTCGTTGCGCACGCGGGACATTGTGAGTAAGGCAAGGGAAGTGATGGGCGGCAACGGCATCCTGCTGGACCATAATGTGGCCCGTTTTGTGGCAGATGCAGAAGCAATCTATTCCTATGAAGGCACCAAGGAAATTAATTCCCTGATCGTAGGCCGTGCTATTACCGGCTTTAGTGCTTTTGTATAAACAGCAATAGTAATGGCATGTGATTTGGCGTACAGGAACTGTACTAAAAATTACAACCATGAAAGGGAATCTCATATCGGAAACATCTGTAAGTATTAAAGCTTCTGCTGCCAGGGTATGGAAAGCCATTACAGACCCCCAAAGCATTAAGCAATACCTGTTCGGTACCAAAGTGACCTCTGACTTTAAAGAAGGCAGTGAGATCACTTATGAAGGAGAATTTGAAGGCAAGTCTTATAAAGACAAAGGGGTGATCCGGAAAATGGAACCCGGTAAAATATTTCAAAGCACTTTTTTAAGTGGGGCGAAGGAAGATAAACCGGAGAATTACAACCTGGTCACATTCAGGCTGGTAGAGGAAGAAGGTAAAACAGTGGTCACACTTTCGCAGGATAATATTGCTTCAGAAAAAGAAAAGGAACATTCAGACGGGAACTGGTCTGCCGTGTTGAAGAAATTGAAGGAAGTGGTGGAAGCGGAAGGATAAAACTTTTTTCCTTCCATAAATTATTGCACCTTGCGCCCTCATTTTCATAGATTAGACAGCGGATAAATGGCCATTAAGATCGTAAAGTTTAGCAAAGTATTTAGCATAGAGCAACACCAGGTAGCGTTCGAGTTCAATCCGATGAACGCTAAAGACCAGCAGTTATACCAGGTTTATTTCAACTACGGGCCAAAAAGGGTCCGCTTCCATATGCAGATAAACAGTGAAGGGCAATTTGTGATCACGGATAAGAACAGGTGCCCGGATAAATGCAATGCCTTGGAAAGTGAATTCTCACAGGCCATCCTTGAATCTATCCGTTTATCATAACATCACATCATTTTCTCCCCCGATATGCAACTTTTGTAAGCGCCGTTCGTCTTTTTAAGGGCGAGCGGCGCAATCGTTTGTTCCCTGGTCGTATATAGTTTTCCAGTTCAAAATCAATTTCAATAGTTCCGTACTTAACCCGAACTTTAATAAAGCTAAAAGGTTGCAATGAAAAAGCTCTTCCTGATAGTGATCCTGTTCCTTACAGGCGCTCCGATGTTCGCCCAAACTCATGCCGGAAGTATCAGCGTAAAGATCGCCGATGCCGCCGGAAACCCCTTGCCATATGCCAGTGTAGGAGTCCGCAAAGCTGCAGATAGTTCTCTCTTAAAAGGCCAGATGAGTGATGATAATGGTAAATGTTTCTTTGAAAAGATACCCGCAGGGGCTTATTACCTGGAAGTTTCCCAATTGGGTTTCACTGCAAAAAAAAGCAGTGTATTTAATGTTGATGCCACTCATCAGCAAATAGATCTCAAAACTTTAGTGCTTGCTACCGCCCCCAAGAATTTACAGACAGTTAATGTTACCGGGCAGAAACCTTTTATAGAAAGAAGTGAAGGTAAAACCATCCTCAATGTAGAAAGCAGCGCAGTAGCAGCAGGCAATACAGCCATGGATGTTCTCCGCAGGGCTCCCGGTGTAACAGTAGATAAAGATGATAACCTGCAGCTGAGGGGTAAACAGGGAGTAACGGTAATGCTGGATGGTAAACTAACTTATCTCACCAATGAAGCATTGGCAGATCTGTTGAAGAGCATGCCTGCGGAAAGTATTTCCCAGATAGAGATCATCACCAGCCCCAGTGCCAAGTATGATGCCGCAGGCTCCTCCGGGATCATTAACATTAAAACAAAAAAAGGCCAGCTGACAGGATTGAACGGTACCGTAAATGCCAGCTTCGGCGGTGGCAGGTACCTTTTCTATAATACAGGGCTTAGCCTGAACTGGAGAACAAAAAAGCTGAATGTTTTTGGTAACATCAATTGGGGAGACCGGCAGTTCTTTAATACCCGGGAATTGCATCGTACTACGGGTGGTAGCATTCCAATGCAGTTCCGGCAGGATGTTTTCCAGAAAGGAGAGTTCCTCAACCGTTCCCTGAAAGCCGGCATCGATTATACGATAACGGATAAACAAACGATCGGTGTAATGGTGAATGCTTACAGTAACGCTTTCTGGAGAGATGCGCCCAGTGCCACGCAGATCGCCAACAAAGGAGGGCAAACGGATTCCACGCTCTATACCGGCGTATGGGGAAATAACCGCTTTAAGAACACTGCTTACAACCTTAACTATAAATTGAAGCTGGATACCAGCGGGTCCGAATTTACAGTAGATGCGGACTATGCTGATTTTGGCAATAACATGAAAACGCTGCTGGCTGACAGTACCATATCCGCACATACCGGTACTGTCAGCCAGCGTAGTTCTATTAACACTACGCCCTATACGGATATCATCATCAAAAGTATCAAGGCAGATTTTGTGAAAGTGCTGAATAAGACCAATAAAGTGGAAGCAGGTGTGAAAGCCAGCTTTGTAGATACGGAGAACTTTATGCGGTATGATTCTTTACTCAATGGGGCTTTTGTACCCGTACCCTCGCAATACGATCAGTTTGTTTATAAAGAAAAGATCCTGGCCGGTTACCTTATCTACAAAAAGCAATTAAAGAAAACAGACTTTGTATTGGGGCTAAGGTTGGAGCAAACTACGGCAGATGGGAATTCTATTTCGTTAAAGACAAGAACGGAAAGGACCTACCTGGATTTCTTCCCGAATGCTTCCATCGATCATAAGTTTAATGATAACAATAAATTATCCCTGGCCTATTCCAAACGTATTAACCGCCCCGGGTATGGTCAGCTGAATCCCTTTATGTTCTTCCTGGACAGGTATACTTTCTTCCGGGGTAACTCTTACCTCACACCGGAGTATACCCATAATACAGAGTTGTCTTATATGTTCAAACAGAAGTATATCGCGGCATTAAGTTACAGCCGCACAAATGATATCTGGGATGAGTGGCTGATCGTAGATGATGAAACCAGGATAACCATCAGTACCAACAGGAACCTGGGTACACAGGATAATTATTCACTGGACCTTACACTGCCTTTTGATGTTACCAAATGGTGGAACTCTACTAACAATCTTTCTTTCTTCTACAATAAATACAAGATCAACGATCCTGATCCTACAAAGAATTTCAGTACGGAACAGCTGTCCTGTAATTTCAATACCACCAATATCTTTACGCTGCCCAACAATATTAAAATTGAAGTAGGAGCATGGTACAATGCACCTACCGTATACGGGATCTTCAAATCAAGGGCACAGGGAGCTGTGAACATGGGCGTGCAGAAGGATATCCTGCAAAAGAAAGGCAACATTAAAATAAATATAGGAGATGTGTTTGCTTCCAACCGTTTCAGGGGAACCGCTGAATATAACAACGTATACCTGAACGTGAATAACCGCTGGCAGAACAGAACAGTAAACGTTGCTTTCAGTTACCGTTTTGGTAACACAAAAGTGGAAGCTGCCAGGGACCGGCAAACAGGTACCGCAGATGAACTGCGGCGGGCAGGAAATTAACACTGAATTATGCCCATATGAACGGAAAGGCTGATAAACTTTATCAGCCTTTTTCCGTTATTTTAAGTATGCTGAATAATCTTCAATCCCGGAAAGTAGCTATTGTAGGATATAACCGTATCCCCTTTGCCCGCCAGAATACCTTCTATGCGGATGCCAGTAATAAAGACATGATGACCGCCGCCCTGAATGGTCTCATTGCCCGTTATAAACTGGAAGGGCAACTGCTTGGTGAAGTAGCAGGAGGCGCCGTGATCAGGCATAGCTGGGAAATTAACCTGATGCGGGAATGCACACTCAACACTTCACTGCATCCCGGCACACCAGCCTGTGATATTCAGCAGGCCTGCGATACCGGTATTGAAGCCGCCATTTACATCGCAAATAAAATATCATTGGGCCAGATAGAAGCGGGCATAGCAGGAGGCGTGGATTCTTCCAGTGATGTGCCTCTTGTACTGGGAGAAAAATTACGCAAGATCTTACTGGCCGCCCGCAGGGCCAAAACCACGGGAGACAGGCTGAAACAATTCCTGAAGATCAGGTTCAAAGACCTCACTCCCGTAGCACCCATGAACCGCGAAGCGCCAACAGGCCTGTCCATGGGAGAGCATACAGAGATCACCGCCAAATATTACCAGATCGCCCGCGAAGACCAGGATGCATTTGCATTGGAAAGTCACCGCAAAATGGCGGAAGCTTACGGACGTGGTTTCTTTGAAGACATGATCACCCCCTATAAAGGATTACAAAGAGATAATAACCTGCGTACAGATTCCAGCATGGAAAAGCTCGCTAAACTGAAACCCGCTTTTGATAAAGTGAACGGTTCCCTCACAGCAGGCAACTCCTCGCCTTTAACAGACGGCGCTTCCTGTGTGCTGCTGGCCAGTGAGGAATGGGCCGCGCAGTATGGGCTGCCCGTTCTTGCTTATATTACTTTCGCCGAAGTGGCTGCCCTTGAATATCAGCAGAACAGGCATAACCTTTTGCTCGCACCCATTTATGCCTCCACCCGCATGCTGCAGAAAGCGAACATGCAATTGCAGGACTTTGATTTTTACGAGATCCACGAAGCCTTTACCGCCCAGGTATTAGCTACCCTCAAGATCTGGGAGAGCCCCGAACTAACAGCACAGTTCGGGCTGAACAAGAACCTCGGTGCTATAGACCGCAGCAAGCTCAACGTTACAGGCAGCAGTATTCCCGCAGGCCATCCCTTTGCCGCCACTGGTGGCCGTATCCTTGCCACCATGGCTAAACTGCTGCATCAGAAAGGAAGCGGTAAAGGATTTATTTCCATCTGCGCCGCAGGCGGCCTGGGCATTACTGCTATCCTGGAGAAATAAAACCTATCTCACCGGCAGCATATTGTTTGTGTCCACCGGGAAGCTATCGTACTTGTTATACAGCTTTAAATACTTTGCCGGGTCTATCGGCTGCTCAGTTAAAGTTTCCTTCAGACCCCTGAAGAAATCTTCCCTGCTTTGTGCAGGGTTGAACAGCAATACCAGTTTTGCTTCCTCTGTTGAATTATTGGAAAAACCATGCGGCGTAAAACGCGGAATGTATACTACAGTTCCTGCTTTCGCTTCCACTTCACCATCCTGTGTTTGCATTGTTATCACACCATGGGTAACAATGAAGGTTTCATCCATGAAACGATGATAGTGCAGCTTGGCTCCAATAGCGCCCGGAGCCAGTACAATATCATATACACCCAGCTGATCATTGGATATTTCGCTGGTTACTTTAAAGGTGAGCGTTACGCCGTTCATGTGAAAGGTCTCACCTTCTTCCGGATGCAGTATCACTGCTTTGTTTTCCAGGTTGTCGTTAAAGAAGTCTTTTTTCATGATGTAAAAGTACGCGGGGTATGGACTATCTTAGTGGTCCAATTACTAATCGTTAACTGGTCCAGATGCTTCCATTTAAAACACTCATACAGGTAGATAAGAAATCGAAATACCCTATCTACCAGCAGATCGCTAACCGTTTCATAGGGCTGATCCAGGAAGGGGTTTTACAGCCGGGGGCTTTCCTTCCGGGGAGCCGGGTAATGGCAGCGCAATTAGGCTTGCACCGGCAGACCGTGGTGGCTGCTTACGAGGAACTGGCCAGCCAGGACTGGATAATATCCATGGCGCGCAAAGGGATGATGGTAGCTGCGAACCTGCCCGTTATCAAACCGCGTTCTTTTAAAACTACTGCTGTTGCCTATGCACAGGGCCCTTCTTTTTCCTTTAATGCTGTACCAAAACTGGAGATGTTGCCTCCTGCCATAGGGATCCGCTATACGATCAATGATGGTTTCCCGGATGTAAGGCTGGCGCCTTTAACCGAATGGACAAAGGAATGCCGTTCTATTGTGCAGAGCCCACGCTACACCAAATTACTTATGGATGGAAGTGATACGCTGCGGAAGGAAATGACGAAGTTCCTCACCAATACCCGTGGCCTGAATATTTCCCCGGATAATATCATGGTCAGCCGGGGAGCGCAGATGGCTATTTACACGGCGGCGGCTATGCTGATCAGGAAAGGCGATCATGTGATCACCGGCAGCCCCAACTATATCTTCGCTGATCTCTGTTTTGAACAGCTGGGTGCTAATATTATCAGGGTGCCGGTGGATAATGAAGGCATAGATGTGGATGCCGTGGAAAAGCTCTGCCGTACCAAAAAGATCCGGATGTTATACGTGGTGCCACATCATCACCATCCTACTACCGTAACGTTGAGTGCGGAAAGGAGGATGAAGCTGCTGGAGATCATCCGTACCTATAAACTGGCCGTGATAGAAGATGATTACGATTATGATTTTCATTATAGTTCGGCTCCGATCTTGCCATTGGCCAGTGCAGACCATGGCGGCAATGTGATGTATATCGGCTCCCTCACGAAATCCCTGGGTTTATCCCTGAGGATAGGGTTCCTGGTAGCGCCGGCCCGTTTTATTGCAGAAGCGGGCCATTTGCGCAGGTTAATGGACCTGCGGGGAGATAACCTTTCAGAAGAGGCCCTGGCGGCTATGCTGCAAAGCGGAGCTATTGAGCGGCATCTCAAAAAGGCCAAAAAGATTTATCACGAAAGGCGGGACCTGCTCTGTAAGCTCCTTATGGATAAGTTGGACAACCGGTTGCAATTTACTCCTCCCTCCGGCGGCCTGGCCCTCTGGCTGAAATTCCCGGAACACCTGCCTGTACAGGAGGTGGCGGAAAAGGCTTTGGACCTTGGTCTAAGGATGTCTCCCGGAATGCATTATCATTACCAGGGTAAGCCGGGTAATGCCTTAAGGTTCGGTTTTGCGTCCCTGAATGACCGGGAATTAGCGAATGTGGTGGGGATATTGGCCAAATGCTGTAAATAGATACTAAATTACCCTAAATGCCTAACCGAAGGATAACCGAACGTGAACCGAAGGAGAACCGAATGTGAAGCCTATGTGAAGGGTGTTAAAATAATATCAACAGGAGAGGGGTGCTCCTCCAAAGATACCGAAAATGGGGAGAATTCTCTACTTTAGTAGGGCAAATAGTTGGAATCATAAATGGAAACAGGGAAGTTATTAGAAGCGATCTTACCAAAGGACAGGATTAAAACACGATTGATAGATCTCGTTTCCTATGCCTCAGATGCAGGGTTTTATTACCTGCGGCCTAAAGCGGTGGTGCAGCCACTGAATGAAAAAGAGATCATCGCCTTATTTCATTTTTCCCATCAGCATAAAATCCCGCTCACTTTTCGCACAGGCGGTACCAGTTTATCCGGACAGTCCATTACAGATGGTATCCTGGTAGACCTGAGCAAATATTGGAACAGTTTATCTATCGAAGAGGAGGGGAACCAGGTAAGGGTGCAACCGGGTATAACAGGAGGAATGGTGAATGCCCGCCTGAAGAAGTTCAAGCGGAAGATAGGGCCAGACCCTTCCAGCATTGATTCTGCCATGATCGGCGGGATCCTTTCCAATAATTCCAGTGGTATGTGTTGCGGCGTGAAGCTGAATTCCTATCATACCACAAAATATATCCGCTTTATACTGCCGGATGGAAAAGTGTTCAACACTGCCATACCGGAAGATTATGCACGGTTTGAAAAAGAGTGCAGCGCCATTTTCCAGGCTATCAAAACCCTCCGTGCACAGATAACCGGGAATGCTGATCTGCAGCTGAGGATCCGCCAGAAATACGAAACCAAGAACACGGTGGGTTATTCCCTGAATGCATTGATCGATTATACACACCCGCTGGATATACTTGCACATCTTTTGATCGGAGCAGAAGGTACACTGGGCTTTATTGCGGAAGCAGTGATGCAAACAGTGCCTGACTATCCTTATAAATCCACCGCATTTTTATATTTCCCGGATATTTATGCTGCCTGCCAGGCTATTCCCTCGCTCACTTTATCAGGTGCAGAGGCTGTGGAATTAATGGACAGGGCATCCCTGCGTTCCATAGAACAGGTGGTGGGTGTTCCTGAACAATTGAAAACACTGCCGGAAACTGCTGCTGCCTTGCTGGTGGAATTTGGAGCAGATAGCACCACTGTATTGCAGGAGAAATTAAACGGTCTTTCCCTCACGAACTTTTCTTTGCTGGAACCACCAAGGTTTACAGAAGACCCGTATGAGCAGCAGTTCTTATGGAAACTCCGCAAAGGCATGTTCCCTGCGGTAGGTGCTGTAAGGGCCAGCGGCACAACCGTGGTGCTGGAAGATATTGCTTTTCCGGTAGCGCAACTGGGTAGCGCTATCCTTGATCTGCAGGCACTTTTTGTGCAGCATGGTTATGATAATGCCATCATCTTCGGGCATGCCAAAGATGGGAACATCCACTTCGTGGTAACACAGTCCTTCAATACACAGGCAGAGATTGAGCGGTACGACCGGTTCCTGAGAGATGTAGTGGTATTGGTGGTAGAAAAGTACGACGGTACTTTAAAGGCAGAACATGGGACCGGCAGGAACATGGCCCCTTTTGTTGAAACGGAGTGGGGCGGGGAAGCCTATGAGGTGATGAAGCAGCTGAAAGCAGTGATCGATCCGCAGAACTTACTGAACCCGGGGGTAATCATCAGCGATGATAAGAACCTGCATATCAAAAATCTGAAGCCACTGCCGGTGGTAGAGCAGGAGGTGGATAAATGTATTGAATGTGGTTATTGCGAACATAAATGCCCCAGCAGGGACATTACCCTTACACCCCGCAGGCGTATTGTAGTGAGAAGGGAATTAGCGCTGCTGAAAGAAAGCGATAAGAAAAAAGAATATGCCGAACTGATAAAGGAATACCAGTACGATGGCCTGGAAACCTGTGCCGTAGATGGTTTATGCGCTACGGTTTGCCCGGTGGACATCAATACCGGCGACCTGGTAAAAAGATTAAGAAGAGAAAATCACACTTCGTTCGCCAATAATGTGGCGCTGCGTATTGCAAAGAATTTCAGGACCACCACGCAGCTGGTATCTTTTGCATTGAAAACAGGAAATGCCATTAACGGCGTGTTCGGTAAAAATGCCATGCGTAACCTAACCAGTGGCATTAAAAAGATCATCCCCGCTTTTCCTTTGTGGAGCAACCAGTTGCAGGCTGCTTCCTTTAAGGCTAAGAGTGCCAATAACGGCGGGCAGGCCACCGTAGTGTATTTTCCTACCTGTATCTCCCGGGTAATGGGAGGTGCCATGGATGATAAGAAGAACCTTGTGGATACCTTCATGAGCGTATCGGCGAAAGCACAGATCAATGTGCTGATCCCGGATGATATCCAATCCACCTGCTGCGGGCAGCTGTTCTCTTCCAAAGGTTTCAGCCAGGCTTACCAGCATACGGCAAATAATACCATCAGTAAATTATGGGAATGGACCAACCACGGCGCTTATCCTGTAGTGCTGGATGTAAGCTCCTGCTCACAAACGATCCAGCATAGCAGGGGAGTACTTACACAGGAGAACAGGGAACGTTATGATAAGATGATGATCATTGACAGTATTGATTACCTGCATGATCATGTACTGCAATCATCCACCACCATTCATAAAAAAGATAATGTTGTATTGCACCCGGTTTGTACTTTGCAGAAGATGAAGTTAACCGGCAAACTGGTAAATATTGCAAAACATTATGCTAATAATGTAGATGTGCCTGTTACTGCAGGATGCTGTGGTATGGCCGGGGACAGGGGATTCCTCTTCCCTGAGTTAACCGCTGCGGCCACAGCGCCGGAAGCAAATGAAGTGAAGAAGCATCACTATGAAGGATACTATTCTACCGCTAAAACCTGTGAGATGGCCCTGTCCGATGCGGTAGGAAAGAACTATGAATCGATCCTGTATCTGGCGGATGAGTGCACCCGCTAAAAAGGCTTAGCATGACAAAAGTTAAAATTGTAAGCTGTTGTTTGTTCGTTTTATTTACACTTCCTGCGTTTGCACAGAAAGAAGGGATCCGTTTTTTCAAAGGTAGCTGGGACAAAGCACTGGCGGAAGCTAAGCAAAGCAGGAAACTGATCTTTGTACATGCCCGTTTGTACTTTAGTACTATCAGCGAAAGATTAGAGAATGAGGTTTTCCCGCTGAAGGAGTTGGGAGATAAATACAACCAGCACTTTATCAATTACCGGATGGATATGGAAGGTAGAACAGGCCGTTCTATTGGGGAGGAGTTCCAGGTGAGAGGAAATCCTACCTACCTCTTTATCAATGGGGATGGTGATCTTGTTTATAAGGCCTATGGATTCACCAGTAACATTAAGCGCTTCCTTATCCTGGCAGATACTGTTTTACGCAGGCATGAAGAGGGGAAGGTGGAGATCTTCGGGCGGGCCACCTATGAAAAAAGGAAGCAGGATAAGGTTTTCCTGGTAGAATATCTTAAACAGCTGAGGCCCCTTGGGATCCAGCAGGATTCTGCCGGCAAAGTGCTGGATCAATATTTCAGCCTGTTAAAACCAATGGAATTAAAAGATTCAGCCACTGCTTATTTCCTCTTAAATTCGCCTGCCACCGTACAGTCTTCTGTATTTGAATACTTCATTTCCCATCAGCCCTTTTATAATAACATTGTTGAAGAGTTTCCTAAGTTACTGGGAAATGTAATACTCAATTCGCTTGCGAAAGCCATCGACGTAAATGATGATCCCCTTTTCTGGGACGCCCTTGTTGCCAGTAAAAAGCTGGAGAACCCTTCCCTGAGGTATCCTTTTTCGGTTTTCATGTTTACGAACCAGTATTATGTAAAGAAGAAGCAGGTGAAACGGGTGATAGAAAGAGCGCCGGTTTTCCTGGACCGTGTTTGCCAGATGAAGGACGAAGAGATCCTTAGCAAAGACCGGCAGCAATTTGAGGAACTGATGTATCCCTATATTTCCGGGGAAAAAGATAGCGTCATGGTATGGAACTTTGGCCGGGAAAAGGAGAGTTGGCGTACGGTTTATTCAAAATATGTTGCACATGCTTTAATGGTAACAGCGGATATTTATCTCCAGAATACCAGGAACAGAACAGATCTCCGGAAAGCCTGCATCTGGGCAGAAAAAGCGGTGGAACTGGACAATAGTAACTATAAGTTTTACCCGGTGTTATCAAGGTTATATGCAAAAGCAGGCATGAAACGTGAAGCGATCACTACCATGCAGTCTGCTATCACAATGGCGCAGGAGCAGAGAGCATCGCCATTAGTGATTGCCATATATAAAAGAGCTTTGCAGGAGCTGTAACGCTAAACATAAAAAAGCTTAGCATGACAAAAATTAAGATCCTAACGTGCTGTTTATTTTTCTTCTTTACACTTCCTGTTCTTGCACAGAAAGAAGGGCTGCGTTTTTTTAAAGGCAGCTGGCTGAAAGCAATGGAGGAAGCCAGGAAAAGCAACAAACTGATCTTTGTAAATGTATACGCAGAGTGGAGTGAATCCAGTCAAAAGATGAAAGAGGAGATCTTTCCCCTAAAGCTGGTGGGAGATAAATACAATAACCAGTTTATCAATTACCGGGTAGACGGAGACTGGAGGGAAGGGGAGTTTTTTGACAACAGGTACCGGATAGATGTTTATCCTACTTTTCTCTACTTAAATGGGGATGGTGCCGTGGTGTTCAGAAGCAGTGGATACAGGGAAGATCCGATGTGGTTCATCTCTCTGGCAGATACCGCCTTATACATCCAAGAGGCAAAGCAGACAATGCCGGCATGGCGGGCATCTTATCCCAGCCGGAAAAATGATAAAGAGTTCGTAGGAGAATACCTGAACAGGCTGATCCTTTTTGAAATGTCGGCGGATACCATCGATATGGTGCGCGATCATTTTTTTAGCCAGCTAAGTCCCGCGGAATTAAAAGATTCTGTTACAGCGGGTATTCTCCTCAGATCACTTACAACAGTATTATCTCCTGCATTTAAACATATTATGGCTAACCAATCTTCTTACAGGAGCATCATACCGGACCTTTCATTAAGACTGGGCAGCGTGATCATCAATTCCATCATAAAGGCCACTGCATCGCCGGATGATGACCTTTTCAGGGCGGCCGATGCTTACAGCAATAAATTGGAAAATCCACTGCCGAGGTATCCCTATCTTGTTTTTCTTTACCGTAATGAATATTATATCGCTACGAAGCAAAGCCATAGGATGATTGAAAGGGCTCCTGCTTTTTTGGATAGTATCTGCCGTATAAGAGAAGAGGGATTCCGGCTCAGAGATCAGCAACTGTTTGAGGAGATCATGCGGCCTTATACATCCGGTGAACAGGATAGCACCCAGGTAGAGGATTTCTCTTATCTGAAGGAAAGCTCCCGCACCTATTATTCAAGATATGTTGCCAGTGTTTTGAATAAAACAGCCAGCCATTTCCTGAATTATGCGCTGATCGTGCAGGATCATCGGAAGGCCTGTGTATGGGCCGCGAGAGCAGTAGACCTGGATGTTTATAACTATGCATATTATACCACACTCTCTCAGTTGTACGCAAAAGTAGGGATGAAAAAAGAAGCAGTGAGTACCATGGAAACGGCTATCAAACTAGCCAAGGAACAGGGTGTATCTGATACCATCATTAAAATATACAAAAATGCGCTGAAGACCCTTTAGCTGATTGCCGTTCATCATTTAGCAGGAGTTAAATATTTATTAGTTTACTATCTTATACGTTATGTGGAAATTCTATACCCTAATCTGTACCCTGATGCCCTACGCGGGCATACTATGTGCCCAGGAAAGATCATCCATGGGCTTCGAGGAATATGAGCCGAAGTCTACGCTCGTAGTGCCGGAACATAAACTCACCAAAGCTAAATTCCCTTTCATTGATATACATAATCACCAGAATGGCCTGGGCTCGGGAGATCTGCGCGGGATACTGAAAGATATGGATGCATTGAACATGAAAGTGATGATAAACCTTAGCGGTGGTAATGGCGCCGGCCTGAAACGGCAGACGGATAATGTGAAAGCAAATGCACCCAAACGCTTCATCATATTTGCCAATATCAGTTTTGGCGGAATAGGTGAACCCGGGTGGACGGAGAAAGCAGTGAAACAACTGGAAGAAGATGTACGCAATGGCGCTAATGGTCTGAAGATCTTCAAAAGCCTGGGGCTGAGCGTTAAAGATAATACAGGTAAACGCGTAGCTGTAGATGATCCGCGCCTGGATGCCATCTGGGATAAAGCGGGCGCATTAAAGATACCGGTGCTGATCCATGCAGCTGATCCCAAACCCTTCTGGGACCCTGTAGATAAAGACAATGAACGCTGGCTGGAAATAGTGACCCATCCCGGCCGTAAAAGAGGGCCGGATAATCCTGTTCCCTGGGAAACGATCATTGAAGAAGAACACCGCATGTTCAAAAAACATCCGGGCACTAAGTTCATCAATGCACACTTTGGCTGGTATGCAAATGACCTGGGTAAACTGGGCAAACTAATGGACGAGATCCCGCATATGTATGTGGAATTCGGGGCTGTGATAGCAGAGTTAGGCAGGCAGCCTAAAGCAGCAAGGCAGTTCTTCGAAAAGTACCAGGACAGGATCCTGTTTGGCAAAGATTCCTGGGAGCCGGAAGAGTATACTACTTATTTCCGCGTGCTGGAAACGGCGGATGAATACTTTCCTTATCACAAAAAGTACCATGCTTTCTGGCGGATGTACGGCATGAACCTGCCGGATGATATCCTGAAGAAGGTGTATTATAAGAACGCATTAAAGCTGATCCCGGCGATTGACAAGAGCTTGTTTGAGTAGGAGATCACAAAAAAGCCGCCCTGGTAAAGGGCGGCTTTTTTTATCGGGGGATTTTTTAAGTTTCTTTTAGCATTCATGTTTCGATAATGGGTTCTCAAATGCATTACTGTCATCTTCCTCCCGCTCAGTCAAACACTTAAAATCCTTTTCGATCAATATCTTTAACACACTGTTATCCGGGTTCTGCTGTTCAAATTGGATGCCTACGAGGTCTGTATCTATCCATTCCTTCGCCTTTTCAGCAAGGATGCTCATATGCACACCGCTACCTTCCAGTTTAACTTTATACTTATCGCCGGTACGCACACAGAAATGAAGGCTAGTAGCACCGATGTGTGTTTCTTCTTCCACTTTGCCATGCTCTTTTAGTGCGTCTATATCTGCTTTGTCAAGGCGGTAACGGATACTATTTCCTCTTATCCTGATCTTCATGTTAAGTAGTTTGAATTAATGTACTGAATGGTACTTCCTTAAATTCGCTGATCTCTGTTTCGCAAATGTAACATTGTTCTCCCTGTCCTTCCTCATAAATACTAAGGCAACAGGGGCACTGTAGTACTGATTTTTCTGGCAGGTTGTTTATAGGAGCTGATTGTTGCTCCGCCACGTACTGCTGTAATACATCCCATTCACTGCCTTTTTCGTAATAGTGTTTACACAAAGATACGATATAAGGTCCAAGATGTTCTTTGGTGACATTCTCCCGGTAAGGTACCAGGGTGCTGGAATTGGGGTTGAAATCCGGGGTATAGAGGATGTCGAACCGCTGCATGTATTTCAGCTTGCTATTGTATTTATTTTCCTGCCTGCGGATCACAATAGCCCCGAAATGACTATTTCCCGGTTGCATGCGGATGCTGAAGCAAAGCCCGTAGGTACGTACGTCCGCTGTATCGAAGTGCCGGATGATATGTCTTTTCAGAATGAGGCTGTCCTCACAGTTATCCGCGATCTGCCAGTTCAGTTCATTGGCTGCGTGCCGCACATTGATGCCATGTTTCCCTAAAGCATAATCCCAGAGCCGCCGGTGTACAGGATCAATATCCCGAATAATAATGGATTTCCAGGAGGTGGCATAAAGCTGTCCTACGCCGGTTTCCAGGCATATGGAGCAAAGGTCTTTGAGAAAGGCAACGGAGAATTCCTCATCCCGGCGGTAGATGCCCAGCCAGTATTGATTATTGTATTTGTTGAATCCTTCGTAGTAGGGGAGATGGAAGACCGGTGGTTCCAGCTCTTTATCCTTTGGCCTGCCAATGTAATCACAAAGCTTTTCCGGAATGTGCGTCATATGTTCTTCCAGGAACCTGCTCACCTGCGGAATACTATTGGTATAGATCAGTTCTGGCCAGCAGTAAGTGGATTGCTGACCCGGCATGCGGATATACAGGTACCAGTAATGTGCGTGAGCAGATGCGATCCAGTTAATATGCCCGGTGAAGAAAGGTACAAAGGTCTGCTGGCTGTCGCAGATATTGATCTTCAGTTTGGGAGGTGTCTCAAACAGATCGAAGATATCTTTATAGATACCTTCCTTGAGCCAGGAGTCCGGAATAAAAAGGTCAGTTGCCGCATAAGAACTGCTGATATTTGGTGTTTGGGAAAGAATGATATGTTCCTCCCGGCAGGCATTTTCAAATTGTTTGCAGTGTTTGTTCTGTACCTCTACATAGAGTTGCTGCCGCAGGCCAAATCGTACCTGTGTGACCTGTGCTGCCGTAGCTATGTTCAGCACTTCCTGCAGATAACCGGGGGAAATGATGCCGCCGGTGAAATTGATGCTGTAAATGTTTGATTGTCTGGCCATGATTACACGAGTTCCTGTTATTGTTTACTACTGCGGCTTGCTGATATACGGTTCCTGTTATAGTGTATTTCTCCTGCTTCGTTGATTACACGAGTTCCTGTTGCAAGGTTCTTTTTACTTTATTCTTTTCCAGCAGCTGTTTTACTTCCGGTTTGCAGCTGCCGCAGCCCAAACCTGCGCCGCTGACTTTGCAGAGTTCGTCCAATGAGCTGAATCCTTCTTTGATCTTCTCACAGATGTTTCCTTCTCCCACATTCCCGCAGGAGCATACCAGCTTTCCGATCACCGGTGCTGCTTTTTTACCGGAGCGCAGGAGTTCCAGCCTTTTATCTGATAACTCTATCTTTTGTTGTATCAGTTCCCTGAATTCCTGGAATTCTGATTTGTCGCCGATAAGGATAGCACCTACCAGGCGATCGTTATGAATGATGCATTTTTTATAGAACCTTCTTGATTTATCGATGAACACTACTTCTTCATAAGCCGGATCGGCAGGAGTTTCCACCATGCCCAGTGAACAGAGTTCCATGCCATGCATTTTGAGGATGTTCATGAAAAGGGAGCCTTCATAATATCCTGTGATATCGCCGTTCATATGACGGGCTACAATAGCTGCCTGTTGTTCTGCGGCTGCAGTGATGCCATACAGCGTTCCTTCATAGGCAGCAATTTCACCAATGGCATAAATGGAAGGATCGCTGGTAAGGAGGTATTCGTTCACGATCACGCCCCTGTTACAGGCAAGCTGGGAGGCTTGAGCGAGTTCAATATTGGGTACAGTGCCAATAGACATTACCACGGCCTGGCAGGCAATGTGGCGTCCGCTTTTCAGGCGGATACCTTCCACCTTCTTTAAACCAATGAACTGTTCTATCTCATCGTTATAGATGATGTCGATGTTCCGGTCCTTTAATTCTTCATACAGCAGTTGTGCGCCCAGTGTATCCAGCTGCCGGTCCATAAGGCGGGAGGTACGTTGTATCACGGTAACATCGATATGCATTTCACGCAGGGATGCAGCGAGTTCAATACCCAGTAATCCACCACCAACGATCACGATCTTTCCTTTGGAAGGGTCTGTGTGTTGCACGAAGGCATCCGCATCTCTGCGGCTACGCATGGTGAATATCCCTTTGAGCTGGGGTACATCTTTTAATGTGGCAGCACGGCTACCCGTACCCAGGATCAGTACATCGTAAGTGTGTGTATTTCCCTTACTGTCTATGATATATTTCTCTTCCCTGTTGATCTTTTCAATGCTTACACCCCTGTGCAATGTAATATTCATGAGGGCTTCCTCTGCATCAGACATTTTCACCAATTGCGCCCATTGCTGTGTACCACTGATGTAGTCAGGGAGCATCACGCGGTTATAAAAGGGCTGGTCTTCTTTATTGAACACTACTATTTCATCGTGGGTATTCAGGGCGCGGTAAGTTTTCACAAAGCCATAGGCACCGGCGCCGGCACCTATGACGATGATCTTCTGGAATGGTTTTTCATAACGCAATACCTGTACAGCGGCGTATTTCAGATCTGGCTGTTTCGAGATCGGATCTACGATATTGTTAGTAAGATTATTCGCACGGTTCAGATCACTGTTCAATATTTTTCCCCAATGCATAGGGAGGAACACCACACCTTTTTTGATGGTGGTGCAGAGTTGCGCTTTTACGCGCACGGTACCTCTTTCGTTCTTTACTTCTACAAGGTCATCCTGCCGGATGTTCCGCTCGCGGGCATCTTCAGGATGGATCTCCAGGAAGGAGGAAGTTATATGTTGTTTCAGCTTGCTCACCTTTCCTGTTTTACTCATAGTATGCCACTGATCGCGTATGCGGCCGGTGGTAAGGATCAGGGGGTAAGTGTCGTTTATGGGTTCTGAATTATTTTCATCATCAAAAGAATGGATGTTCGCTTTTTTATTAGGCGTATAAAAAGAATGATCTGTGAAAAGCCGGGGCGTGCCATGATCTTTGGTACCGTCTGGGTAAGGCCATTGCACGCTGCGTTTTTCTTTCAGCAGTTGGTAGTTCAGTCCGCTGATATCGATATTGGTACCTGCTGTCAGCCGGCAATGTTCGTTGTATATTTCTCCGGCATTGGCATAGTCAAATCCTTTGTAACCCATCTTTTTCGCAAAACGGCAGATGATCTCTGCATCCGGCAAAGCCTCTCCCGGGGCATCGGTTATTTTATGCAGGTAGCTGATGCGGCGTTCCGCATTGGTCATGGTGCCTTCCTTTTCTGCCCATGCTGCGGCGGGTAAAACCACATCTGCATATGCCAGCGTTTCCGGTTTATTTGAGATCTCCTGTACTACCACAAATTTCGCTTTCTGTAAAGCTGCTTCCATGAAACGTACATCCGGCAGGCTCACCAGTGGGTTGGAAGACATGATCCAGATAGCTTTTAACCGGCCATCGTTTAAGGCTGTAAACATTTCTGTAGCAGTGAGCCCCGGTTTATCTGACAAGGGTACGCCTCCCCAGAATTCCTGCACGGCTTGCCGGTGAGCGGGATTGTCCAGTACGCGATGGGCTGGTAACAGGTTCGATAAACCACCTACTTCCCGTCCGCCCATTGCATTGGGCTGGCCGGTTAAGGAAAAGGGGCCGCTGCCTGCTTTGCCGATCTTTCCTGTGATCAGGTGGAGATTGATCAGGCTGAGGTTTTTATGCACACCAACCACGCTCTGGTTCAGGCCCATCGTCCACATGGTCATAAAACCTTTTGCTTCACCAATGTAATGTGCTGCATCGTAGATGGCGGTATCCGGAATGCCGCAAATGAGCGCAGCTTCTGTAATGCTCCGCTGCATCACCATCTCCCGGTATTTTTCATAACCATTTGTATGCTGCTGCAGGAATGCTGCATCTGTTTTACCCTGTTCTATCAGTAATCTCCCGATTGCATGATGGAGTACAATATCAGTGCCCGGATGCAATTGCAGATGAAGGTCTGCCATGGTGCAACTCTGTGTGACACGGGGATCACTGACAATGATCTTCAGGCGTGGATTGGCAGCCCTGGCTGCTTCTATACGGCGCCATAAAATGGGATGGCACCATGCGGGATTGGCCCCCGCTACAAAAATGCAATCCGTCTGTTCAATATCATCATAAGTACCGGGCACCACATCTTCTCCTAAAGACATCTTATAGGCTGCCACCGCACTGCTCATGCAAAGCCGTGAGTTGGTATCGATGTTATTACTGCCAATAAAACCTTTGATCAGTTTGTTGACCACGTAATATTCTTCCGTTAAACATTGGCCGGATGCATAAAATGCTACTGCATCCGGCCCGTGTTTTTCAATGATGGCTTTAAAAACAGCCGCCGTCCTGTCCAGCGCCTGTTCCCAGGAAACCCTTTGCCGTGGGCTGTTCCGGCTGTACCGCATTTCAGGATGCATCAAACGGTCTGAAGTGTCTGTTACCGTATAGTGCAGGTTCATTCCTTTGGAGCATAACATGCCCCTGTTCACAGGATGATCTTTATCTCCTTCTACCGTTAATCTTCCCTGCCTGTCGCGATGGACCACTACACCACATCCTACTCCGCAATAGCAACAGGTTGTTTTGAATGATGCCTGCATGTTGAAAATATTTAATCAGCCAGTACCGGCTTTGCTTTGACCGGTACAGTTACATTGGCGGGTTGTTTACTGAACCTGGTCACCAATACGATAAAACCCGTTGCGATCACCGCGTACCCGATATAAGTGAATGCCTGTTCGTAGGAAATGTTCTCCGATTTAAACAGGAAGCCGAACAGCATACCACCGAGGTTGCCACCTGCTCCTACAATACCACTCACCAGCCCTACATTCTCCTGGTTTATAAAAGGAACGATGCCATAAGTAGCACCATTCGCCATTTTCAGGAATAAAGCAAATCCCAGCATGGCGGCAATGGCAAGACCCAATGAAGGGGCACCTGCAAAAAGTAATAAACCCCCTCCTTCCGCCAGCAATACTAAGGCCAGCAGGATGCCTTTTCCTCTCATACCTTGTTTAGCACCCACCTTGTCTGACACAAAACCTCCCAGTGCACGGGCAAAGAGGTTCATTAATCCGAATACACCAGCCCAAAGCCCTGCGCTGCTTTGTGATAAGTGAAAAGTATCTACGAAGTGAAGGGAAGCCACATTGTCGAAAGTGATCTCCATACCGAAGCACATGGCATATGCCATGGTTAAAGCCCAGATGCGCCAATCTCCCAATACCTTCCAGTCTGTTTTACGTTTAGCGCCGTTGTATCCTATTTCATCATAATTACCATTGGGCGTATCCTTTGTGTATTTATGATAGAGTATGGCTACACCCAGCATCATCAGCCCCGGTACGATCATGGCCAGCCGCCAGGAAGTACCTGCGCTGTAGCCCATTCCTACAATAGCAGCGAAGATGAGTGGCATCACCATGTTTGTAACACCTCCGCCGAGATTGCCCCAGCCGCCGGTAACCGCATTGGCAGTACCTTTGATACTGGGAGCAAACATCATGGATGTATGGAATTGTGTGATCACAAACGATGCCCCGATGGTGCCGATAGCTAAACGGAACATCAGGAAGGTGGTGTAATTATGTGCAAACCCTACGAGGAATACAGGGATAGAACCTATTACCAGCAACCGTACTGCGGTTTTGCGGGGCCCCCAGGTATCACAAAGTCTGCCAATGATCAGCCGTGCAATGATGGTACTGGAAACGGAAGCGATGATGATATTGCCTATCTGTGATTTAGATAAGCCAAGGTCTGCACGGATGGTGGGCATCAGTGGTGCCAGGCCGAACCAGCCAAAGAAGCAAACGAAGAACATCAGCCAGGTAATATGGAACGTGCGCATCTGGATAGAGTTCAGGCTGAAGATGCGTAATTTATCGAGCGGTTTGTTGTTAAGCATTTGTCAGGTTTTTTATTTGAGGAATATGTCCGGCCTGATATTGATCATCAGGTAAGCCCAGTGATTGTTATACTGTGCGTCCGTAACATTTTTGGCGGCGGCCAGTTGTGCCGTGCTGTTAAAGTAGCTGTAACCTCCTTCAAAGGAGATGGCTTTGGTAAGGTTGTACTGCATGGTAAGATCTGCTTCCGTACCAAAGGTTAACCCTGATGAACTATAGAACTGGTGAAGGTCTGCGCCGATATTCCATTTAGTGTTCTTCTTTAGTCTGGCTTTCAGGTAGTAATCCTGTAAGCCGTTGTTGCCGAATTTGCTGGCCACATAGAAGTAGTCCATCGTGCCCCAGAATTTATGCGGCGTGCCATAGAGCGGATCGAAGGTATCTGTGGTAAAATCCACACCGGCCTCCATACTGAAATTTTCTACAAAACGCCGTTGATAGGCTGCGGAGAACAATGCGCCATCTACTGCTTTCCCATCTCCATTTTTGCCTTTCTGATAATAGACGGCTGCAATGATGCTGTTCTTTGAGAAGGGATAGTTCAGATACAGGCCGGTAGTGAAACGGTTGTAACTGGCTGCTTCCCATTTTTTCACCAGCAGGCTGTCTACACTGTATTTGGAGAACTGGTCTGCCAGGAAGAGGAGGGATATACTGCCTGCACCTGCCTGTTTATTGATATGCAGGAATTCCAGGCTCTTGTATTGAGGTGCGCCGTTGGTATTAGCCGGATAGTTACCGGGTGGGGCCGGATTATAAGTAGTGCCTGATGCGTTTTCTTTATTCTGGTTGAAGGCGCCACCTGCATGGAAGTTCCAGCTGTTGTATTTGAATTTGAGTACGGCGGCATCATGCCTCCGGCCTTGCTGCAGCCAGTCCAGGTTGCCCAGCAGGCGGCTGTCGTCATAGACCAATTCCTGCCGTCCTATTTTCAGGCTGAGGCTTTTGTTCTTAAGGATGGTATCGGTTATGAGGACCTCTGCCCAGGCTTCGTGCAGGAGGAATCCGTTATTGTCTGCAGTGGTAGTTCTGTTGATGGTTGATGCATCCTGGCCCCAGACCCTTGTGTCCTGCAGGGTGAGGCCCAATTTTAAGCGGTAGGTACTGTAACCTGCGGATAAGCGGGTACGTTGGGAAGTGAAAAGAGCTGGTTTGCTGCCTTTTGGAAGGGGACCTCCCTGGCCGTCCCGTAGTTCTGTGCGCGTTCTTAGTTGCGCGCCCAGCATGAATTGTGCGGAACAATCAAGGGAAAGGAAGGTGCCAAAGAAAATACAGGAGACCCCGCCGAGGAACGACTTTTTCATGTATTTTTGATAAATTTTAAGTGAGCCAATCATATTAAAATTCAGAAGCCCGGATAGCCTGCCAGCTACCGGGTTTCGCTTTAATACGCTTCTTCGTTCTCTCTAACGCCGATATATACACGATCATCTTCCGTCCTTACCGGGTAGGTAGTGAGGGAACATTCATGTTCGTCGTTCAAACATCTTCCATCTGCCAATGAAAATGTTTTTTTGTGAAAGGGGCAGGCAACTTTTGGTTCTCCCTGGTGTGAACCGGTCATACCACGGCTTAAAGCCATTTGCTGCCTGTGCGGGCAAAGGTTCTGTGTGGCATACCAGGCATCGCTGCGGGTGAAATAGAACAGGGCGATCTGTTCTTCTTTGAACTTGATGCAAACACCTCCGTTCGCGGGAACGTCTGTTGTTTTGCAGGCAAAGAACCAGGTGATTCCGGTTGTGCTGAGCGTTGACATATGTGAAGCGATTTGATGTTGGTGATCTATTTCCATTCCGCTGCTTTCTTCTGATTACGCATGGTCTCAAATTTTACCGTAGGGTCTTTTTCTTCCGGCGCATTAACGAAGTGGTTAAAACGTTTTCTGAGCGCAGGATTTTCCACTACTTCCTTCCATTCGCATTTATAATTGTCTACCAGTAATTGCATTTCTGCTTCCAGGCTTTCTGCTATACCTAAACTATCCTGCAGCACTACGTTGCGGAGGTAGTCTATGCCGCCATCCAGTTTATTGAGCCAGGTAGCAGTACGTGTCAGCGGATCGGCTGTTTTGATGTAGAACATCAGGAAGCGGTCTATGTAACGGATGCAGGTTTCGTCATCCAGGTCGCTGGCCAGGAGCAACGCGTGTTGTGGTTTGGATCCGCCATTGCCACATACGTAGAGGTTCCATCCTCTTTCTGTGGCAATGATGCCAAAGTCTTTGGATTGTGCTTCTGCACATTCGCGGATGCAGCCGGATACGGCAGATTTTATTTTGTGCGGGGCACGGAGGCCACGGTATCTTTCTTCTATCCTGATAGCAAAACTTACGCTGTCATGTAAGCCAAAGCGGCACCAGGTAGATCCCACACAGCTTTTTACAGTACGTAATGCTTTACCGTATGCATGCCCGCTTTCGAAGCCTGCAAGAATGAGTTCTTCCCAGATGGCAGGAAGGTCGCTGAGGTGCGCGCCGAACATATCAATGCGCTGGCCGCCTGTTATTTTAGTGTAGAGATGATATTTGGAAGCGATCTGCCCGATAACGATCAGTTTCTCCGGGGTGATCTCACCACCGGGGATACGGGGTACAACAGAATAAGTACCACCTTTCTGAATGTTGGCCAGGTAACGGTCGTTAGAATCCTGGGCAGTGTCGTTACCTTTGCCGAGGATCATTTCATTCCATAAACTGGCGAGGATAGAGCTTACTACAGGTTTGCAGGTTTCGCAACCTTCACCGTCTCCGTAATGGTCCAGTACTTCATCAAAGGATTTCAGTGCTTTTACTTTAACGAGGTCCAGTAACTCCTGCCGGGAATAAGAGAAGTGTTCACACACCACATTGCGGATATATTTGCCCTGTGCCTTCATAGTGGCGGTGATAATATCTTTCACCATGGGTACACAACCTCCGCAGCAGGTACCCGCTTTTGTACATTTCTTTACGGTATCCAGTGTTTCGTGACCCGCTTCTACAGCCTGTGCAATAGCTGCTTTGCTGATACTTTCACAGCTGCAGATGATGGCTTCGTCAGGGAGATTGATGCCAGTGCTGGCAGTTCCATTCCTGGCACCCAACAGGATGTCTATGGGGTTGGGAGGGAGGATCACTTTATTCTTACTCGTTTGCAGGAGCATATTATAGGCATCTGCATCCCCGATGAGGATGCCGCCTAATAAATATTGACCACAGGTAGAAATATTAATACGCTGGTAAACACCCTTCATGGAATCTTCCAGCACAATGCTGTTGCCTTGCTCCGGAGTAATGAAAGGATTGCCGAAGCTGGCCACATCCACGCCAATGAGTTTCAGTTTGGTGCTCATGTCAAAACCGGTGAAGGCTTTGAGTTGACCGAGCAGGTGAGAAGCAGCTACTTCCGCCATTTCATATCCCGGCGCAACCAGGCCATAGATCATACCATTATATAAGGCACATTCACCGATCGCATAAATAGAAGGGTCAGAGGTTTGCAGCTGTTCGTTTACAACAATGCCTCCGCGGGGACCGGTGGTGAGTCCTGCTGTTTTTGCCAGTTCGTCCCTGGGCTGAATGCCAGCCGAGATCACCAGCATATCTGTATCTAATATGGAATCGTCTGTGAACTGAAGGCCGGTGATGGTATCTGTACCGAGTATTTCGCGGGTGTTTTTGCTGGTATGGATCCGGAGGCCCAGTTTTTCCAGTTTGGACTGGAGGATAAAGGAACCTTTATCATCTACCTGGCGTGGCATGAGCCGGGGTGCGAATTCAATGATATGTGTTTCTGCCACGCCGAGGTCTATTAATGCTTTGGCCGCCTCCAGACCTAAAAGCCCTCCGCCGATCACCGTTCCTTTGCGGGCTTTCGGGGCAAAGGCCTGCATTAGTTCCAGGTCTTCTATAGTGCGGTAGATGAAAACACCTTTTTTATCTACTCCCTGGATAGCTGGTACAAATGCAGCGGAGCCGGTGGCCATGATAAGGAAGTCGTAAGTTTCAGTGATGCCCTGGTGAGAATGAACGGTTTTGGAAACAGGGTCTATTGCTTTTACGGGATCACCCAGGTGGAGGGTGATGTTACGGGAGGTATACCATTCCAGGGAAGCCATTGTGAGATCGTCTGCTGATCTGCCGGCGAAGAACTCGCTTAAATGTACCCGATCATAGGCTGGGCGGGGCTCCTCTCCAAAAACTACTAATTCAATATGGGTATCTCCGGTTTTTTCGACTATTTTTTCGCAAAATTTATAGCCTACCATGCCATTACCGATAACTACGACTTTCATTAGAGGACGATTTTTAAGATCTGGAATAAGCTATATTGACATATAATGTTATTATCAATATAATGTCTTTTGGCTAAAAAATCGTAAAAAAGTAATGGTGTATATGACTAACATCATAAAAATACGAGTATTTAGTCTAAATTTATGCATGAATTAGGTTAAATATCATATATAATTATTATCATAATGTATTAAGCATGCCAAAACCATCCTTATCTTTAGTTGGTGCCGGGCCGGGAGACCCGGAAATGATCACCTTAAAAGCCATCCGGACCATCCGGGAGGCAGATGTGATCTTATATGATGCTTTGGTGAACCCTGAACTGCTGCAATATGCAGGCGCGAATGCCCGGGTGAGCTTTGTGGGTAAACGATATGGCTGCCATGCCTTGTCCCAGCAGGAGATCAATGAGCTGATCATCAGCAGTGCTTTGGCTTATGGGCATGTGGTACGCCTGAAAGGAGGAGACCCCTTTATTTTTGGCCGGGCCGCAGAAGAAATTGAGGCTGCTACTGCTGCCGGCATCCCGGTTAATATAGTACCGGGTATTTCCAGCGCACTGGCGGTACCGGCTGGTCAGATGATCCCGCTCACCTGCAGGGGAATGGCGGAAAGCCTCTGGATCACCACAGGCACTACCCGTCACGGAAGTATTTCAGATGATCTCCGCCTGGCTGCACAATCTACCGCCACCGTTGTAATTTTGATGGCTATGAGCAAGTTAGGAGAGATCATGGACCTGTTCAGCAGTTTTGGCAAAACACAAACACCGGTAGCTATTATACAGAATGGTACCACTCCGGGGGAAAAGATGGTTACAGGAACAGTACGGGATATTGTATTTAAAGCGGCGCATGCGGAACTGGAGAACCCGGCTATTATAATAATAGGGGAGGTGGTGCGCTGGAGAGAAGCTTTACCGGATATCATCGCTCAATCGCAAAAGGTAGAAAGATATGAAGAAAGACAAGCAGGGATGTGACATGCAAACCTGCCTCGTATGCAGGCTGTGTGTAAAAGAATGGAAACCGGCCATCACGCATGAGCGTAAGAACTTTGCCCTGAAAAAAGGTGCACAGTTGTTTAAAGAAGGTGATCCGGTGAAAGGTGTTTTCTTTCTTCATACAGGAAGGGTGAAAGTGCATAAACATTGGGGGGAAGAAAAGGAGCTGATCGTGCGTTTTGCGAAGGAAGGTGATATTGTAGGGCACCGGGGTATTGGCGCAGAGTTGGTATATCCTGTAACCGCTACTGTACTGGAAGCCGCTACTGTTTGTTACTTTGAGCTGGACTTCTTCCAGGCATCCCTTAAAGTGAATGAAGGGCTGATGTATGAAATGATGATGTTCTATGCACGTGAGCTGCAGGAATCAGAAAAGAAGATGCGCAACCTGGCACATATGCCGGTGAAAGGAAGGATTGCTTATGCCCTGCTTTCCCTGCGCGATAAATTTGGAAGGAATGAAGGAGGCTTCATTGACTTTTCCCTCAGCCGCCAGGACCTTGCATCCTATATCGGCGCTACTTATGAAACCACATTCAGAATGCTGAATGAACTGATACAGGAAAACCTCATTATCTTATCCGGAAAAGATATTGCGATTGCACAGGAGGAAAAACTGCGGGCTTTAACCCTGGCAAGCTAAGGAATGAGTACAGTAATATCCTTCCAGCCATACTCTCCGTCAAAACCTCCTTTACTATTGTACAATTTTTTACCACCTAAAGCTTCGTAGGAATAACAGGTAGGATTCTGTGGCGTGCCAAACAACACCATGGTATCAATACCACGTTGCAGCAGCCAGCGTGCTGCATGCTCCGCCAGTTTGCGGCCAAGGCCGATACGCTGATAATCCCGCAGCAGGCGCAGATTGCGGGCTTTGGACGGCCTGCTGAAAGAGCGGAGATAATGTATGAATGGCATTCCTCATTGTATTAAAATTAAGAAATAATTATCTTCATGGGAACGCAGGTACTAACTGCGATTGCCTATCTACTTTTGCCCTATGGTCACTACAAAACGATTGCTGCTACCAGGCTTCTGCCTTTTTCTCCTGATGAGCCTGACCAATGCCACAGGTCCTTCGATAGGCGTGGAGCCAATGGTGCAGTATTTCAGGTCTGGTGCAAAAGACTTTGCTGCTTCCACATTAACCCTCCAATCTACCATCAATTTACTTCGTAAAGACGACACAACAAGTGTTGCCACAGCCAGAACACAATTAAAAGCCTGCCGCCTGCAATACAAAAAGATCGAATTCTTCCTGGAATACTTCTTCAAAACATCCAGCCTTATTTACAATACACCTGCAAAAGCAGAAATAGAAGAACCTTACATGGAATACAATGAGCCGGTAGGGATGCAGGTGATGGAAGCCTTGTTATATGAAGAGGATGTGATAGCTAATAAAGCGGCTTTGCTGGAACAGGTAAATGTGATCCGCAGTTCGGCGGAGGACCTGTTATCCCTGCTGTATGGATTTACTGCCGATGATAAACAGGTACTGGAAAGCGTACGCATAGAACTGATACGAGTTTATACATTGGGTATTACAGGGTTTGATGCACCATTGTTAAAATCAGGTATTACTGAATCCTACGAAGCATTGAATGCCGTGAAAGTTGTGCTGGCCCCATACCTGGATAAACGTGCACCTTATGCAGATAGCGTAATTTATTATCTTGATAAAAGCCTGTGGTTCCTGGAAGCAGGTAAAGATTTTGATGCTTTCGACCGGTTGCGTTTTCTCAGGCAATACGCTTTGCCTTTGCAGAGAACGCTGGGTTACATGATCAGGGACATGCAGCTGGTGCTGAATACTACTGGCGGTGTGTTGAATTACAGTGCGGAACATTTGTTCAGCAAAGATGCCATCAACATAGATGCATTCCCTGCTGCAGGGAATGAGAAATTCAAAAGTGTTGAAACATTTCCTTTATCAGGCATTGCAGCTACGCCGGCGTTATATAAGTTTAACAGTCCGGATGCATTTTCTTCAACTACTGCAACGGTAAATGGCGCTTTGATCAGCCTGGGTAAAAAGTTATTCCATGAAACCGCTTTATCCGGCAATAACAAAATAAGCTGCGCCACCTGCCACCGGCCGGAAAAACACTTTACGGATGGGTTGGCTACCAGTGTTGCGTTTGACGGGCATTCACATGTACGCCGGAATGCACCATCCCTTTTTTACGCAGGATTCCAGTACGGGCAGTTCTGGGAAGGGCGCATCAAAAGCCTGGAAGAGCAGGCGCTGGATGTTGTGCATAACCCGTTTGAGATGAACGGTGATGCGGCGAAGGTTTTACAATTGCCAGCCTATACAGTACTTTTTAAACAGGTGTTCCCGGATAGTACGGTCACTGCGGAAAAAGTAGCGGTGGCCATTGCTGCATTTGTACGCTCGCTGAATCCACGTAACTCTTCTTTTGACCAATACATCACTGGTGATACCACAGCTTTGAGTGCAGCACAGGTAAGAGGCTTTAATTTATTTATGGGGAAGGCGCAATGTGGCACCTGCCATTTTGCACCACTCTTTAATGGACTGGTGCCTCCTTTGTATAACCTTACAGAACTGGAGGTACTGGGCACGCCGAAGAATGAAGACCTGGCAAGACCATTGGCGGATACTGATAAAGGCCGCTATGATGTGTTGAATATCTCGTTCTATGAGCAGGCGTTTAAAACACCTACCGTGAGGAATGTATCAGCCACAGGGCCTTATATGCATAATGGCGCATTTACCACCCTGGAGAATGTAGTGGAATTCTATAACAAAGGCGGTGGTAGCGGCATTGGATTGGAAACGCCTGCCCAAACATTGTCCGCAGCACCTTTGCAGTTGACTAAACAGGAAGTGGCAGACGTGACCGGATTTATGCGGGCACTGGAAGATAAGCTGCCATAGCAGCTTTATAATTGCTTAAAGATTTATTAACTGACATTGTTAGCACGTAGAATAAGAAGCGACTAACTTGGCAGCGCAAATTACAGGTATCAAATCTATAAACATGAGCATCAGATTTTTACTCGCACTGTCAGGTGTGTTTTTTTTCGTGCAGGTATATGCGCAGGAAATTCCTAAGCCCAAGCCGTCAAAGGAGGAACGTAAGCCCAATGTACTGGCGGGCCTGATGAGAGGTCCTTATTTACAGGTAGCTACAGACCATAGTATTATTATCCGTTGGAGAACAAACGCGTTGACGAGAAGTGTGGTGGCTTATGGTACTACGGAAGGGCAGCTGGATATGGCAGCGGAGGATTCCACGCTCACCTTTGAACATAAAGTACAGGTAACAGGTCTTACACCCCGCACAAAGTATTACTATTCCATCGGTGGGGGCAATGGGGATACTTTGCAGATGGATGCTGATAACTACTTTGTTACGATGCCGGTACCCGGTCAGGAAATTCCACTTCGCATCGGCGTGTTCGGCGATTGTGGCAATAACTCTCCCAATCAGCGCAACGTAAGGGACCAGGTGATCAGTTATCTTAAAGATAAACCAATGGATGCCTGGATATTGCTGGGCGATAACGCTTACTCCAGCGGTACGGACCCTGAATTCCAGGAGAAGTTCTTCAATATTTATAAAGATAACCTCCTGAAGAAATACCCTTTGTTCCCTGCGCCGGGAAACCATGATTACAGCGACCTGTACCGCTTCAGGGCTACTTCCCAGGGTACAAAGGACATTGCTTATTATCAGAACTTCTCCATGCCCACTAATGGCGAAGCTGGTGGAGTTCCTTCTAAAACGCAGGCTTTCTATTCTTACGATATCGGTAACATCCATTTCCTGTCCCTCGATTCTTATGGTAAGGAAGATGAGGCCTCCACCCGGATGTATGATACATCAGGAGCGCAGGTGCAATGGATCAAAAAAGACCTGGAAGCACTTAAGAATACCCGCAGGGGATGGGTGGTTGCTTACTGGCATCATCCTCCCTATACTATGGGATCACACAACTCCGATAAAGAAGGAGAGCTGGTGAAGATCCGTGAGAACTTTATCCGTATCCTGGAACGTTATGGTGTAGACCTGATCCTTTGTGGTCATAGTCACGTGTATGAGCGCTCCCGTTTGATGCATGGGCATTATGGTATGGAAGCAACCTTTGATTCCGCCACGCATAACCTGAGTGGCTCTTCTGCCCTGTACGACGGATCTGATAATTCCTGCCCTTATATCAAAGATCCGGTAACCAATGCCGGTACCGTATATGTAGTAACCGGGTCAGCAGGTGCGCAGGGTGGCAGGCAGGCCACTTATCCGCATGATGCGTTTTATTATTCCTATAATGAAAAGGGCGGTGCTTCTATGCTGGAAGTGGATGGTAATAAACTGGAACTGAAATTTATTGCAGCAGATGGTGAGATCAGGGACCACTTTGTGATGATGAAAGATGTGAATAAAACAACTACCATCAACCTGAAGAAAGGACAAAGCGCTACGCTTACTGCATCCTTTGCAGGAAGCTATAAATGGAATAAAGGCAAGCGTACAGAAAGAAGCATCACAGTGAAGCCATCTGCCGGTAAAACAGTATATGAAGTACAGGATAACTACACTTGTGTGAAGGATGTTTTTATCGTGAACGTTTCTAAATAAATCCTAAAGGTTATTTCATATGAAAGCCCTTCTCATTGTGAACGTAACGAAGTGAATTTTTATATCCATTTGAATCCCGGCGCACTTTTAGTGTGCCGGGATTTTTATTTGATGATCTGTTAACACCGCAGTAATAATTTGGTTAAACAGCACAGGTAATTTTATGCAGGTCAAATCCCTATAAAAATTACTGCATGAAAAAGATCTACACTTCAACACTGTTGATGTTTTTGTTTATTCCATTACACCTGTTTTCACAAGGGCTTATTTCCGGCCGTGTGATAGATCAGGACAACCTTAGTCTCCCCGGTGCGTCTGTTGTTATTAAAGCACTTTCCCGTAATACAGTATCTGATGTTACCGGTACATTTAAACTCCTCAACATTCCTGACGGAACACATGTAGTGACCATTTCCTACATTGGTTTCAAAACCTTTGAAAAAACAGTAACGATCACAAACGGCGCAGCTGTACAGCTGGATGCAGTGCTTGCTGCCGGCGGTAGTAAAGACCTGCAAACAGTTGTAGTAAGCGGTTCTTCTGTTTCTGCATTAAAAGCATTGAACCAGCAAAAGAATTCCAACAGGATCGTGAATGTGATCTCTGCAGATCAGATCGGCCGTTTCCCCGATCCTAATATCGGCGATGCATTAAAGCGTGTGCCCGGTATTTATGTGCAATTAGACCAGGGAGAAGCTTCCCTGGTAAGTGTAAGGGGTACAGATCCTTCCAAGAGCACGATCAATATCAATGGTACAAATATGTCCGGCACGGGAAATGACCGTTCCGTAGGTATTAACGCAGTGCCTTCAGATATGGTACAGGCGGTGGAAGTAACCAAAGCTATTACACCGGATATGGATGGTGATGCTATTGGTGGTGTGATCAACCTGATCACCCGTAAAGCGCCTTATACAAAGATGTTATCCATCACCGGCGGCACGGGTTATTCTTTCATGATCAAAAAGCCGATGGCGAATGCGAACCTGGTGTTCGGTAACCGCTATGGTAAAAAGAAACAATTCGGCGTGATGCTGTCCGGCTCTTACTATCAGCAATCCCTGGGTTCCAATATGCATGGAAGCGACTGGAGTGATACAAAATGGGTAGATGACAAAACGTACTTCATGCCCAAATACCTCAGCATGGAACAGATCCTGCTGGAACGGATCCGCCAAAGCTATACTATCGGACTGGATTATAAGTTCAATGAGAAACACAGCATAGCGCTCACAGGCATCTTCAATAATTATAAAGACTGGCGCCAGCGTTACACCTTAAAAGTAGATGATATCGGCGCAGATTATCCTACTAACTGGAAACGTGCACCCGGTTATGAAAGGGGTACGGTGAAAGGAAATAAGGTGAAGGATTCCAATAAAGATATGATAGACGATAACACGAAGGAATATTATGTAGACAGGACCAACGATCCTTTTCATCCGCAGTATGATCCTGAACTGGAGAGGCATGTGAATGGCGGTGTAAACAGTAAGAATGGTGCGGTGATTGCACAGAAGATCATTAACCTGGGCCTGGAAGGACAGCATATTTTTGGCAAGGTAAAAGTGGAATGGAAAGGTTCTTACATGAAGAACAGGGGGGATAACCCGGATGCCCGTAACCTTGAACTGGAAAGCGAAATGGAGAAAACGGTGCAGATGGATTATACCAATCCCCGTTTTATAAAAGCTGCCGGAGGTACCGGCATCGATAACGTATTGGAAAGCCTGAAAGGCAGAGCCACCAATAACAGCGATACGGTGGATACCTGGTATGCAGACAGCTACAATGGTTCCGATAAACGTTCCTATACCCAACAATATTTAGCGCAGCTGGATATAACTGTTCCATTATGGGAAGGTAAGTTTGGCAATACCCTGAAGTTTGGTGGTAAATACCGCGGCATGACCAAAGAGAATACCATCCTGAACCAGGTAGTATGGAAACCGGGTATTGATCCTACGAGGAAAGCAGAGTATGATCAGCGGATTGCAAACGGAGAAAAAGTGAGCATAGAAGATTACCGCGACTGGAGGTATTTCTGGACAGGTTATGGCAACAGCATGAAGAATGTAAGCCGTTCTCTTTTCCCTAACTCCCGTTATGAAGTGGGCAGCACCGTAACAACGGAATGGGTATCTCACCAGGATGTAAGTTATACAGGAAATACTGCGCACTTCATCAAGGATGCTACCAAAGTGGATGCCCTGGCGGGTAACTACAACGGAGCGGAAGGGATCTCTGCCGGTTACCTGATGAGCACACAGCAGCTGGGCAGCAAGCTGTCGCTGATAGGTGGGCTGCGTTTTGAATACAGCACATTAAAGTATGAAGGTTATAACTACAATAAAAAACTCGATGCGATCGATAATGAAAAGATCGTTTCCAATACCAATTCACTGGACCTGATGCCGGCCTTTCATATTAAGTACACCCCCACCAAACAATCTGTTTACCGTTTTGCTTATACCCGTACCATCTCCCGCCCGGCTTACGGAGATATTGCGCCTAAAATGAACGTGAGTATCAAAGACAAAACTGTTTCCGAGGGCAACCCTCAGCTGGCTCCTACCTTATCCAATAACCTGGACCTGCTGGGTGAATACTATACCGGAGGCACGGGCCTGATCTCAGGAGGGGTTTACCTGAAGAACATTAGTAGCTATACCGTGATCAGGAAGGACGCCGTGCCTTTTTCAAAGGTAGATGCTTTTGTGCTCACACCAGAAGAGTTAGCCGCGAAAGAAGGCGTTACACCTGCTGTACTCGCTGATTACAAAAAGTATTACGATCCTTTAAAGGCTAACAATGAATTGCTGCAAAGGACCAAACCTTCCAATGCAGGAACAGCTAACCTGGTAGGCGTGGAGATTGCTTTCCAGCGTAATCTTTCCTTTCTTCCCAAACCACTCAACCACCTGAGCGTATATGCTAACTACACGCATAACTGGATCTTTACAAAGAAGGGCGAACCTGAATTGCCGGGTACTGCAAAAGATATCCTTAACCTGTCCATCGCTTATGAAGTAAGCCGGTTCAGTATCAGGGCGTCTTTCAATAATACTTCTGCTTTCAGTACCATTACAGGCAGCCTGCCGGACCATAAAGGCGATGTTTATTATGACAAGGTATATTACCTGGATGCGAATATGAACTTCTTCGTTTTTAAGAAAATAGTGATCTATGCCAACGCTAATAACCTGCTGAACCAATCGCAACGCAGGTATATGTGGCAGCCGCAGTATACGTATTCCTCTTTGTACACAGGTGCTACTGCACAATTGGGTGTGAAGCTGAACCTCCTGTAACTGCATCCTCCTCAAAAATGAACAGCCAAACCATCCGGTTTGGCTGTTTTTATTTCAGCCTTAACCTTCTAAAAGTCAGCTTCCACTACTTTGCCCTTGTCCGCCGGTGCCGGATGGGATTTCTTTACAGCATGAAAAAGATCATCATTTTTACCACGGTGCTGTTATGCACAACCTGCACAAACCTGCTGGCACAAAAGCAGGAGGCGCTGGAAAAATACCAGGCCAATCGCGCGAAACTGAACCTTACTGAAGAACAGGAACTGAAGGTGAAAGCGGTAGATTCCGTGTATCTCCTGAGCCTGGAAGGGTTGCGGAAAGAAGGCGGCTCTAAACTTTCCAAGCTGCGGAAGTTCAAAGACATGACGGCTACGAAGGACAAACAGATGAAAGCCATACTGGATAAGGAACAGTATAAGACCTATACGGCCCAGCAGAAGGAAATGAAGGAAGCCGTGAAGAATAAACGCCGCCAGCATTAAACTATCATCCTTAATAGCGATCAAATGAAAAACTTATTCATGCAGCTGCCTGTTCTTCTTGTCATGATGTTATTTACGAACTGCGAAAAACAAACGGATGGCAGGGAGTACCGGTTTTCAGGCGCCATCACCGTGGATGGCAGAACGAGGTATTTTCTGCTGAACCTTCCTCCGGGTTATTACGAAGCGCCTGGTAAGTTTCCGCTGGTGATTGGTTTACATGGTGCTGCAGGCAGTGGTAGCCAGTTTGAGCTGGATTACCGGTTCACGCAAAAAGCCAATAATGCAAAGTTCATTGCGGTATATCCGGATGGCGTGCGAAGCGAGGGATTGCTGGGGCTGAGGTTCTGGAATGCCGGGTACTGTTGTAATTACGCCAGTGAGCATAACATCAATGATGTGAAATTCATCAGTGAGCTGATCGATAAACTGGTAAGAGATTATAAGGCAGATCCTAAAAGGGTATATGCAGCGGGCATGTCCAACGGCGGGATGATGGCTTACAGGCTGGCATGTGAGTTGCCGGATAAGATAGCGGCTATAGCGGCAGTGAGTTCCACTATGGTGCAAACACAGGCTTGCAATCCCTCCCGTGCGGTGCCGGTTATTCATCTGCATTCCGCGCTGGATACTAAAGTACCTTATTATGGGGGAGTGGGATTAGCAGATTATTATTATCCGCCGGTGGATTCTGTATTAAATGTATGGGCTTCTAAGAACAATTGCACCGCGGCGCCGCAAGTGATCAGAGATGATGCGCAGTATAGATTAACAGAGTGGCCGGCTTGCGGAAATGGTGCCCTGATGCAATGTTATCTTACAAAAGATGGGGGGCATGCCTGGCCTGGTGGCAGAAAAAGCAGGGATAAAGCAGATGAGCCGTCTACGGTGATTAATGCCAACGACCTGATATGGGATTTCTTTCAACGTTTTTCATTATGAGGTTTAAGTATAAGATACAGCTCATCCTGCTCAGTTCGCTGGCCATCACCATCCTCTTTTCCATACCAAGGCTGCCATTGCTGCGGTTTCCGCAATATGAGCTGCCGGAGTTGATTGCGCGTACTGTTTATTCTTTCCTGTTTGCCGTTCTTTTCTTTACGATCAACCTGGATAGAAGAGCAATAACGCTGGGATCTTTTACTATTGATACTAACCGTTTCTTTACATTGCTGCTACTTAATGGCGGACTGTTCTTTATTGTGGACTATTTATTGATGCGTCTGCATCTCTACCTGTTTGAACCGGCACTGATGGAGCGGTTATTCAGGTTCCTTTTCAATATCACCTTTGTATTGGAATTCCTGCTGATCATACTGATATCCTATATTTACCGGTTGGTGTTCCACAATCAGCAAATAAAGAAAACAAATGCGGAAACCAGGTATGAAGTATTGAAGAACCAGGTGAACCCTCATTTCCTGTTCAATTCATTCAATACCATTAATTCCCTGATCCTGCGGGATAAAGAAGCGGCGGTGAATTTTGTGAATAATATGTCTGATGTATTCCGTTATGCATTGGAAAGCAGGGAAACTGTAACGCTGGAAGAAGAACTGGGTATGCTGGCTGCTTATACGGCAATGCTTAACGGCAGGCATGGTGGTAAGATCATGATGGATATGGACATAGATAATGCCATGCTTTCCTATAAACTTCCCCCGATGGCTATGCAGATATTAGTGGAAAATGCCGTGAAGCATAATATTATTTCTGCCCGGCATCCTTTACACATCAGGATCTTCACCAGGGATAACGGAGCGCTGGTTGTTTCAAATGACCTGCATGAAAAGAAGGTGCGGGAACGTTCTACAGGCCTGGGGCTTTCTAATTTAAACCAGCGGTCCCAATACCTGTCTAACCGTGATATTATTATTCAACGTTTGGATAACAAGTTTATCGTAACGGTACCGTTAATACAGTAGATCATGAGGATACTCATTATTGAGGATGAAGATAATGCAGCACAGCAGTTGGAAAGCCTGATCCGCGACCTTGTTGGATCTCCTGAATTTGCAGGCGTAATAGACAATGTGGAAGAGGCGGTGGACCTCCTTGCCACAAAACCCCGCATCGATCTGATGTTCCTGGATATTAACCTGTCCGACGGCCTTTCCTTTGAGATCTTCAGGGACATCAAAGTAGATATACCGGTTATTTTCACTACGGCATATGACCAATATGCTATCCGGGCATTTGAGCTCAACAGTATCGATTATTTGCTGAAACCCATCCGCAAGGAAAAACTGCAGCAGGCATTGGATAAATACTTCCGGCTGGAGAACCGGCATACATTGGAGCAGGTAAGTAAACTACTTGTGGCGCCACCTAACTACAAACGTAATTTCCTGGTGCCCTGCAAGGATAAACTGATCCCTGTGAATGTAAATGAATTTGCCTGGTTTGAATTGAATGGGGGAGTGGTGAAAGGAATGCGGCTGGATAAAAGCATATTGATCATGGAAGAAAAAAGCCTTGAGGAACTATCAGCTGTTTTAGACCCCGGGCAGTTTTACCGTGCCAACCGGCAATACCTTGTTAGCCGGCCGGCCATCCGGGAAGTATCTTATTATTTCAACGGGAGGTTATATCTTAAGATAAACCCGGCAACGGGAGAAAAGGTACTGGTGAGCAAAGCCAAAGCAGGTGATTTCAGGCAATGGATGAATGGTTACTAATACTAAAAAAACAAGGTATACCCCCAGGTATACCTTGCTTATACTTTGAACGAACGGGTACCCTATGTGAAGAGTTTACAAGCACTAAACTTTAGTTCTTGGTAAAGGTTAAAAACTCCGCACTGCTGGCATTATCATCTGTTAATTTAATTTCATTTGTATTCACGGAAATGATCTTCCAGTCGTCTGTTAATTCGCCCAATGGTTTATTGGCATCGGATTTCACGCCAAGGTCCAGGTTGAACTTATTTGAGCTGATGTTCCACGTACCGTTTTTGGTAGTGCCGCTTTTTGAAGCGGTGGCTGTACCTGTATTACCAAAAGTAAAAGTATAGCCATTAAAGTCTGATGTTTCATTATTACCGCGTTCTGAAAAGAGGCTTACCCGCCAGGTTCCGCTTGTTGGAGCGTTCGGGTCTACAACAGGAGAATTATTGTCTCTGCTGCAGGATACAAAGAGTAGCAATACCAGGGTGAGTTTTCGCATAAAGATCGATTTTAGTTATATACGGAAACAACAGTTAATAGGTTGCCACTCAGATCTTAACAATCTTTTTCACCTGTACGCCATTGGGGCCCAGTAAATGCAGGAGGTACATACCTGGTTTAATCCCCTTGAGGCTGAAATCAAATTGTTGCCTGCCGGAAACATCTTCCTGCCGTAATAACTGGCCGGATGCGCTTCTTAATTCCGCTACCCGGTAAGTGGCGGCAGATTCTATGCGGATAAAAGCTGCTGCCGGGTTGGGGTAGATTTTAATGCCGGAGTTATCACTTTCAGCAAGCGGCATTTTGGATAAGAGGCTCGCTTCTGTAGAGCAGAGCAATACAGGGCGGAGGGAAGTGTCTCCTGTTTCGCGGGAGCTGAAAGAGGCGTCTGTTGTGCTACCTGTTCCATTGGACACAACTTTAAGGGATAATACACCGTCTGCGCTTTGCTGCGCCAATGCTATGGCAGATACATCCCATTCCACATAATTACCCGCCAGTTTGCCGGTTACGGTATCTACATTGCTGGTGGCAATGGGCATATTGTTAAAGTTAATACCCGTTTCCGTCCAGCTGTCGTTGCTCACGTATTGTGCTATCCAGGGTACGGTATTAGCGGTAGTGTTGGCATAGTTCACATAGAGGCGCAGCTTTACACGGTCTGTAGTTACGGGGATATTAGCTACGTTGAATTTAAAGAACGTTTCCCTGTTGTAGCCTACCGCATCTTTTTTGAGTACCAGTGAAGTAGCCGTTCCGTAATTAACACCGGCATACGATGTGCCGTTACGCACATAAGCATCTGCAATGGCTGGTATTACGGAAGGAGCATATACCGGGGTGGAGGCACTTACATTGTATAAGGCAGAAGCGCCTGCATTATTACCGGAAGGCAGGTTGCATACCAGGTGGCGGGCATTTGGAATGCCCGGAGTAGTGATGTATACATTCACCGGATCAGAAGACTGGGCGGGGTCTGCAATAGATAATGCTACGTTGGCGCTGCCTACATTTTTCAACATTATGGCACAGGCCCTGTCTACTGTGATGGTTACAGAATCCTTGCTGAATGTACCTGCTTTATAAAAGATCAGCTGCCATACATTCAATCCCACATGCCTTACTGCCTGCACATCCGCAGTGTTTTGCTGAATACGTACCGCGGTTGTATCATATGTTGCCATATTCTGCCCGGGCAGTACATAATAAGCATAGCTGCCATTCACAGGGCTTACCCCATGATCGAACCAGAGTTTGAAAACATTCATGGATACGGAACTGGTGCTGCCGCCGTCGTTAATGCTTTTCCAGGTACCCGTTTGTGCCTGGGAACTCAATTGCATATTACCGCCGGCAGGGAAGTAATAACCGATACCGTTATGGGATACCCATTTGAGATTGTTATTGTAACTATAACTGCCTGCGGCCAGTGTGCTTACTGACCCATTGGAAGAAACCGTTACGGCGCCGTTCAGCAAAGACTGGTCAACAGTGGTGTTAATGGCCTGTGCCGCAGTTGAATTGATATTGGCACCGAGGCAAACCACTTCGTTATCAAAAAAGAACCAGGCTTTGCGTGCCTGCGTGCTGTAATCATTGAATGCAAGGGCTGTAGCACCATATAAAGAATCAGATACGCCCCCGGAAAAAGCAGCAGTGCCGAAATTAACACCCCATGCAGTACGCAGGGGGAAGGTAGTGATCACAGGAACAGTGGTGCCAGGGATCCTTGCCCAGTCCCATACAGGGAAGATATTATGATACTCTGTGCCACTCACCGTGATATTGGTAGCACCTTCTGAGAGGTAATACCCTTTCAGGTTCTCGCCATTGCCATTTTCAGATTTGGCGGTGCGGGTAGATACATTCCGTAATCCAAAGAAATATCCGGGGCGGTGGTGAATGGTGTAATCAGAATGCCAGAATTGGGTATGGGATGGTGTAACCATATAGGAAGGTGGCTGTGTGCCGGCAATCCTGGCAATGGCCTGATCGTATTCCGCCAGGTGTGTGGAATCCATGACCTTCAGTTTATTCAAAGTGCCTGTACCACCTTGTGATAGATTGTTATTGCGGCTGATGCTTCGCCCGTTCACGCTAAAGTCGATATATTTTCCGCGCATTACTTTCAGGAAGCTATTGCGCACAAAATTACTCAGGATGGCAAGTTTAGCGCTGGATAAAGCATAGGAAGTGCCCCTGAGGTAATGGGCTACCTTTACTTCGCCTGCTACAAATACACTTCCATATCCGTATACATACAATTGCGGCCCGTGCTGCTGATAAGAGAGGTCGGGCTGGATGCCTTCCGCTGTGGTGAGCAGGATAGGGTAGAAAGCTTCTGTTACGCCGGTGTTCATTACACTGGCATTGGCGGTTAAGCAACCCCGGTAGATAAAGTGGGTGGCCACATCCAGTTTATTGGCGCCAGTCTGGTTAGCCGGAACGCCCCTGTTCATCTGGGAAATAAGGTTGCTGCGTAAAGTAGCGTTTAAAGGTTGCGGGGAAACTTCCAGCATGATCAGGACCTCGCCCAGCATCTGTGGGTTAGAGATCTGGTTATGGTACCAGTTCCAGCTCTGGGGATCTGAAGTGTCCCAGTAGGTAAGGCTGCTGGTAATGGCATTAAAGAGCGTAGTGTCGTGGTAATAACTGCTGTTGGATTTGGAGTAGGCGATCGCAAAGTTCTTAACCCGGATGAGATGCTGGTCTGCCGTGTAAGTTGTTGAACTGTAAGCGTAACTGATGTCCGGCCAGGAACCATTGGGCTGGAGTGTGGCCAGGGTACTGGTAACGCCATTGTCCAGAGTGGTAACGTTGGATGCGGTAGAGAGCACATCTGCCCTTACGCGGTCCATAATTATAGTGTATTCAGTTTGTGCCCGGAGGGTATTCCAGCAGGAAAGCAACAATAGTACAAGTAGTGTTTTCTTCATAAATCGTGGATTTTGGTGGATACAAACAAATATAACTTTCCGGAAGGGAGCGGTAGGGGGAGTAATCTAAATAAATAGGGGGAATTTTACTCTGTTTCCCGCTCTCCGGCGAATTCTGTGGGTGTTTTGCCAAACTGCTTTTTGAATTCCCTGCTGAAATATTTACGGTCTGCATAGCCCACCATGTAAGCTACCTCATATACTGTATGCTGTTTTTTGAGGATCAGGGCGGCAGCTTTTTTCAGCCGGAGGGATTTTACGAAGTCGTTTACGGACATATTGGTGAGGGCCTTTAACTTCTTATAAAGCACGGGCTGGCTCATAGCCACCTTGCGGGATAACATCTCCACCCCGAATTCCGGTTCATCCATATGTTCTTCCACCAGCTGGATCACCTTCTGAAGGAAGGCATCGTCTACCGTGTTGCTAAGTGTTTCCGGTGTTTCCGTTAATATTTGCCTGCTGAACTTTTCCCGCATCTTTTCCCTGAGCGCCAGGAGGTTGCGTACGTTCAGTTCCAGTACCCGGGTACTGAATGGTTTACTGAGGTACAGGTCTGCGCCGTTCTCCAATCCACTTACATGATCTGCCTGGGAACTTTTGGCGGTGAGCATTACCACAGGGATGTGGCTGGTGCGTTCGTCTGTTTTCAGGCGGGAGCAGAATTCCAGGCCATCCATTTCCGGCATCATCACATCGCTGATCACCAGGTCTGGGATCTGCTCTGTGGCCATGGCCAAACCCAGGGCGCCATTTTCGCTTTCCAGCACCTGGTAGTTTTGCTCAAAGGTTTCCCGGATGAGTTTCCGAAGCTCGGGATTATCTTCTACGACCAGGAGGGTGAATGGGTGATCTGCTGGTTTATTACCCAGCACTTCCGGAATGTTGCCCGGAATGTCAGTAATAGTTTCGGGTATTTCTTCTGCTGGTTTATTACCCAGCACATGCCGGGTACCCTCAAAATGTTTGTTACCCTGGATCAGGGTAACGGTAAAACAGGTCCTGTTAGCGGGTTCGCTTTCTACAGTTAAGTTGCCTTTATGGAGTTCCACAATATTCCGGGACAGCGCAAGGCCAATCCCGTACCCGGTATTTTGCACGCCGTGATCTGCCACCTGGAAGAAATTAGAGAACAGCTTGTCCAGGTACTCCGGCGCAATGCCTCTGCCATTATCTATTACACTGACGGACACGGTATCTTTCTGCTGTTCCACACTCAGGCAGATATTGCCACCGTCCGGCGTGAATTTGAATGCATTGCTCAGCAGGTTGAAGAACACTTTCTCCAGTTGCTCCCTGTCGAAATAAATAAAGAGGTGCTCCGTATTATGTACGAAGGAGGTTTTAATGTTCCGGCTGAGTGATAGTTCACGGAAGCTGGTATAGATCTCCTGGAGGAAGGGAATAAGGTCCTGCTTTTCTACATATAACTTTAAATGGTTCGTTTCTGCTTTACGGAAATCCATCAGTTCGCTCACCAGTTTCAACAGGCGGTTGGCATTATTCTTCACAGAAAATAACTGTTGCTGAACGGGATCGTCCTTTTTAAAGGTTTCGATCATCTTCTCTACCGGTGCCATTAATAACGTGAGATGCGTACGGATCTCATGAGAGATATTGGTGAAGAAGTTTAGTTTCACCTGGTGAAGTTCTTCTTCTTTCGTTAATAAAGCACGCATAAAGAAGAAGCGGGTCACCAGGAAGAAGATGGATGCGGCCAGTAATGCATAGATACAATAAGCCCACCAGGTACGCCAGAAAGGAGGCATTATCCTGATGCCTAAGCGGGCAGGTTCACTCCAGATCCCATCGTTATTAGCGCCTTTTACCAGAAAGGTATAATTGCCGGAAGGCAGATTGGTGTAGGTCACGGCGGTCACATTCGTTTCAATCCAATCTCTGTCTATCCCTTCCAGTTTATATGCATACCTGTTCTTATTACTCTTGATATAATTCAACAATGCAAATTCAATGGTGAATACTTCCTGGTTGTAATGGAACTTCAATTCTTTCGTGAATCCTATATCCTGTTTTAACAGATGATCTGCTTTGCTGATCCCTACCGGTTGATTAAATAGTTTAAGCCCGGTGAACACCATCGGGGCAGAGTAAGTATTGGCTTCAATTTTACCGGGGAAAAAACTGGTGATACCATTGTACCCGCCAAAGAAGAATTCTCCTTTACTGTCTTCCAGGAAGGAGTTATAATTGAATTCGTTGCCTGCAATACCATCGCTGGTGGTATAGGTCTGAAAGGTTTTTTTCTCCGGGTCGAATTTGATCAGGCCGTTATCCGTGCTGATCCAAAGGTTTTGTTTATCATCTTCCAGCATGCCCATGATATTATTACTGGAGAGCCCATCTTTGTCCATATACCTTGCGGTGATCTTCATCTCCTGGTCGTACTTTACCAGGCCGCCGTAATAAAGGCTGGTCCAGATGTTTCCCTTTGAGTCTTCAAAGATGGAATTGTTATAACAATCTGTGTTCACTATCTGCCGTGTATTGCCTTTTACCACAAACTGGTAAAAAGTGGAACCTATCCATAAGCGGCCCCGGGAATCTTCGTACAGGTAACGGACAGAAGACCTGGACATCTCTCCTAACAACGCCGTATCCGTGATCTCCGTGAGTTGCCTGCCATTCCGTTTGAACAGGTGTAATCCTGTATTAGTGCCTACCCAGAACCTGCCATCCGTGGTTTCCAGGATAGCGGTGGTTTCCAGGGTAAGGGTAAAAGGGTTTTGTTTATCGTAGAAGTATTGTGAAAACTTACCGTTATCGCCCAACAGGTTGAGGCCGCCGCCGTGTGTACCTATCCAGGTATTCCCGTCTTTATCGATATATACTACTTTTACCAGGTTGGAACCAAGGCTGGAAGGGTCATTTGGATTGTGTTTATAATAAGTATAAGCGCCGGTTTTCCTGTTCAGGTAATTAAGTCCGCCACCTTCAGTACCGATCCATAAGTTATGCTGCCCGTCTTCCAGGATGCTGCTGATCACATTGTTGCTGATCCCGGAATGGGAGGCGTTGCTTTGTGAAGTGGAAAAGGAGGTATTATAAGAATGGATCATGTTGATCCCGCCGAAGTAGGTACCAATCCATACAGAGCCGTTCACATCTTCAAAAAGACTGTGGATCGAGTTCTGGCTGAGGCTTTTTTTGCCGCCGGGATCATGCTGGTAAGAGATATTTGTTTTATTGACGGGGTCAATGATCGTTAGTCCTTCCTGCGTGCCCACCCAGAGTTTGCCCGCTTTGTCCCTTATGATCCTTCTTACACTATTATTAATAATATTATCTACATGGGTGAAAGTACGGGTAGCAGGTTCATAGATACAGACCCCTCCGTTCAGCATACCGATCCATAAACGTTGCTGGCTGTCCGCCGTAATGGTGGCAACATAATTTACCGGGAGGCTATTGGGATTACCTTCTTCATGGCGGAATGTTTCAAACTGAAAATCATCTCCTGAAATGATCAGCCGGGTCAGGCCATTTGTAGTGCCGATCCAGAGGTGTCCTTTCTGATCTTCATAAATGCAGCGCACATGTGTGCCGGCAATACTGTTGCCTGAGCCATCCGTTACAAAATGCCGGAAGCCATTCGCTGTTTTAAGGAACAGGCCGGAGGGGGAACCAATCCAGAGCCTTCCTTTTTTATCTTCGAAGATGGCGTAGATACTGAGGGATTTGGGCGTGATGGGGATCCTTTCAAACTGATCTTTGACCGGATCGTATTTGTTAAGCCCCTGGGAGGTACCTACCCATAAGGTTTTTTTTGAATCACAATAGAGGGTCAGTACAAGGTTGTCGTCCAGGGAGGTACTGTCCTGATGGTCCGTTTTATAGATCCTGAACCGCTGCCCGTCGTACCGGTTAAGACCATACCGGGTACCATACCACATGAATCCCCTGCCGTCCTGTGTAATAGATAATACGGAATTGTGTGACAATCCATTTTCAACGGTCAGGTAATTAAATGCGATATTTTGCCCCTTCGTCTTAGCAGAAAATAGTAAAATGGCCAGTATCAATGTAGCCCCCCAGCGATACATCATACCTAAATATATGGTTTTTTTGAGAAATAGCACAGTTTTAGTTGCTTGATAATCAGCATGATGTAAGGCGTTTAAGATATTCCCCCCATTCTTTTATGATTCTCCCCCCATGTTTGTTTGCCGGAACCACATATTTGCGATCATGTGATTCGCCAATTCTAATAATTCCACCAAAATCATTGCTATGCGATTGCCAAAAGTTGCGCAAAAACTTTCCCGTTATGCTGTAAGGTCTCTTACGGGTTCTATTGTGATGCTACTCTTTCCTGTTCTTTTATTCGCCCAGAAAAAAACCGTTACCGGAACGGTTAGCGATAATACCGGAGCACCTTTACCGGGTGTTTCGGTTGGCGTGAAGAACGAAAAGACAGGAGTGAGTACAGACGCACAAGGTAAATTTTCTTTATCTGTTTCACCGGGCGCCACGCTCGTATTTACTTACATCGGATTTGAAAAGTCGGAAATACCGGTAGGCAGCCTGGCGGTTTACAACGTCCGCCTCAAAGAAAAGGTAGGTACACTCAGCGATGTGGTGGTGGTAGGTTATGCCACCCAAAGGAGGAAGGACCTCACAGGTGCGGTGGGTAGTGTGAACATGAGTGACTTTGAAAAGGCGCCGGTTAAATCTTTTGATGAAGCACTGGCAGGAAGGGTAGCTGGTGTGGCGGTGTCCAGTAATGACGGGCAGCCGGGTTCCATTGCCAACATCGTGATCCGGGGAGCGGGTTCTATTTCCCAGGACAATGGTCCTTTATATGTAATAGACGGGTTCCCTACCGAAAATTCCAACGCCAACTCCATCAGCCCTGCGGATATTGAGTCTATCGACGTATTGAAAGATGCTTCTGCCACAGCCATTTATGGTGCAAGAGGGGGTAATGGTGTTATCCTCATCACCACCAAAAAAGGAAAGACCGGCCCTCCCGTGGTAACCTACAATGCTTACTATGGCTGGCAGCAGATCCCTGCGAAACAGGAGATGATGAATGCCTATGAATTTGTAAGGTATGTGGGTGACATCAATCCTGGTATAAGGGATTCCGTATATCTGAAGAATGGCGTTAAGCTGGAAGATTACAGGAATAAAGAGACGTTGGATATGCAGGATTACATCTACCAGACCGGTCAGAACCAGAACCACGATATTTCTGTAAGAGGTGGAAATGATAAAACAAGGTATTCTCTCTCCGGTAACTTCAATAACCAGAAAGGGATTATTATCAACGGTGGGTTTAAACGTTACCAGGGAAGGTTTACAATAGACCAGAATGTGAACGATAAGCTGAAAGTGGGTATGAATGTGAACTATGCTTATAGTGAAGCGTATGGTATCCCGGTATCTGCCACTAACTTTTATGCATCTGCCACTACTTTGTATTCTGTATGGGGTTTCCGCCCTACCACCAGTATTGCAGGAAGGGATAGTGCGGTAGACCTGCTGGAAGAGTTCTATGATCCTACCAACGAACTGGCCAATAACCAGGACTACCGGGTGAATCCATTACAGAATATCAAGAACCAGATCACCATTGCTAAGAACACAGGGCTGATCGCCAATGCTTATGCAGAGTATGCGATTACCAAAAACCTGTTGCTCCGTGTAGCTGGTGGTATTAATAATGTGAATGTAGAAACGAATATTTTCAATAACTCCAAAACCCAGTCCGGCAGTAAATGGAATGCAAATGGTGTGAATGGTGCTATCTGGAACCAGCCTAACTCCACCTGGAGAAGTGAGAACTCATTGAACTACCGGAAGAAGTTCAATAAGCACAACCTGAATGTGCTGGGTGTATTCGAAGCGCAGGGTAATAAAAGTTCCAACAGAAGATTTACCGCTACACAGATCCCTAATGAGGAACTGGGGTTGGATGGCATTGACCTTGCGCCTGCGGCAAATACCACACTGGTTTCCCAGAGCTCACGTTGGACGATGGCATCTGCGTTGGCAAGGATCAACTACGACTATGATTCCAGGTACCTGTTCACGGCATCTATCCGTGCAGATGGTTCTTCCAAATTTGCTACCGGTCACAAATGGGGATATTTCCCATCCGCTTCCGCGGCATGGCGTTTCAGCAGTGAGGAGTTCATGAAACCACTGCGTTTTGTAACTGATGCAAAGATCAGGATCGGTTATGGAGCTTCCGGTAATAACCGGGTAGCAGATTTTGCTTACCTGAGCCAGCTGCAAATGACGAGCAACCAATACTGGTATTCTACCGGTGGTCTTTTCCCTGCAATCGGTTCTGTGATCGTATCTCCTGAAAACCTTGATCTGAAATGGGAAACCAACCAGCAGACCAATATAGGGCTTGACCTTGCATTTCTCAAGAATCGCCTGAACGTTACGGTAGATGTATATAAGAGAACAACAAATGACCTGTTGCTGCAGGCAGCATTGCCTTATATGCAGGGTATTGAAAGTGCCACCGGTTTTAAGAACATCGGTAAACTGGAAAACAAAGGGCTTGAATTTACTATTGGAGGCATCATTGTTGAAAACAAAAAGTTCTCCTGGAACAGTAACTTCAACATCAGCTTCAATAAGAACAAGATCATCTCTTTAACTGAAGGGCAAACATCTATCCTGACCGGTTCCGGCACTTTCTTCAATACAACCTATTCCGGCCTGTTCCCTTACATCTCAGTGATTGGCCGCCCTATGGGTGAAATGTACGGGCTGATATTTGATGGGGTATATCAATATGCAGACTTCAACGTAATGCCTAATGGTACTTACCTGCTGAAGCCGGATATCACCACCAACGGCTCCGCCAGAACAGCTATCCGCCCGGGTGATATTAAATACAAAGATCTGAACGGAGACCTGCAGGTGAATAATTCAGACTATACGATCATTGGCAGTGGCTTACCCAAACATACAGGCGGTTTCAGTAATAACTTCACCTACAAGAACTTTGACCTGAATGTACTGTTCCAATGGTCTTATGGTAATGATATCATCAATGCCAACCGTTATGTGTTCGAAGGAGGTATTGTAAACAATCCCAATCTCAACCAGTTTGCTACTTACGCTAATCGCTGGACGCCGGAGAATCCCAGCAATACTTTGTTCCGCGCAGGTGGTATGGGTAATGCGGCTTATTCTTCCCGGGTAGTGGAAGATGGTTCTTATCTGAAATTAAGAACAGTGTCCCTGGGTTACAATGTGCCTTCTCCATTCCTGAAAAGAGCGAAGATCAAAAATATACGGGCTTATGCTTCTGCACAAAACCTGTATACCTGGACCAACTATTCCGGTAAGGATCCGGAAGTATCCGGCCGGAACGGTAACCTTACACCAGGTTTCGACTATGCCGTATACCCGCATTCACTCTCTTATGTACTGGGATTAAATGTAACCTTTTGATCAACGCAAAACTTTCCATTATGAAACGCATTTATCTTTTTGCATGGATCATTATTGCAGGACTTTCTTCCTGTAAAAAGTTCCTTGATACAAAACCAACTGATTTTTATACACCGGATAATTATTATGCAACAGAAGCACAACTGCAGCAGGCACTCACTGGTGTATATGGAGATCTGATGCGGCCTGAACTGTACGCACAGGTAATACCTTTTAATTTCACCACCAGTACAGACGAGGTATTGTCCAACCGCACGGCGGATGGTGATACGCGCGGCCTCCGTTATAATTATGATGCATCGCAGGTGTATGTTGGCAATCTCTGGAAGTTCTCTTATCTGGGAATTGCTAACCTGAATTCCCTGCTGGAGAATATCAACAAACCAACGATGGATTCCACCAAAAGGAATATCATCAAAGGGCAGGCATTGTTCCTGCGTGGCTTCCTGTACTTCACGCTCACGAGTAATTATGGGGATGTACCTTTGGTATTGCGCCCGTTGGGTATTAATGAAACCACTATACCGGCTACTCCGCAGAAAGATGTGTATGCACAGATAGAAAAAGATATGAAAGAAGCAGAAGTATTGCTGAAAGATTATACTGCTGCTAAACTGGGCTATAATGAATTAGTGACTATTTCTGCGGTACAGGCTATGCTGGCCAGGGTATACATCTATTGGGCAGGTTATCCCCAGAATAATGTATCCAAATACCAGGATGTGCTTACTTATACCAACAAAGTGGTGAACTCAGGCCTGCATGCGCTGAATCCTGATTACAGGCAGATCTTCATCAACCTGAGTAAAGACGCGTATGATGTAAAAGAGAATATCTGGGAACTGGGTTCTTTTGGTGCGGCGCCTGGTGTGGTAACTAAAGGCGGAAATGATATCGGTAATTTTGTGGGTATACAATCTGGTATTGTAGCGGCTGATACTACTTCTTACAGCTCTGCATCCTGGGTGTGGGCAACAAAGAAATTGTTTGATTCTTACGAAGTGGATCCCACCAATACAGCTACACCATTAAAATCTTCACTGGATGTAAGGCGCGACTGGAATTGTGCGAACTATATCTATAGCGGCACGCCGCGTGTAAAAACAGCCCGGCCGAATGTATGGCAGATGAGTGCCGGCAAGTTCAGAAGGGAATATTGCCCTGCAATTATCCGTAATACCAATGGAGTGGGCGGGGCTTATAATATAAACTGGCCTGTGATCCGTTATGCGGATGTGTTGCTGATGCGTGCAGAAGCAGAAAATTACCTGAACGGCCCTGGTAATGCTTATGCGGATATTAACCTGGTGAGAAGGAGAGGATACGGCATTATGAATGGAAATGTGGTGAAGTCTGTTGTGGTAAATAACCAGGGTTCCGGTTATACCGTAGCACCGGCAGTAACCATTTCAGGCGGTGGAGGAAGTGGTGCCAGCGGCACAGCTGTTGTTACCGGAGGTAAAGTAGTAGGTATCTATCTGAATTCACCGGGGGCACTGGCTCCCGGCACTTATTATTCTTCTGCACCGATCGTAGTGATCGGCACTGCATGGGTACCAGGTACCGCCTATACAGTAGGTACACAAATAACAAACGCAGGTAATCTTTATACAGTTACAACGGCAGGTACTTCAACCACTACAGCACCCACACAAACTTCCGGTGCATCCAATGCTGCGGTAACAGGTGCGGTGTTCACTTATGCAGGTGTACCGGCAACAGCTACAGCTTCTATCACCACCGGTACGGAAGCAGATCTTACACCCGGGCTTAGCAAGGAAGATTTTCAACTGGCTATCCGCGATGAAAGGATGAGAGAACTTTGCTTTGAAGCAGTGAGAAAAGCAGACCTGATCCGCTGGGGAAATTTTTACCAGGATATGCAAACTTTTGCGGCATGGGCTGCTGCCAATGGCGCATCCGTTACTGCTACAGGAAATCCAAATGGATTACAGGGCGCACAGAATGTGGGAACAAGGCACGTATTGTTGCCTAAACCAACTTATGAGCTGAACCTGAACCGTGCCCTCATTCAAAACCCAGGCTGGTAATTGTTACATTCTAAACATTATTTTATGCAAAGATCATTCATCATATTAGCAGGATTGGCTTTAGCGGTTGCGTCCTGTTCCAAGAAGCTCGAAACAACTACACCTGATTTCCAGGTGAAGATTGATCCTGCCCGCATGGTTGCAGATACCTTCACTTACAAGGTAGGAGATACCACGCAGTTCCTTTTTTCCGGTGATGCAGATAATATTGCCTTTTACTCCGGAGAACCGGGGAAGAGTTATGCTAACCGCAAAGCCTCTTATAAGCTGGGGAAACTGGCGTTATCATTTTCCACGAAAGCAGAATTTGGTACACAAACCAATACACTACAGGTATTGGTCACTAACAAACTTACCGCATTGGATTCCGCCACAGTAGTGAATGCCAACTGGACGAACATCACTTCCAAAGCAGCATTGGCTACCAGTGCCACGGTAGTGAACTCCGGTACCATTGATCTTACGGACCAGGTATCCGGAGAAAAGGATTCTCTTTTCATTGCATTCAAATACAGCGGAGTAACCGGTTCCACGCAACGTACCTGGACCATCACGAATTATGTACTTAATAATGTGCTGCCGGATCAGACGGTTGCCATCAGTAATCTTGCAACAGACGTCAGCTTCTGGACGCGTTATGGTAATGTATGGAATCCTGCCGCTGCACGTTGGACAGCTACTGCCACCGATCTGAAGATCACCGGTGGTGCCGGAACTGCTCCTACCAATACCAGCTGGATCATAAGCAAGCCCATGTATGTAGGGCAGATCTCCCCGGATGTAAGTGTAGGTATCAAGAGCATTACAGAGCCTGCCAAAACAGGTTATCCTTATAAATACGCTGTTCCGGGCGTTTACAAAGCCACCTTCGTTGCATTCAACCGTACGTTGGACGAAGAAAAGTCAGTGATAAGAGAAGTGATCATTAAAGTAATACCCTAAGCATGAATATGAAGCGTTTATTAATTGGTACAGCGTTCGTTAGCCTGCTCGCTTTCAAATCAGACAACACAGAAGATGATTTTATCAGGAACAACTATTCTTTTGCCACACAGCAGATAAAGAATATGTTAAAGGAAACCGTACATCAGAAACCATTGACCTTCCCCCGTACGATTGATGCCGGCGGCAAAATGGTATCTACCAGTATGTACGACTGGACGCCCGGTTTTTTCCCCGGCAGCCTTTGGTATTCTTATGAATTCACCAAAGATCAAAGCCTGGCTGCAGCAGCTTTAAACTGGACGGAGAAGCTGGAACCACTGAAAGACTTCACCAAACACCACGACCTTGGATTTATGATGTATTGCAGTTATGGTAATGCTTACCGCCTTACCGGCAAGGCTGAATACAAAGACATCCTGGTGCAATCTGCCCGTTCCCTGAGTACCCGTTTCAATCCGGTGACCGGAAGTATCAAATCCTGGAATGGATTTAAATCATGGCACGGCAATAAGATCTATCCTTTCCCCGTGATCATTGATAATATGATGAACCTGGAACTGTTATTCTTTGCTTCTAAAGTAACCGGCGATACTGCTTTCCGGCATGTGGCGGTTTCTCATGCATTAACAGCCATGAAGAACCAGATCCGTCCGGATTACAGCTCTTATCACGTAGTATGTTATGATACCACTAATGGTAAGGTTGCTGCAAGGGAAACAGCGCAGGGATACGCAGATAATTCTACCTGGGCAAGAGGCCAGGCATGGGGGATCTATGGTTTTACCATGGTGTACCGTGAAACAAAGGATGCCCGTTTTTTAAAGACGGCGATGGGTATGGCAGACTGGTTCCTGGATAACAAGAACCTGCCGGAGGATAAAGTACCTTACTGGGATTTTAATGCGAATGAAGCCGGTTACACACCGGGCATTAACTCTTATGCCAATAAGGTAACAGATAAACCAAGAGATGCTTCTGCTGCGGCCATCACTGCTTCTGCTTTGTTTGAGCTGAGCAGGTATGCAGGTGCAAAGGAAGAAAAATATAAACAGGCCGCAATCAAAATGCTGCATTCACTGGCCAGCCCGGCATATCGTGCGCCGGTTGGCAGTAATGGTAATTTTCTGCTGATGCACAGCGTGGGAAGTATCCCGCATCATACAGAAATAGATGTACCGCTGGTATATGCAGATTATTATTTCATAGAGGCATTGCAACGATATGAAGATCAATTGAAGAAATAAGTCTAATCTTGACAATCGCGTATGAAATGAGGGCTGCCGTCTGGCAGCCCTTTTTTATTGCGTATAAATTGGTTAATTTGGCATATGTCTTCTTCAGTCGCTAAAAAGGCTCCGGCAGAAGCGCTCAGGCCCTTCATTACGGAATATGTTTTCAGAAAGGTGGAAGTACCTGTTGTGAAAGCAATGCCCCTGCGTTACATCAGCTCTATTGATTTTTTCCTGGGAGAGGATTTTGAAACCACTGATTATAAAACCGGGGAGCTGCTGCCTTTTTCCCGCTGCTCCATCCGCGGCCCCCGTACGTTCAGGAAAAATGCTATCAGGATAGAGAAAGATTTTGTTTCGTTTGTGATCCGTTTCAAACCTACAGGTTTATATGGACTGCTGGGTATTTCCGCACACCTGTTCCGGGATGAAGCAATAGACGGAGCAGCTGTATCAGCGCTTTTTCCGGAGATCACAGAACGCCTGATGGCCTGTGAGGATATTGATAGTTGTATTGCTGTCGTAGAGCCATACCTGTTAGCCATGGCTAAGAAGGCCAGTTATACTTCTGCCGGTGTAGGCCAGATGGTGGAACTGGTGATGGCTTCTCCTGCAAAAGCTTCCATTAACGTATTACAGCAACAGGTTTGCTTATCGAAAAGGCAGCTGGAACGGAATTTTGTAAAGGAAATTGGCACTACCCCCAAACTCTACAGCAGGATGCTGCGCTTCTCCAAAATGCTGCACCACAAAATGCATAATACGGATACTAAATGGTCCGGGCTGGCATATGAATTTGATTATGCAGACCAGATGCACCTCATCAAAGATTTCCAGCACTTCCTGGGTGTTACGCCCGGGGAATTTGTGGCGGAAGACTTTGCCTTCTAGCTCTCAAATTTCAACCGTAATTTTTCTTCTTCCAGGTCCAGGAGGCTTTGATGCCGGCGGATGATCTCATCATCTGTTTCCGGGCTCTTATCCAGTTCATGCAGGAGTGTACGTTGCTGTTCCAGTACCTGTAAATAAACGCGGCGGTAATCCTCGTGTTCCGGTTCTATAAGATGTTCTGTACTATGGGTATGTGTATTTTCATAGCGGGCTTTCAGCTGCTGTAAGATGGTGTTGGTTTTGAGTATTTCCGCATGTTGCTCGTCCAGGAACTTTACGGTATGTGCTGCTAATTTCTTTCTGATCATCAGTTCCTGTTCTTCCGGTGTGAGGGTAATATCCGGGTCTGGCATTTTCACCCAGCGGATCATTAATGGTAATGTTAAACCCTGTACCACCAATGTTACCAGGATCACGGTGAAAGTGATAAAGAGGATGAGGTTCCGCTGGGGGAAAGGGGTGACCTTATCTGTCAGTAAGATGGGGATGGATAAGGCAGCAGCCAGTGAAACCACGCCACGCATACCTGCCCATCCAAGGAGGAAAGGACCTTTTAGCCCCGGCCTGTTATCTGCGGTGGTAATATAACGACTGATAAAAACAGTGAAATAGGAAGCACCGAATGTAGAGAGTAATCTTGTTACGATCAGTACCAGGGAGATCAGCAGCCCGTACTTAATGGCTTCTCCCAAACTTACCGGTCCCAGCTGATTCACGATCACCGGGAGTTCCAGGCCTATGAGCATAAACACCAGCCCATTCAGCACAAAGCCCAATGTGGACCATACATTACTCCCCTGGTACCGGCTTCGGTGATTGAGGAACAGATGGCTCCTGGCAGACAGGAAAAGCCCGCCGCTCACTACAGATAATACGCCGGAGAAATGGAAAGCCTCTGCCACAATGTACATTACATAAGGTGCAGTAAGGCTCAGTACAATATCCATATTGGTGGTTGTGGGCAGCCATTTATGCACGGCATAATAGATAAGGCCAATGAGAACACCTGTTAAGATCCCCATCACAATCACCACCACAAAGCTCAGTGCGGCTTCATGAAAAACGAACCGCCCGGTATCCACCGCTACCAGGGCAAAACGGAATACGATCAAACTGGAAGCGTCATTCAGCAGGCTTTCTCCTTCCAGGATGGAGGAAAGTCTTTTCGGCACTTTTACATTCTTCAGTACAGCAGTGGCAGATACGGCATCCGGCGGAGATACAATGCCACCGAGCAAAAAGCCCAGCGCCATGGTAAAGCCGGGTATGATGGAGCTGGATACCAGGGCCACCACAAAGGAGGTAAGCACCACTATCAGGAAGGCAAAACTGGTGATCACCCGCCGCCATTTCCAGAAATCTTTCCAGGAAGTATACCAGGCTGCTTCATACAACAGGGGTGGCAGGAAGATGACGAAGATCAGCTCCGGGTTGATGGTTACGGCCGGCAGCCCGGGGATCAGGCTGATCAGTAAACCGCCTATCACCAGGATGATGGGGTAGGCGATCTTCAGTTTCTGCGCCAGCATTACCAGCGTGATAATAACAAGGATAAGCGAAAGATATTGTATAACCTGCTCCAGCATCTTATAGGTTCTGTGGTTTGAATTTTCTGACCTTTGAAATGTTCTTCCCCGAGATCATGAATACGCCTTCACCCCTGTAATGTACCGTTGTAGGGTACTTTGGATAAACGGCGGCATGCGCTTTCACGACCTCAAGGATAAAAAAACTGTATTTACGCAACAAGCTCTCATCTACTACCTTGCATTCAAAATTAGCATAACATTCTTTAATCAGCGGTGCATTCACTTCATCCGCTTCTTCCGGGGTGAGTTTGAACTTCCTGAACTTATCCACCTGTGTGCCGGTGGAATTGCCGATACCAATCACTTCATCCAGCAGGTTCACCGTGGGGATATTGATCACACATTCCCTGCTTTTACGGATCATATCGTAACTGTGGTTGGCCCCGGTGATAAAGCACCCGATCCTGGAAGGAGAGAACTCCATAACCGTATGCCAGCCCATGCTCATAATATTGGTCTCGTCTTTCCAACGGGAGCTTACCAGTACAATGGGGCCGGGTTCCAGGAATTTGCGGATCTTGTCTACCGGCAGGTTTTCCTTTTTGTAATTCCTTCTCATGATGATCAATTTAATTATTTTTTCCGGATACGATCATTGAACCCGCTTACCAGGCCGTAGCTTTGCGCAAATTTATCAGCTTATGAGGCGCATTGGCTCCACATTATTCATACTGGCAGCGGCTTTCTCTGCATCTGCCCAGCAAAAGATCAAAAAGGATACCGTTTCTCTCGGGGAGGTGATCGTATCCGCCAGCCGTAAACCGGAGGTGCTGGACAAAGTACCTTCTTCCGTAACAGTGGTTAGCCGTAAAACACTGGAGCGGGACCTTACCATTACCACAGATATTACAGAGATCCTGGCCAACGAAGTACCCGGCCTGGCACCTTCTGCACAAACCAACAGCAATGTGGGGCAGTCTTTAAGGGGCCGTTCCGTATTGATCATGATAGATGGCATCCCACAATCCACGCCACTGCGTAACGGGGAAGTAGACCTCCGGTCTATAGACCCTGCTGTGCTGGAAAGGGTGGATGTGCTGAAAGGCGCTACGGCGATCTATGGGAATGGTGCAACAGGTGGCCTGATCAACTATATCACCCTCACTCCTAAAGATGCGGGTGCTATTTCCGGTAAAACCACCCTCAACCTTACGGGTTCTTTAACCAGCCCTAAAAACAGCCTTGGCGGCAGGGTAGGCCAATTGCTGTATGGCAGGATCGGGAAGTTTGATTACACCGTTAGCGGAGTATATGAGCAGAACGGGGAGTTCAAGGACGCAAAGGGCAATATCCTGGGCAACAACTACAGCCTGGGCGAAACAGAGAGTTACAACGGATTCGTGAAGCTGGGTTATGAACCCGCCAGACGCCAGCGCATCCAGTTAATGTATAACTACTACAGCAGCCAGCAGAATTCCAACTATACCCTGGTGAATGGTGATTTCCTGACGGGCAAACCGGCAACCGGTGTATTGGGCAAACAACCCGGAGAACCTACGGGGGTAAAAGGAAACCATAACCTGCAACTCTCTTACCAGGCAGATAGCCTGATCGGCGGAACTTCGCTGCATGCAGATGCTTATTATACATCCCGGGATGATATCTTCTATGTGTCCATCGGCAGGTTTGAAGGTGGAGACGGGCAATCGCACACGCTTTCTAAGAAAAAAGGATTGCGTTTTATGTTTAGTTCTCCTTTAACGAAAATGGGATCATTGTCCTACGGAACGGATATCATCGGCGATGTTACTTCCCAACCCCTTGTAGATGGCCGTGTATGGGTGCCTGAAATGAAGATGTTCAACGTTGCACCTTTTGCGGAAACGGAATGGACCTTCCTGGATAACATTATCCTGAAAGGTGGTGTTAGGATAGAAAAGGTGAAGATCGGGGTAGAGGATTATACTACTTTAAGGATCACAAATGCTGCAGGAGGAACTGTTACCCCCAGCTTTGCCGTAAAAGGTGGTGATCTGAAATATACCGCTACTTTATTCAATGCCGGATTGCGTTACAACCGCTTCCCGCTCTTTACGCCTTATGCCAGCTTCTCCCAGGGATTTTCCGTGGCGGATGTAGGCCTTGCACTGAGGGATGCAAAGGTGGATAATATCAGCAAGATCAATACGGAAGCAGTACTGGTGAATAACTATGAACTGGGTTTTGTAAGCAAATACAAACAGCTTCGTTTTGAACTTACCGGTTTTGTGAGTACTTCTAAACTGGGCGCTGAAATGGTGTATGATGTGAATACAGACCTGTTTAACGTGGCCCGCACACCGGAGCGCATCTATGGTTTTGAAGCTGCTGTACAATACAGCCCGCTGCATAACCTCGACATGGGAGCTTCTTACAGTTATGTGGAAGGAAAAGCAGATACCGGCCGTATCGATGATAAATATGATGCTTACCTGAACGGAAGACGTATTGCTGCGCCTAAGATCGGCGCTAACATACATTACAGGCCAGTAAATGGTTTGGAAGTTGGTTTGCAGTATACCGGCATCCAGGAAAGGAACCGCTTTGTTAAATTACCCAGCGGGCTTTACAAAGGAAATGAAGGGATCGTGAAAGCGTATAATCTTTTCAACCTGAATGCCAGCTATCGTTTAACGAAGAATGCATTGGTAACACTCGGTGTGGAAAATCTCTTCAACGAGGATTATTTCCCTGCACGTTCACAATGGTTTATGATACCCGGCTTTTATTCGAAAGGAAAAGGAAGGGCGTTTAATATAGGAATTGCAGTGAATTATTAAATGAAGGGGCGGTCTAAGTAACAGGAGATAGCCCTGAATATTGCATAAATGATGGCATGTCTCTCCATCAGGTACCGGAATAAAAAGGGGCTATATCATCTTTTGATAAAGCCCCTTTTATTATTTCAAAAAAGCAGACTCGAAAGAAATTACCCTCATCTCCTGTTTTTCTTTGTTGAATGAAACCATGAGGTAATAATTTTTACTGATCATTTCATTTACCCTGTACGTAGCTTTTACCTCTCCGCGATTTCCCTTTAACCCCAGGCCCAACAGTTTAATACTTTCATTATCTCCCTGTACTTTCTCTGTCACCGAGAGATCGTATCCCTGTTCTTTGAACATTGCCTGGATCTTTTCAAAAGCGCCGGTTTCAAAGTTTTCAAATGCTGCCCAGGAAGCGTTGGAGCCCAGCAATTGCCTGAGTGATATTTGCATGGTGAGTTCTGTACTGTCTGATCTAATGATCACACCTGTGGGCAGTTTGTTTGTTGCTATGGATGAAAAACTGCTGATGGCCAATGCCAGGCAGGGAAATACTAAGAGATAAAGGACTTTTTTCATGTTGTTGGTTTTATGGGTGAAAAGGGAGTGAATGCGATGTTTTAAAGGGTGTACGCTATAAAGATTTAATAAACCGTATTCCTTTCCCGCATTAAATTTGAGCAGGAGCTGAGCGTAATCTGTTTTTTCCACCCGGCTGATCATCAATTGATCTACTTCCAGTTCATGTATGGACCTTAGCAGTCTTCCGTAAACATATACCAGCGGATTAAACCAGCAGAAGATCTTTATCAATGCAATAAAGAGATTATCCAGGCTGTGTAATTGTTGCTGATGGGCACGTTCATGCTGAAAAATGATCTCTTCCTCCTCCGGCGCCAGGTTTTGTTGTATGAAAATGAAACGGAAGAAAGACGCGTTAAGGTCTTTTGTGCGTATAATGGTAATACCCGGATGTTCTTCCTGTTTACCGTTCTTTACCTTCTTATAAAGTTTAATGGCGCTGATAATAAAAAAAACAGCCATGATGCATGCTCCTATCCAATAAATAGCAGCCAGCCAGTTAAAAGCCCGGGCGGCAGGTGCGGGAGCCGGAGCTGTTTCAGCCGGTTGGTCTGCCAGTACCTGTTCTATGGTTGTACGGATAGATACACCTCCGGGGATATAATCTGTTTCCGCAAAATGCAGAAAAGGAATAGACAAAGAAAGAAGGAGGCTGGCTAACAGGTAAAACCGGTTCCACTTATAAAAGCTGAAACGGTTAAAAAAAACAGCATAAAGACTATAGAACAGTAACATGCAACCTATGGAAGAGAGGAGGAAAGCTTTCATGAGCGTTGTTTTTGCTGGTCAATGAACTGTTGCAGTTCCTGTAATTCCTTTTTACTCAGCTTCTTTTCCTGCATCAGGAAGGACAGGAGATTGGACGTTTTATCGTCAAAGTAATATTTGACCATACGCTGGATACTGCCTTTCCGGTATTGTTCTTTGGAGATCAGGGGGCTGTATTCATGTGTTTTACCGTAGGCTTTGTGGCTTACAAAACCTTTTGCTTCCAGGATCCTCACAACGGAGGATACGGTGGTGTAAGGAGGTTTGGGGTCCTCCATTTCTTCTATGATGTCCTTTACAAATGCATTCCCCAGTTTCCAAAGGATCTGCATAATGTGTTCTTCTGATTTAGTCAGTTCTTCCATGAGGGATAAATTGTATCCCAAATGTATAACGTATTTTTCAGTTATGCAACTTATTTTTACGTTAATAAGGGGATTACCTGTTGAAAGGCAATCCCCGCTTATCTTATTTTGATATTGTTAAACCAATTTTTTCTTTTGTAATTGAACTGATACTTTTCAGGTTGATCCGGTAGATATCAGGTCCCCACTTTTCTATTACGCCTTTATCTTCCATGTTTTCCATCGGTACTTTCTCAATAGCAGGTTGTAAACGTTTGGCAGGATAGTGAATGAAGAAGTCCTGTTTGGCGTGTACTACCAGTATACCGGGTTTTACTACTTCTACCGGAAAACAGGTCATCAGGTGTTCTGTGTAATCGCCTGCTGCTTTTAGCTGCAGCGCATCTTCTACCTGTACGTTCTTTCCTTTGTTCAGTTTGATATTGCGTTGCCACTTTATGATACCTGCATCTGCGGGATAGGAGGCGGCGATATCCAGGCTGAGCTGGCTGGCAGCAGCGGATGTTTTGTAAGCTACATTGGTTGCTTTGAATTCAGCACCGGGCGGTTGTGTTTTACCGTTTACGGTAGGCACGTTGTGATAGTCAGAACAATTGTACCAGATCTCGTAACGTTTGTTGCTGAAAGTTTTGGCGGTGTAGCTGCCTCTGCCGATATCTATCAGCACGGGCAATCCATCGTAGTATACCACATAGTTCCCGATGTCGTTGTGGTTATGGCTCTCATCATTGTTGCCACCTTTAGCGGCTACAAAAAATCCTTTTGTGCTGCCTGCCTGATCGCGGGATACCATTACCTGCAGATCAGGCCACCATACATCTCCGGGGAGTGGCAAGCCTTTGGCAGCCTTGTCAAATTCATCCTGCATGAAAAGGGAAAAGAAATTGCGGAAGTAATGGAAGCGGCCTAATGAGCTTTTATCCTTGTCCGTCATATAATACGCACCGAATTCCATCATGGCGGGATCACTGATGTCTTTCCCGTAGCGGTAGATCATGCTGGCTGCCATGCCGGGTTGTGGGTCTGCATCTGCAAAGTTGAGAAAGTATTTTTCGCTGATCTGTGCCTTGTAAATGAACTGCCCCATGTTGCGGAATTTCTCATCCTTATATACATAGGTGAAAGCATTATTACTTGCGAGATTCAGTAAAGAAACGTTATCGTAAAGAGAAGCGGCGGCAGCTCCCCAGTAGCCGGGGCCTTCATCACATCCGCCATCTGCCGGGTAGGGGTTAAGGAAATTGTCCAGCACACCCAGTATCTTACTCACGGCTGCTACGCGTTTGGTATCATCTTTTTCCAGTAACAATACGGCATTGAGCCAGTTGGAACAGATCCAGGGATTCCAGTTATTGGGGCGGCGGCCTGCAGCATTGCTGCTCATGAAGCCATGATGTTTCGTCATCAGGGGTTCAAAGATGCGGCGGTTGGTTTCGTTATAAATGCGTTTCCTGATCAGCGGAGAAACAGCGTCCAGTTTTTCACCGAGGAAGTAATCTACCCAGGCCAGGAAAGTAGCGGTTTCAGCAGAGAAGAGTTCCACGAATGGTGCGGATACATCATGGAGGCCCAGGTATTGCGGACCTTTCGGTAAATGCGCAGGAGAACCCCAGAAAGATTCTTCGCAGATGGACCATACGCCGTTGATAATAGGATCTATAAAGCGGCCTTTGTTCTCATAGATCTCTGCTAATAACAAAGTGCCTAGTACTTCTCTTTTTTTGAAACTGATGGCTTCGTATTCTGAGCGGTTGCCATTACGCACGATCTGTAATGATTTAACAGCAGGTACGCCGGGCCATTCATAATTAATGAATCCTTCAGCTTTCTGAATAATGGCTTTGCCGGAGGCGGCATCTGCTTTAGCCCATCCTGCACGGTCGTTCAAACGGGGAAAGGGCGTCCATTTAGCCTGTGGGATCAGTAACTGCTTTAATTCAGGAGCAGGATATTTTCCGCTCAGCAGGTTTTGTGCTTTCGCGGAGAAGGTAAACAGGCAGAGGATAGAGAGTAAGTAACGCATAATTAAAAGTTCCAGCCAGTGAGTAATAAGATGTCGTCCTGCGGGATGTTCAATCCTTTGGTATCTACATCAGGGTATTTTTTAGCAGCTACAGCAGCCATTTTCAGGTAACCGTTCATCTCCATCTTTTTGATCTGCTCGTGCTGCCATTTTTGTTCTCCTTTGGCAAAGGGCAACATCCAGGTGAATGCTTTGCGGATGCTTTTGTTATCTGTGGTGGTATAGTTCCAGAGATCTACCTGTACATTTTCCGCCAGCATGGCCAGTTCAAAGAAACCTTCCAGGTTCATGGAAGAGTAGTTCCAGGAAAGTGTGCGGGCCAGCTCATGTGGCTGGCTCCCTTCTTCTTTCAGCTGGCTTTTTATCCGTTCTTTTGTTTGTGTGGTAATGATCTCTTTAGCCAGTGCAGGCTGCTCAGTGAAGAGTGCTATGGAAACAGCCTGTACATCATACCAGGTGCCGTGGTTATTGGCCTCGTCCGCTTCATCTTTTCCGATAGGATTGTTGCGCATCCAGTCCAGGAATTTTTTATGCCAGGCCTGTATGGCCGTATAATCTTTTTTAGACAGTGCTTTGGAACCAGAGAGCAATTGAATGCCATCTATGAGTTTATTAACGGCGCGGGTATCTATGAGGCCAATACCTCTTCCTTTGGTGACCCCGGGTATCGCCTGCCCGTAGTTCAGGTTGGGGTTCATTAAAGTAGCCGTATCGATGTACCAGGTGCGTAAAAGTTTAGTGGCGTGTGTGGCATATTGTTCCTCTCCGGTATAATACCAGGCGAGGCCCAGCAGGCAAACATCATGGCAGAGGGATTTGTAGAATTCCGCGTCGTTGATGGCAAAACGTTCCGGGTTAATTTGCCCGTCCTTACGGATATAGGGAACACCGCCTGGTTTGCTGGAATCCGGCCACCAGTAAGGGCCAACACTCATGTAGTCATGTTTGTCACCGCTGTCGGGGACCCTGCTTTTGTAAGTAACGGAATAAGGCCCGTCCTTTAGTGCTTTATCTGCAGCTTTTTTTAGTTTGCCGAGCGCTTGCAGCATAGCAGGGTCACCTGTTCTTATCTTTTGCTTATTGGTACTGAGAACAGATGGTTTCAGCAAAAAGGTCTGTTGTGCGGAGGCTGCCAAAGTAGCAAACAGCCATAACAAGGTGCATAGTTTCTTCATAACAGTCTAAAGATAAAAAAGGGGCTATGGAATTCCCATAGCCCCTGTAAGTTTTTATTACATGGCGTATCTCTTGATGCTGATCGTGGCAGTTTTGGTGCCGTTAACCAGTGCATTCAGGAAAATGTAGGCCCTGTATTTCTTATCTGCGGTTTCTACCCACAAGCCGGCTTCGGCTTTCATGTTCACGGCAAAGTCGGCTGCATCGGTGAGGCTCAGTTTCTGGAAATCGAGGTCATCAATGAATATGCCGAATTGCAGGCGTGCCAGTTGCTGGTCCCGGAGGTTCCAGGCTTTTACTATTTGCGTTACCCTGTTTACACCTGCGGGTAAAGTAACACCCGGTAAGTATTGTGCATTACTTCCCGGGGAAACAAAACTGTGATTATACGGAGCAGGGCGGTAAACATACACCAGGTCTATTTTGCCTGGCTTTGTAGCTGCTTCCGCTGCAGTATAGATGGCCATATCCTCAATAGAGATATAACAGGCCGCGCCGTCTACCGGTTTGAGGTCCAGCTTCATATCCATTTTGGAAATGTTGTAAGGCCCCATGGTATAGGTAGCGGTTTCGCCATTGCTGCTTTTAGTGGTGAATTTAAATGTTACAGGTTTGCCACGTGCTTCTTCCGGCGCAAAGTAATAATAGCGCAGGGTAGAAGACATCGTGTCTTTGCTAAAGGTTACTGTAGTTTTATTACCACTGTTTACAGAAGCTGCTCCGATCTGTGTGGGAATGTCTACACCACTGTTATTGGTATAGTAGGTTTTGTTTTCCAGCCAGGTGGCAGGAGCGCCTGCAATGGAAGCTTCCACTTCGGCTGAAACGAGCTTTCCTTTTGAGGCCGGCAATGCCATGGCGAAAGCGAACTCCAGGTTCCCTCCAACCAGGTTGGGGCCGAATGAACGTTTGATGACATCGGCCTGCAGAACACCTTTGGGCTCGGGAAGCGCATACTCTTTGTCTTTACAAGCTGCCATCAGCAGGATGAAAGAGCAGAGCAGAGCAGTATGTTGGAAATATTTTGCTGACATGATCAATGATTTTATTGCTGTACGGTAATGAGGATTTTGTAGGTCTTTCTGATCTTGCGGTTTCCGGAAACAACGGAATATTGTTTGGGATTGGCGAGGTCGGAGAAGTCTACTTTACCGGTTATCTTAGGGTCCAGTTTAGCATCTGTTGCCAGGGAGAACTGCGGCCATAGGTTCTTCAGGTCTGTACCAAAGAAAACCTCCTGTGTAATTGTACAGGCAGTAGTATCTATTACCGGTGCTTTGGACCTTACAGTCTGGAAATCGGCTCCAAGCAGTTCAAAGTTGCTGACAAAACATTCCTGGCGATCGGTGATCAACAGTCCGTCTTCATCCACCGGCTTATCTTTTGAACAGCTGATCCAGGCAAAAGCCATCAGCATCACAACGGGTATTGAAATATATTTTTTCATCTTGCTCTTTTTAAAGTGAAAATTGGGTTACAGCCATGGTGTGTTCTGCGTGAGGTTTGGATTACGGTCACGTTCACCCGGAGGTATCCTGAAAATATAATTCTGCTGGTACGTTCTTTCCGGCGTGTTTTGATAATACCGTGTTATTTGTCCGCCATGTGTATCCAGCCGCCATACGCCCGGGCCTGCAGGGGCTCCCCAGATCCTTTCAATTGCTCTCCATCTGCGGATGTCAAAACCACGTTGGCCTTCACCGATCAGTTCAATGATCCTTTCCTGTTCAATGGCACTAAAGAAAGTGGCTTTATCTGCAGTTTTTGATGCTGCCAGCGGTGGAAGTTTCCCCCTGTAGCGTACTTTGTTCACCAGGGCGATGGCATCTGCCTGTGGGCCGGTGGCGAAATTGGTAGCTTCTGCATACATCAGGTATACATCTGCCAGGCGGATCACCGGCCATGCATAATTACCTTCACTGCGGCCCAGCCCGGGATAGTTCCTTACAAACTTGCGGAAGATGTAACCGGAGTTAACACCATCAGGGAAAGAAGTAACATAATTCACACCATCTATTACGATAGGAGCGCTGTTTGATTTATAAACGAAGGGGAAGAAGCCGGTGGACTTCAAACTGGTGAGCCCAATGCTCATTTCCATATCCCAAATGAGGGATGCTTTCATCCTGTAATCACGATCGGCGTAGCTCTGTGGGTTTACTGCCGAATTAAGCGTTGTTCTGCCAGCTCCGGTGGGAGGCATTGGTTTCAAAGGAGGTGCGAAATCGCCGGTTGTTGTCAATTGGTAACGGTCTGCAATTTCATACCTTGGGTGTACCCATAGTTGAGAGCTTTCAACGGTACGTGTTCCCAGGTTACGCATCAGTTCTTCTCCCTGGCCTGTACCTGTTCCACCATGTGTGAAGTACAGGAGGTTTTCCCCATCACCATTTGCCACAGGCATAAAGAGGTAGAAATAGTTGGGGAGCTTTTCCGCTTTTCCGAGGGCGTCAATTTCTCCGGGTTCTCCATTCCTGAACAATACCAGGCCGTAGTCGTTGATCACTTTCCTGAAATCATCAGCTGCTGCAGTATAGGCGGCGGTGGCAGTTGCGGCATTGGGAACAAAACCTGCTAATTCCGGCCAGCCGAAATTATTCCAGGAGGCCCAATATAATTGCACTTTACCACGGAGGGCCAAAGCTGCGGGTTTAGCCATACGGCCTATTTCTGTACTTTTATTGGGCAGCTTTTCAAATGCATAGTTAAGATCTGCGAGGATAGAATCCTTTACCTGGCCGATGGGAGTACGGGGGATCTTCGCTACTTCACTGTTATCGTTCACTGTTTTGCTGATGTAAGGAACATCTCCCCACATCGATATCAGCTTAAAATAGCAGAGACCGCGCAGGAGTTTAGCTTCACCGGCTATTCTTTCCAGACTGGGTTTAGAAGTTTCATTAGCGGCTGCTATCATGACGTTTACATTATCGATCACATAGTTGCAGCGGTTCACGCCACCATACAGATAGCGGTACATTTTATCCCATTTATCTGCATAGTTGGTAGGATCGTAGATGCCGGAATTTCCCTGGTAAGCATCCCCTGTTACAAGATTGGTAGGAGCTGCCATGCCGCGTACCCTGGTATATTCTCCATGTCCTTCCATCATGTAATCACGGTCGAATACATAACGTGTATCGGCATATGCGCCCATGAGTGCCATGGTGGCATCTGCTTCTGTTTTCCAGAACTGCGCATACGGCAATTCTACAGTAGCTTTCTGGTCCAGCAGGTTTTTGACGCAGCCGGAAGTGAAAGCTAGGCTGACAACAGCACCTATCAGATATATTTTTGCAATTGATCTTTTCATGATTATAAATTTAAAAGCCCACATTAACACCTGCGGAATATGATTTATTCACGGGGTATGCATTACTCCTGTTGCCTGTTGCTTCAGGATCAAGACCGCGGAAGTTGGTAAGGGTCATAATGTTCTCTGCGGAACCGAAAATGCGGAATGAATTCACCCCGATCCTTTTCAGCAAATTGGAGGGGATAGTATAGCCAAGCTGAATATTTTTCAGGCGGAGATAGGTCATATCATCCAGCCAGAAAGAAGTTTCCTCCCTGTTAGCATTCCCGGATAAACGTGGTAATGAACCACCCCTGTTATCCAGTGACCATATGTTGTACCATTGGTCCCAGGTCCAGGCATATCTTTTTGCGGAAGGGCTGGTGTTGTTGTAGTTATTCATGATATAGTCCTTACGACCGGTAGCACCCTGGAAGAGGAAAGAGAGGTCAATACCTTTCCAGCCTACATTTGCGCCCAGGGCAAAGTAAGTAGTGGGGCGGTCGCGCTGGATGTTTGGATAGGCTTTCTTATCCTCTGCAGTGATCCTGCCATCTCCGTTCAGGTCTTTACGCAGGATATCTCCGGGGGATGCGTTCTGTGGCGTGGCATTGTATACATCTTCCCAGGTTTGTGCAACACCGAGGTCTTCAAAAGTATACAGGAAGTGATAGGGCATATTCAGGAAGGTGTAACCTTTACCGAGGAATTCGTTCCATTTTTCGAGGGTGGTACTGTTGTAGGAACCATTCAGGTTTACGCCGTATTTTATTTCGCCGATCTTGTCTGACCAGGTAAGGTTTAATTCCACGCCCTTGTTACGGAGGTCACCGATATTCCTCCTTGGCGCATCATAAGCACCTGTGAGCATGATAGACATTTCGGAAGGCCGTACCATACCTGTGGTTAGGCGGTTGTAATAATCCAGTTCGGCAGACAGCCTATTATCGAAGAAGCCAAGGTCCAGACCAATGTTCAACACCGTATTCTTTTCCCAGCTTAAAGAGCTGTTCACCAGTTTCCTGTTCACAAATCCTTTGCTTGCGTTATCACCTATCATGTAGGCTGCGTCTGCCAGCGTGGGTTGTTGTTCATACCTGTTGATACCACTGTTGTTACCGAGAGAACCATAGGAGATCCTGAATTTACCCTGGCTCAGGATATTTTCTGTGTACTGTTTGATGAAGTTTTCTTCCGTAAAACGCCATCCTAATGCAACGGAGGGAAAGAAGCCATACTGGTGGCCTGGCAGGAATTTGGAAGAACCATCAATACGACCATTGAATTCAAAGAGGTATTTATTAAAGGCAGTATAGTTAAAACGGCCGATGTAAGAAAGCAGCCCTTCCGTACTGGAATTACCGCCTGTTGTTTGTGTGGTGGTGAGTGCTGCATCAATTTCATGCAGGGTAGGATGGAGCCTGTCGTTACGGGTGGATCCCTGGTAACGGTCATACCAGTACTCCTCCGTATATACTACCATGGCACTTATCTCGTGGTTCTTTGCAAAAGTTCTTTTGTAGTTAAGGCTACCGTTCAGCAATGTTTTATACCCTGTATTGGTAAAGTTACCTACGCCGGCATTGTCTCCAACGTAAGTGCGGGTGCCGAAAGTATTGCTCTGGAAGTTGTAGGCCCTGTTAGGCGTAGCAGCATTCCAGCGGAATTGGTTGTAGTAGTTCAGGGAATAATCAACACGTGCTGTTAATCCTTCAATGGGGGACCAGTCCAGGTAGAACGTACTGTTGGCTCCCTGCCTGTTCTGGCGGTTGAGTGTATTCTGATATACCGTAAATGGATTGTATGCCTGCGCATCTTCATTGTAAGCCATTACACCACCATAGTAACCTGATACCGGATCATAGGGGGTAATACCTGCTATGGCATACTGAAGGTCAAAACCAGCGGTATTGGAAACGTTGTCGTCTGTAAAACCATCTTCCAGCGCATATACGAATTTGGTCCAGCTGCCGTTGAAACGCACACCCACGTTCATATTTTTGCGCAGTTTGTAATCATAGTTAAAGCGTGCATTGTAACGGGTAAAATCGTTATTGATCTGCAAGCCTTTTTCATCCACTACGCCTAAAGAGATGAAGAAGTTAGAGTTCTCACCACCACCGGCAGCGGAAACATTATAATTCTGTAACTGTCCATCGCGGATGATCACATCCCACCAGTCTGTATTAGGATAACGAAGGGGATCGATCATACTCATGGCCATCCACTGATCGATAGTACCATCTTTAAAATCCCACAGGGGGCGTAAGGTTCCAACAGCAGCCTGGCGTTGATGCATGGTAAGCCCGCGTGCATAGTCTGGCATGAAATCAAAGGCCTTTGTAGGTTTGGTAAGTGCTAAAGACCCGCTGAAGTTGAGCTGTGTTTTCTTCAGGCCTTTACCGGATTTGGTGGTGATGAGGATCACACCATTTGCGGCACGGGAACCATATACAGATGCAGAGGTGGCATCTTTTAATACAGAGATGCTTTCAATGTCGTTGATGTTGATCAGGTTGATGTCCACATCCGGCATACCGTCCACTACTACCAGCGGATTGGCATTATTTACCGTGCCTAATCCCCGGATCATCAGGGCTGCACCATTACGGCCAGCCATACCGGTAGATTGGGTAACGGCTAAACCAGGCACCAGGCCTGAGAGTGCTGAGGAAGCATTTGGCAGGGCGCGGCTGGTGATGGCTTCATCTACTTTGATAGCAGAAACAGCACCCACCATGTTCACTTTCTTTTGTGTACCATACCCTACTACCACTACTTCTCCCAATGCTTTCTGGTCAAAAGTCATTTGGATATCTACTCCTTTAAAATCAGCATAAGCCTGCTCCTGTTTGGCATAACCGATAAAGGTAAATTCAAGGATGCCGGAAGCAGCAGCAACCTTCAATGAATAAAATCCGCTGGCATCCGTAACGGTACCTTGTTTACTTCCTTTTAAAGTTACTGTTACTCCGGGTAAAGGTGTTTTGGATTCATCTGTAACGCGGCCACGGAGTTCGCGTGTTTCCTGTTGATAATAAGTAGACGTTGGTGTCCTGTTCGCCGATGCTGCTGTGGATAAGCATGTCACAGGTATCCAGGCTAAATATATCCACCGGATACGCAGCCAACGAGGAGTCGGACAGAGTTGTAAATAATCTGACATAACGCTTTATTTAAAGTGAGGCAAGAAATGGAATGCCCTGGGCGAGATCACTCACCCCTGGGAACAAATAATAAGTACCACATACATGCAAACGATTGCATAATGCGGCAGTGTTTTAGCTTTGCTTTGTTTTTAAACTCATCGTGGGAATAATGTTGTTTTTGGTTTGTGGAATTTGTTTAGTTCACGTCCTGGTATTGATTTTGGCTTGCTACCGGGTCCTCGATTTATGACCTGAAACAAAAGTATATAAAAAAAACAATCGATTGCTCTTTTTTACCTTAAAATAATAGTATTTTCAAATGAAGGGTAGTAAGTACACTTCCTGGAGGGTTGGAAAATGCAGGAGAGGCGTTAGGCTTTTTTCTTCCGTAATACCCTGTATTGCTCGGGAGACATCTCCATGAGCTTTTTGAACAGGCGGGAAAAATAATAAGGATCATCGTAGCCTATGGCTTTCGCGATATCCTTGATCTTTATGGTAGCATCATAAAGTAACTGGCAGGCCTTCTGTAGTTTAAGGTGAATTAAATAATCGATGGGAGACATGCCGGTTGCCTTTTTAAATAAGTTGGAAAAATGAGAGGTGGATAATTTGTGGCGGGCTGCCAGGTCTTCCACTGTTACTTTCAGGTCCAGGTTGTTGCGCATGAACAGGATGGTTTCTGTTACCAGGTCCGGCTCTTTTCCGCTTTGCTGTTCCTCGTGTTTCTCCGGATAGAGGAAAGTAGCCAGGAAGTATGGCAGGCAGAAATTAGCATTGGTGAGATTATCTTTACTATAACCCATTTCCAGGCTCTGATACATGTGCTCCCAGATCTTAATAGACTTTTCATTATAGGTAATGTTCCGCGGGCCATCTTTCTCTGTGATCTTAAGCGCAGCATTAAACGTATGCATATCCTTACCGCTGTAATGTACCCAATAGATGGTCCATGGATCATCAACATCTGCGCCGTAGCGCATGTATTGTGAAGTGGCAGGGATCTGAATGAACTGCCCCGGCCCCACATTGTATCTTTTATTGCCAATGATGTACCAGCCTTTTCCTCTCAGGCAGTAGATGAGGATATTATCTGCACAACCTTTCCTGCGTTCCCGGTAATGATAGGCCGCTTTAGGGAAATATCCTATGTGCGTAATGTAGATCTGTGTAACTGGAGTGTTGTTCTTATGAATGATATCAGGCAGGCTGATCAGCTTCTGTCCTTCAAATCCATCTTTTCTTTTCTGTATGCTCGTATTCATGAATAATCCGGTTTGCCTGTTCAGGCGGGTTGTGTGCCGTAAGCGGGAAGCTTTAATGGTGCATTGTTTCATTTAAAATTAACTAAAATAATCCATAGCACAAGCGTAAAAGGATAATCCATTAAGGTTGGTGTATACTCTATTTCAGGGTTTGCATTTTAGGGATACCTTAGCCCTACTTTAGCATTATGATAAACAAGATAGTTGTTAGTGACAGGCGTTTCCCACTCAGCAAGGGTGCAGGAAGTGATGCCATACACCGTGATCCGGTATACTCGTACGCTGTAACGGAACTAACGGATAACAAAGGGAACACGGGAACCGGTTTCGCTTTTACATTAGGTGAAGGGAACGATCTTGTATGCAAGGCTGCACAGTTCTATGCTGCAACTTTGCAGGGCAGGGATATTGAAGAGATCATGGGAGACTTCGGGAACATCTTCCGTCAATTATCGAATGAGCAACAGTTCAGATGGCTGGGGCCGCATAAAGGAGTGGTGCATTTGGGGCTGGCAGCTGTAACCAATGCCTGCTTTGACCTTTGGGCAAAAAAGCGTGGAGTGCCTTTATGGAAATTACTGACCAGCCTGCCAGCAGCAACTATCGTGAACACACTGGACCTTTCTTATCTTGAAGATGAGCTGACCCGGGAAGAAGCGCTGCAATTACTGGAAAGCAACCGCAGCAGCATGGCTGAGCGGGAGGGGATCATTCACAGTGGTTATCCGGGATATGATACTTCTGTTGGCTGGTTCAATTATTCCGATGAGGAGGTACGGGCCAATTGCAGGAAAGCAGTGCAGAACGGGTTTACCGCCATGAAGCTGAAAGTGGGCGCTGCGGATGCTGAACGGGATATCAGGCGCGCACATATCGTGCGCGAAGTAGCAGGGGATGATGTGAAGATCATGCTGGATGCCAACCAGCAATGGACATTGCCGCAGGCAATGAAGATCTGTAAAGTGTTGCAGTCCATGAATCCGTATTGGATAGAAGAGCCAACACACCCTGACGATGTATTGGCGCATAAAGTACTGGCGGATCACATCGCGCCAACTAAACTGGCCCTGGGGGAACATGTACCTAACAGGATCATCTTTAAAAACTACCTGCAAACCGGCAGTGCCGGTTTTATACAGGTAGATGCTGTGAGAGTGGGAGGAGTGAGTGAATTCATTACGGTGAGTTTATTGTGCCGTAAATTCGGTATCCCGGTAGTGCCGCATGTGGGAGATATGGGGCAGTTACATCAGCATCTTGTGTTATTCAACCATATTGCCATGGGGCATGAAGCATTATTCTTAGAACATATTCCACATCTACAGCAGCATTTCATTCATCCGGTACACATCAGGGATGGCAGATATATCACCCCTATGGAACCGGGCAGCAGCTGCGATCTGAAAAAGTAAACATGATCAGTAATCTGGACCTCACCATTGCAGGCCTCTACATCCTGGCTATTCTATTCATTGGCCTGTGGGCCGGTGCCGGGAATTTTAATAAAGGTGCCAATGAATATTTCCTGGCAGGGAAGCGGTTAACCTGGCCGGCGATCGGGCTGGCATTGTTTGCCACCAATATTTCCACTGTACACCTGGTAAGCCTTGCGCAAAGTGGGTTTGATTCAGGGTTACTGAATGGTAATTTTGAATGGATGGCTGTGTTTGTGCTGATCACCCTTGCCTTGTTATTTGTGCCTTTTTACATCAGGTCAGGTGTATCCACGTTACCGGATTTCCTGGAGAAACGGTATGATAAAGCTTCGAGGGATTGGCTGGCCGGCGTGTCCGTAGTGTCTGCCATCATTGTGCATATTGCATTTTCCATGCTGGCAGGTGGCATTGTGCTGAAAACACTTTTTGGTATGAACATGTATGCCAGTGTGATCATTATCTCTCTCATTACGGCGGTATATACGATTGTTGGAGGCTTGCGCGCAGTGGTGATCACAGAGTCCATACAAACAGTAGTGTTGCTGAGTGGTGCTGTTATTATCAGTATCGCAGCTTATCATAAGATGGGCGGATGGCATGAGATGACGGCTGTATTGCAGGCAGGCGGGGAGCTGGATAAATTATCTATGTTAAAGCCACATGGCGATAGCAGCGGAATGCCCTGGTATGCTGTTTTCCTGGGATACCCGGTAATAGGGATCTGGTATTGGTGTGCGGACCAAACGATCGTACAAAGGTTATTAGGTGCAAAGGATGAAGATCATGCCAGGGCAGGGGCTTTGTTCTGCGGGTTCCTGAAGATATTGCCGGTATTTATTTTCGTGTTGCCGGGGCTGTTAGCTTATGCTTTGTATAAAACAAACCTGCTGGACCTGAGCAGTATCACTTCTGAAAAAGGGATAGAGAGCAAGGGTATTTATACTTTAATGATCACGCAATTATTGCCCAGTGGCCTGATAGGTGTATTGGTGGCAGCATTGTTATCCGGTTTGATGAGCCAGGTATCCGGTGCCCTCAATGCTGTATCCACCATTGTTACCTATGATTTCTATCAACGCTACCGCCCTGGTACGGAGGATAAAAAGCTGGTGAGGATGGGAAGGGTGGTAGCTGGCGCGGCGCTGGTCATTTCTTTATTCCTGCTGCCTTTGCTGAATAGTTACGAAAGTATTTTTGTGGGCTTGAATGATATCATTGCACATATTGCGCCACCCATCACCTGTGTGTTTGTATTGGGTATCTTCTGGAAGAAGGCATCTGCACCTGCTTCGAAGTATACGTTATGGATAGGTTCTGCTTTAGGGGTAGGTGTATTTGTTTTCACAAAAACTTATCCCGGCTCTGTATTGGGGCAAATACCTTTTATGCTGATGGCCTTTTACCTGTTCTTTTGCTGTGTGCTGGTGCAGGTAGTATTCTCTTACATCTACCCGGTGCAGCACACTACGGAGAGTGAAAAACTTTACTGGAAGTCTCCCCTGGAACCATTGGCTCACAAAGGATGGAAGGGGCTGGCGAATTATAAGGTATTGTCTGCCTGCCTGGTGGCTATTATGATCGTTTTGTATTTACTTTTCAAATAGATCAGGATGCGTTTATTCAATCTGTTACTGTTTTTTATTGTATTGCAGGCTTGTGGGACCAAACAGGTTACTGTTCAGCGTTATGGTTCTGTTACCGGCCTGAAGCCGGAGAAACTGGCTTATTACAAGGAGTTACATGCCAAGGCCTGGCCTGGTGTATTGAAGAAAATTAAGGAATGTAATATCCGGAACTATTCTATCTATCTCCGGAAAATAGAAGCGCAGTATTTCCTGTTCAGCTATTTTGAATATACAGGAAAGGATTTTGAAGGAGATATGAAAAAAATGGCGGCAGACACTACTACCCAAAGGTGGTGGCGTGAAACTGCGCCCTGCCAGCAGCCGCTCCCGGAAGCAGCAGCGAAAGGGGATACATGGGCAACCATGGAAGAAGTATTTCATGCAGATTAAAGAAGAAGGTGTATGCAAGCATTAAAAGATAAGGTCATATTCCTTACCGGTGGCTCCATGGGCATCGGGTATGAATGTGCCGTAAGATATGCGGAAGCGGGTGCGGGTGTGGTAGTGGTCACTAACGATCAGCTTTCCCTGGAAGCCGCGATGGCAACATTAGGCCCCGGTCACCTGGGTATTTTATGCGATGTTACCATAGCAAGGGATGTGCAAAGTGCCATAGAAAAAACACTGGCACATTATGGGAGGATGGATGTGATCCATAATAATGCCGGAATAGCCGATCCTTCCAAACCATTACATGAAACCTCCGAAGAAGAATGGGAGAAGGTGCTGGACACTAACCTGAAAAGTGTTTTCCTTACCTGCCGTTTTGGAATAGAAGCCCTGAAAGCAACGAAAGGCTGCATTCTGAATACAAGCAGCCTGGTGGGAGCTATCGGGCAGGATAATCATGCAGCGTATGCTGCAACCAAAGGAGCCATGAATGCATTGACCAAATCCATGGCCATTGATTATGCGCCGTACCAGGTAAGGGTGAATGCAGTAGCACCGGCTGGTGTGTGGACGCCCATGTTGCGGCAATGGAGTAAGGAACAGCCTGAGGGTTCGGCCGGGGAGGAATATCTCAATAACATCCACCTGCTGGGGTACTGCCCGGAGGCAGATGTGATTGCGGATGTTTGTATTTTCCTGCTGTCTGATAAAGCCCGTTTTATTACAGGGCATATCATGCCGGTGAGCGGAGGCGCGGAATTAGGTTACCGTAAAGTACTCAGATAATTGTTCTGAAAGTAAGATTGATCCTGCCACCGGTAACTTTTAGTTCCTTTGGAATGCTATGGTACCAGTGATGTTGGGTAGTACCTTTCATCAACAGGAAGCTGCCGTGAGTGAGGCGTATTTTTGTGCGGAGGGTTTTATCAACGCGGTGTTTCAGATGGAAGTACCGCGAGGCGCCAAAACTTACAGAACCGATCACGGGATTGTTGCCCAGCTCTTTTTCATTATCCCTGTGCCAGCCCATGCTATCTTTTCCATCCCTGTAATAATTGAGCAATACGCTGGTGAATGTATGCTGAGCGATCTGTTCTATCCTTGTTTTGATCATTAAGAGTTCCGGCGTCCATGCATGCGGCGTCATAGTGATGCCGGTGTAGCTGTAGGCTTTATCGGCATCGCCATACCAGGCAGTGAGGCGGGGTTGCATGATCTCTTTACCCATGATGAACACAGGTTCCTGTTTCCATTGGATATTATTGATCAACGCTGAAAAGAGCTGATCACTTTCTTCCGGGGAAAATAATGCCGGGTAGAAATAGACGGCTCCGTCAACAGGTATCAGGTTTGTGACTCCTTCCATTGTTTGTATTTTTGAGGCAGGCAGTGACCGCAGGGCCTGTATCCCCGGGCTATGGCTTCCTTTTCATCTTTGAAGAATACACGGTTCTCTTTTTTCATCCTTTTACCGGAAGAGCAGGTGAGCAGACCGTAGATCTTTGCTTTTTTATAACCACCCAGGGTTATATCTCCTTTCCGGATCAGCTCACCCAGTTTATCTTCTATGGCGGTATGGTGTAGCATGGGGCAAAGATAGGGCTCCTTTTTAACCCGTTAAACCCGGAACTTGCTGATAAATTTTCACGGCGCTTTGTTCAATTGAATGGGCATACCTGGTTCGACAGCCGTAAGATTACTTTCTCTTTATCTTGTCGGGTAGCCTTTAACATGGTTTAAATTTAACAAATCCTTCTAAACCGGCACATGAACTTTCCTGTTGAATTGTTATGATTTACGGCGGCATTTCTTTTTAATTAACAATTTAAAAAACAGGAAATGAAAAAGGTAGTATTGTTAATGGCCGTAGTGATGGCGGCGGGTTCCTTACAGGCACAAAACACAATTGCCATGGTAGGTAAGGACAAGAAAGAGATCAGGAAAGAAAGGCATGAAAAGCGGGTGGCCTTAAGAGCGCTGGAGGGCAAGGAGGTTAGTTTTCAATCTAAAGAGAAGTTTGCCTTTGATTTTGGCGATGTGCAGGATGTACAATGGGCAAGGTCGGGTTATTATGATGAGGCTACTTTCACCAACCAGGATGGGAGGAAAACAACTGCTTACTACGATATTACTTCGCAGCTGGTAGGCACTACTTCTCCCCGGCAATTCAGCGACCTGCCGATGAGTGCGCAGAAATATATAAAGAAACATTACCAGAATTATGAAGGTGCGCCTGTGCTGATGTTTGACGACAATGAGGCCAATGATACAGATATGCTGCTGTACGGAACGCAGTTTGATGATGAAGACATGTATTTCATTGAAGTGCAGGATGGTGTTAAGACTGATGTGCTGAGGGTAGAGATGGATGGAGCGGTTTCGTTGTTTAAAGAGTTGAAGTGAGTTTTTAAAGGCCCCGGGATAAAGTATGATCCCTTTGTTTAAGGAACCGTGGGGATAAAATGCGGTCACTTTGTTTCATTTAAAGAACAACATTTTATATAAAAAGGCCTCCCAATGAACTGCCCCCAGAAGTTAGACACTTTTGGGGGCATATCACCCAAGAGGCCTTTTTTATTTTTATTTGGCCGGTATTTCACTTCTCCCTAAATTTACGTAACCAGTTACGTAATTATATACACAATGAACTTCTTTGATACGGTAGGTAAGCTGGCCATCGGCAGCAGGCTCCGCTTACTGAGTGAAAAAATAACAGAAGACGCTGCCCAGATCTTCAAGCTGTATAACATTGATATGCAACCGAAATGGTTCCCTGTTTTCTATGTGCTTTCCACGGAAGGGGCCAGTACGGTAACAGCTATTGCCAGGGAAATAGGCCATTCTCATCCTTCGGTGAGCAAGATCGTTACGGAAATGGCTAAGAAAGGGTATGTGAAGGAGAAGAATGATAAAGCAGACGGGCGGCGCAATATGGTAAGCCTCTCACCCAAAGGAAAGGAGATAGTGGAGAAGATCCAGGACCAGTATAAGGATGTGAACAATGCCGTGGAAGATTTGTCTGCAAACACCCGGAACGATCTCTGGAAGGCTATCGGGGAATGGGAATTTTTACTGGAGCAGAAGTCGCTCCTGCGCAGGGTGCAGGAACAGAAAAAGGAAAGGGAGAGTGCCAGGGTACAGATCGTGGATTACAAACCTGCGTACCGGGAGGCCTTCAGGGCGTTGAATGAGGAATGGATCTCCACCTGGTTTAAAATGGAAGAAGCGGACCATAAAGCGCTGGATGATCCCAGGGGCTATATCCTCAATAAAGGAGGTCACATCCTTGTGGCTTTATATGAAGGGGAGCCGGTGGGCGTTTGCGCTTTGATCAAAATGAAAGACCCGGCGTATGATTTTGAACTCGCCAAGATGGCGGTTTCTCCCCGTGCACAGGGCAGGAACATTGGCTGGCTGCTGGGAAATGCAGTGATTGAAAAGGCCCGTTCCCTCGGCGCACGCAAATTATACCTTGAAAGTAATACTGTTCTGAAACCGGCCATCAACCTGTATTATAAGCTGGGCTTCCAGAAAGTGACAGGGCGGGCCACTCCTTATGAACGTTGTAACATCCAGATGGAACTGAGCATTTAGTCAAAGAAAGTACCGAACATCCTGTCCCACAAAGAGGTGCTTACACCGAAGCCTTTTTCTTCACTTTTATAGTGATGCAGGTGGTGATTGCGCCACAAGGGTTTCATGAATGGAAAGGGCGGGTTCCAGGCATGGATGGCATAATGTATACTCCCATAGATCAGGTATCCGAACAGGAAACCGGGAAAGAACATGAAAGCAATGTTTTGCATCAGGAGGTACATGATGCCAAATATAGATGCGGCTAACAGGATGCTGGGAACAGGCGGCATAAACAGCCGTTGCCTGTCCCGCGGGTATTCATGGTGATTGCCATGGATCATATAGGCCAGTTTCTTTAACCTGGGGTTTTCGCTGACCATATGGAAAACGAAACGGTGCATTACGTACTCGAAAAAGGTCCAGAATAAAAGTGCTCCCGCAAATAAGCATGCAATGGTTCCCGCCGCAAACCATAATACGGCATAACTATAATAGATCATATAGATGATCAGGGGAAGGTACATGCCCCAGATGATGAGGGGATGTGTTTTGGTCAGCATTTCCAGGTACCTGCTTTCAAATAACCTGGCCTGACCTTTATTTTTGATCTTCCGTAATTCCATCATTATTCCTTTTTTGCATTCAACAGCCGCTTCAGGGCCAGTATGATCACTAATATCAGCATCGGCTTTTTGATGGCAAAAATGCAGGAGCAAGTCCTTTACACAAGAGAATTTCCCTTGAGTTGCAGGATTTTGACCCTGGACTGTAAAATGTGGGTATTCAGCCGTGAGAACAACGGGATGTTACCTGAATTTATTTTTTAGGAATAATGGCAGTAGCTTCAATCTCCATCAACAGGTCTTCCCGGAATAATCTACTAACCTGTACCAGTGTACTGGTGGGAGGTTTGGTGGTATTGATGAACTGGTTCCTGGCATTCCGGATCTCCTCGATCCTGGAAACATCCACGGTAAAGTATCCCAGTTTTACAAGATGCTCCATGGTGCCGCCGTTGGCTTCCAGGATACTTTTGATGTTGCGGAATGCCTGTTCTGTTTGTTTACCGATATCTCCTTTACCTACCAGGTTACCTTCTTTATCAAATGCTACCTGGCCTGCAATGATCACCATAGTGCAGGTGCCGAGATCTATCACCGCTGCATGGGAATAACTTTTGGGGGTGGCAAGGGAGGGAGGGTTAATTAGTTTTACTGTTTGAGAAAAGGAAGAGAACGACAGCAGTAGTAATGGAAGAAATAAGGTCTTTTTCATATAGCTGGGTTTTAGATATAAAACTAACGAAAATCCCTCTTTACTCATATAAACGCAATACCTTTTCATCATAAGAACGTTGTGCAGATGCACTGGTATTGGTGTAGTACTTCGCCATTTTTGTCAATCGGATCACTTCATTACAGATCCCGGAAAGTATGGCCGGGGGAGTTTGATTCCTTTGCGCCATCAGCTGATCGGTGGTTTTATCTTTACCCCAGTAGGCAGCCAGGAATGCATCATATTCTGCAATGGTCACTTTTAAAGCAGCAAGGTGGCTGGCCCAGATGTTCTTGTTCGCCAGGGCCTCCTGTATTTTTACGGGATACAAAACAATATTGTAAGCAATGTCCAGCGGGCGGGTTTCTTTTCCTTTGCCGGCTTCGCCATGTTCTACGATGGGTAATGCTTTAGCGCGTTCCTCTAATTGTTCGCTTAGTTGCTTATTTACATCGGCGAAGTATGCTTCAGTTCTTTCCTGTAAAGGTTTTACAACTGTACCTAATTCCTGGCGGTGATTAAAGATGGCGGTTATTTTTTGATCGATGGTGATATTGAGTGCAGCATTATCTGTTTTTTTGGGAAGTTCATTACCAACAAATCCATTTTCCTTTTTGAAGTTTTCGTATTCTTCCTGTTGTTTTGGCACCGTCATGTGGTTGAACTTAGCTGCATAGTTGGGATCTTTCATCATCTTTTGGGTAAATGCTCTTTTGGGATCGCCATCTTCACCGGGCGGATCTTGTTTCACCTTCTCTGCCATTTGCTTTGCCAGTGCCTGCCGTTCTGCGGGACTCATGTTCTGAAGTTTTTCCAGTCCTCCCATTTGCTGGATCATGGGGTTGTTCTCCAGGTCCTGTTTGGCTTTGTAAGCAGTGGGTACAGTGGTGAAAGTGGGTGCATTCTTTTGGATCTCTTCTTTTAACTGTTCCTGGTAAGCTTCTACTTTTTTAATGTAAAGGGAATAAATGTCCTCTCCCGGGCCTGGTTTCATGGTCTTTTTAGCCAGGGGCAGACTGATGACGGGTTCCGGCATATCTGAGATAAGTTGCAGGAATTGCCTGTCCAGCCCTGCGGAGCCTCCTGAGAAAGCTGATCTCCGGGTTGCCAGTTCCTGTTTCATTCTTTCGCTTTCTGCATCCAGGAGGGCAATGCCCTGGTCTGCCACGTCTGACAGGAGATACAGGTCTGCTACTTTTTTGATGTCGGAGGTTTTTGCAATATCCGCTTTGCTGATTGCTGCGAAGGTTTCGTCTAATTGTTTTTTGTAATTGATGGGGTTGCGCTTTTGCGCGAAGGTGCCGGAAACAAAGGTCATAAGGACCAATGTTAACAGCCAGGGGTGCCGCTGTTGCATAACAAACTTTTTAATTTAGGCGCAAGTAAGTTCATATTAACCGGCTGGCAGCGGATAGGCTGGCTGAACTGCCTGTTTGGGTGTATGAATTGATTATTGTACTTTGTATAAACGTGTACCCCTTATTCTAAACCTCTAAATCCTGTACTATTATGGAAACTTCTAAAACTATCTTATTCGTGACGGGAGCATTTGTTACTCATCATTGCTGGGATGAGTGGAGAGCGTATTTTGAAAGCAAAGGATATAAAACTTTAGCCCCGGCCTGGCCCTTTAAAGATGGTGATGCCCCCACCCTCCGGAGCAGGCAGCCTAACGATGTTGATCTGGCTACCTTAACCTTAAAAGAAGTGATCGATTCCTATGCGAATGTGGCAAAGTCCTTACCGGAAAAACCGGTCATTATAGGGCATTCATTGGGAGGCCTGATGACGCAGATCCTGGTGAACCGGGACCTTGCTTCCAAAGGAGTAGCCATTCATCCTGTACCACCACTCGGCGTTTTTCCCTATGAATTTTCTTTTCTGAAAGGCGGCTGGAAATCGCTGGGTTTATTCACTTCGCTGAAGAAAACCTATATGATGTCTTTTAAAGACTGGCAGTATGCTTTTGTGAACGGACAGCCTTTGGAAGAACAACAGGTGGCGTACGAAAAGCTCACCGTTCCTGAATCCAAAACAGTGGCCAGGGGAGGATTAAGCGGCGCAGCCAGGGTTGACTGGGATAAACCGCATCCCCCCTTGCTGATCACTTCCGGCAGCTGGGATAACATTATCCCTGCACATCTGAATGCCCGGAACTTTAAGCGGTACAAAAAGAACGGGTCTGTGCTGGAGTATAAGGAGTTCCCGGGCAGGAATCACAATGTGCTAGGCCAGCCTGGCTGGCAGGGAGATGCGGATTATGTACTGGACTGGATCCAAAAGCATTAAGCGGAGGCAACTATGCCAGGGCTGTTCAGGAACATTGATCCTGGTACAAAAACACTAACGCTTTTTTGGTTTCGTTTTCAGGCTTGCTTTTTCAAGGTTTTCCTTCATCCTTATCTGTACGATCTCTTTGATCAAAGGGAAGGGCATCGGTTTGTTCAGCGGGAATTTGATGGTGCTCTTCCCCAGTTCATAAGGCACTGCCTTTGCTTTCAATACCTCAATGGTTTTGGCACTGGGGAAGGATAAGGAAATATGGTCCTTATAAGCAGAATAATAGATAAGCATACCATGGAACTTCAGTGCCGGTAACTGGTAGCTGATCACTTCTTCTGCCCCGGGAGCTGTTTTCCTGATCACCTGCCTTACTTCTTCCAGTATAGCTTTGCTTTCTTTCGGCAAGGTTTTCATGTAGTCTTCTACGTTTTCAAAATTTGACATGATCGGATGTTTTATTTACGGCGTGTAAAAGCTGCTGCTACCAGGGAAAAGATCAAGCCTGTAACAGGGCCGGCTATTAACCCCGTAATAATAAATGTACTTAAATTAAATTGTTGCGCTGCCTGCTCCGGAGACATCTGGCCGGTGTTAACCATATAACGGATGATGTTGGGAAAAAGCTCGGGGGATATCAGCCTGGTGGAAATAAAGGTAGTGAGTGTTCCCAGGATGGTTACAAACAGCGTAAGTACCAGGCCGCTGATCAACCCCTGTTTATAGGTTTGGGGGCCTTGCTTTTTCTTGTCGAGTAATGCCAGGAGGTAAATGATGAAGCCGGGTATAAGTACCAGCGAGTTGAAAAGCTGAAGTTTGTCTATCCGGGAATCAGTCATTCCTGATAATTTACCAATGAAGGCCCAGGCAATTGCCATGGCGGAGAAGATCAATGCCCATTTTACCTCGGTTTTGTATTTGTTCATTTTACATTGTTTTAATGTTCAGAACAAAACTATACCGGGGTTGTGACAGCCTTATGTCAGGGGTTTAAAATTCCTGGCTTTTTCTTCTTCTCTTTCCCTGGCCTGCTCAAAATACTTCTGGAGCGTCATTTTATGCAGCTCGAATTTTTCCGGTAGCAGTTCCAGGCTTTTGATCCTGTCCAGCCGGAAGGCCCTGTAGTCTTTCCGCAGATCACACCAGGCCATGACCAGCCAGTTTTCCTGCGCGCTGTTATAGAGGCCAAAGGGCTGGATCTTCCTTTCCGTGCTTTCATCTGTTTCCGGGCTGTAATAGCTGATCCGGGTAACGTTGAAGTTGGTAAGGGCCAGTTGCAGCTGTGAGAGATATTTGCTGGTCTTTACTTCCTCGTAGTTATTCTTATAAATGATACGGGAAGAAAGGAGATCTATTTTATCTTTTGTATGATGGGGGAGTACAGACCTGATCTTGTTGATAGCGGCGGTATACTCTTTCACAAAAGAGGCATCTTTATCTTTGAGGATGAATTGCTCTGCCGTGATGAGGGCATTGGCTTCTGTTTCTGTGAACATTACCGGCGGAAGGCGATATCCTTCCATAATGGAATATCCTTTTCCATCTTCCGTGAGGATAGGTACCCCGGCCTGCTCGAGGGCTTTAATATCCCGGTAGATGGTCCTTACGCTTACTTCAAACTTGTCCGCCAGCATGGTTGCGGTGATCAGGCGTTTGGACTGTAGTTGAATGAGGATGGCAGTAAGCCGGGAAAGCCGTTTTAGGTCGTTGTCATTATCATTCATCCTTTAAATTTACGTGATTTTACTACTTTTAATCATGAATATTACTGAAACGGTTATAGCCCTGCATGCAGTAAAAAAGAGTTACCAGGATACCCCGGTGCTGGATATCGCATCCCTTACACTGATCCCCGGCATATACTGGTTGCAGGGAGAGAATGGTGCAGGGAAAACTACCTGTATGAAAGTGATGGCAGGGCTCATTCCTTTTAAGGGGGAGATCGTACTGAAGGGAAATGTGAGCAGCCGGCAGCATCCGGTGGCATTCCGCAGGCTGATCAATTATGCGGAAGCAGAACCATTATATCCTTCTTTCCTGACGGGGCGGGACCTCCTGGAATTGTATCTTAACACAAAAGGAGGGGACCGGCAGCAGATCGCGGAGATCAGTACAAAGCTGGGGATCGATACGTTTGTGAATAATCCCGTGAGCAGTTATTCCAGTGGTATGTTGAAGAAGTTGTCGCTGTTGCTGGCCTTTACCGGCAACCCAGTATTGATATTGCTGGATGAACCATTGATCACGATAGATGTGCAGGCATTAAGAACACTGTATGATCTGATCCGTAGTTACAGTGCCAAGGGAGTCACCTTCTGCATTACTTCCCATCAGCCGCTGGACCCGGCAGAATTAACAGTGACCGGTACGCTGAAAGTAGCTCATAAAAACATCACGCTGAACTGATATGCGTACAACCATTGAGATCCTTCAGAAGATCTTTACCCAACGTTTTTATATTCAGAACACAGGCTTTTTCCTGGTGCTCTTTTACCTGCTTTTTGGGGTTGTTGACGGGGGCAATCTTATCAGCTATCATACTTCCCTGATGCTGGGATTCCTGGGCAGTTATACTTTCCTGCTGATCGTATTATTATTATGGGGATTGTATGGGCTGAAGTGTGTGGGGTTTATCCTTAAAACATTTCAGCTGCAGGGGTATGAGTTCCTGTATCCTACTATGGGCAGTATTGATAAGCCCATGCGGCGCCGCATCTGGTTATTGCTGCATACGGCTATTTATATGCCGGTGCTGGTGTATGCAGGCATTGCTGCGGGTGTGGGGATTGTGCATGGCCATTATCTGCCGGTTGCCATGATTGTGGTATTCAATGTAGTCATGTGCATCTGGCCTTTGCTGCTGTATGAAAGAAAATTGCATCAGCCGGATGTGCTTTTCTTTACAGGGCATTTGCAACGCTGGCTGAATAAACATTTTACAAAACCGCCTTTATTGTTCTTCCTGTACGAATTGTTCACGAACTACCCCCGCCGCATTTTCAGTGTGAAGTTATTTTCTGCGGGCGTGCTGTGGCTAACTTTTTTCCTGCTGGCCCAGATGGATTTTGATATCAGGGGTTTGCAGCTGGGCATTATATTAAGTGTGCTGCTGCATATGCAACTGATGCTGCATCATCGTTCATTTGATGATACCTACCTGAACTTTGTGCAGCAGTTGCCTGTTCCCCTGTGGCGGCATTATATAAGGGTGACCGGCATCTATGCATTGTTATATCTGCCGGAGATGGTGATGATCGTTGTGAATGCATATGGTAAAACATCCTTACCGGGATTATTAACCTGTTTTGTGGTGGCGGTATCCCTGCTGGTATTGTTCCGTTGCTTATTATACTTCTCAAAGATAGATGCAGAGATACACCTGCGTTATGTATTGCTTATTTCCTTTGTGGTATTGTTCATGATACTGGGAAAATACGAATGGCCGGCTGTTCTGTTGTTACAGGCAGCGGCGGCCATCGTATTCCTTGCGAAGTATCGTACTTATGAACCTTTACCTAAGATGGGATCTTAGGGATGGGTACATTCGTGAAAACTGTCTCCTGCGGGATAGCTGAATGTGTTCACGAGTTTCCAGCGTGCTTTGTATAAGCCCAATGCAGTGTTGCTATATACCACTGCACTATTGATATCCAGGATCCGGTTTGTTCTCCAGGTTTCTCCTCCTGTATTATTAGCCTGTGCGATAATGGTTTGGTAACCGCTGGGGCCGGAAGAAACTGTTTTAACAGAACTGATGGTCTTTTGCAAAGTGAATGCGCCGGTAGTTACATTGAACTTGTAAATGTGCCCTGAATTAGTAAGCCAGAGATCGGTAGTGCTGCCATAAACGGGGAACAGGTCATGCGCATTGCCCTCTGGCATAGTGTAAGTAGTAATGAGGCTCAGCGCCGGAGAATTGCAACTGTTATTATAGGAATATACCCTCAGCTTGTTAAGGCCGGCAGCATATAAGCGCTGGCGGGCATGGTCCCATACTACATTATGCACATCAGGGAAAGCGATCTGGCCTGTTTGGGCAGAATTGTCGTTGATGTACGAATCTACTGTAAAGATCATGAGGTAACCGCCTGTGGAGGATGCGGTGACAACATTACCATTTGGCAGCAACTCGGCAGAGTGGGTGTTACCTCCTGCATAATCGAACCAGATAGCCTTTTTAGAAGCCACGCTGATCAGGGCTACGCCTCCGCCGGATGCGGTGGCCAGGATGTATTTGCCATTGTACACCAGCTTTGCTTCGCTGAGGTTGGAGAACCAGCCTTGTGCTCCTGCACGGATCATGGCATAGGCTGCCGTGGCTTTCCATTCCCAGGTAATGGCATTGCCATTGGCAATATCCACCATAATGATACGGGCATTCTTTTGATCGCAGATGATGATCTCTTTGGGTGTGGCGGCTGCGGCAGCCACGTCGGACCTTTCTGTTCCTGCCTGTATGTTTTCGGGCGCATCAGTTTTTTCGCGCTTGCAGGACAGGGCCAGCATAAGGGATGCAACTAACAATAATGATCTCATTGATGAAGGGTTTTGATGTAAACGTGAATAAATGTGGAATTTAAACAGTCTTCAACAATGACGGGTTCCTGCATCAATATAATAACTAAAACTTAATTTTTATAGCCTTTTTATTGTTTTGTGAATTGAAAACTGCTTTCCGTTAAACATACCCTTCTGCTAAAACAAGCCCAATCTACCTTTGAGAAAACTTTTTAAAACCCCTTTTATGAAAACGAGGAACATTCTATTAGCAATTGTAGCGGTGGCTGCATTATCCTGTAAGAAGGAAGACATTAAAGTAAAGGCGGATAATAAACTCGCCGATCTGCCCCTGGGCGGTAATCCCGTGCCGGAACTGGATGTAACGCAGTTTGCGAAGAACATTGAAAACTATCTGAACACCAGGGTATCCGGTTACGGCTACACGATCTCCCACAACGGAACTATTTTTTACCTGGACAATGGTGGTGGCGGTTGGGCCAGGAAACAATCCGATCCCCCTGCAAAAGCACATGGTGCTACTGTAAGGCAGGGTACTGCCAGTGTTACGAAGTACATTACGGCATTGACTACCGTAGCTACACTGGAAAAATACAATATTTCACTCGACGAAAAACTGTACAAGTACCTTCCAACTAACTGGAAGCCCAGCGGACTATTTAAGATGCTCAGCTTCAAAAATCTGTTGGCACATGAAACAGGCCTGATCAATTATGGCAGGGAATTCAGCGATCTCAAATTAACAGTGGAAGGCCCTGTACAAATAGGAGAGCTGATAGACAGCACCAGGGATTACGATAACATTAATTATGATCTCGCAGCTATCATCATTCCTTATGTTTCAGCCAAACACGGTTTCCCGGCAGACTACCAGGTGTTGAAAGGATTGGAGAAGAACCCCAATGAGCTGTATAAACAACTGGCCAGCAGATTTATTGGCCAGGCAAGGGTATACGTGTTCAAACCGGCAGGAATAAACCAATGGCAGGTAATGGACTGGTACACCTGGGATAACAATGGTATCATAGATGCATCGCAGGGTACTTTAGGGTATACTACTGTATACGGTAATGAAAAAGGTTCCGAGAAAGGTGATTCCCGCCCCAATGGAGGTGCCGGCGGTTTATACTGCAGCGCATTTGAAATGGCAAAGATACAATTGGCTGCTGCCCAGGGAAAGATCGTGAGCGCCGCCAACTACAAAAGGATGAGAGAGCAAAGACTTGGCTTTGATGGTATCTACCCAGGTAAACATGGTAAATATTACTGGAAGAATGGTGGTGCCAACAGGCATGAAACTATTGTAGCTGACTTTGGTCCTACACAGGTAGCGGTATTTACTAATTCCCGCACAAGTGATATCGGGAATGGCCTTGATGTATTAGGTAAGGCTTATGATGACGCATGGGAAGTCAAAAAATAAAAGATCATCCCGGTGGTATTAAGCCACCGGGATTTTTTATTAACCGGAACTACGCATCCATTAAATGTACCCTTCTGCTAAACCAACACTGTTCTACATTTGAGAACAATTTTTTCAAACCCCCTTATATGAAAACAAAAAACATTTTATTAGTATTTGTAGCTGTTGCTGCATTATCCTGTAAGAAGGAAGACATTAAAGTACAGGCTGAAGGTAAGATAGCCGGTATCGGTGAACTTGCCGGTGGACCGCAGGCTGAATTCAATCCCATGTTATTTGCGCGGAAGATCGGGGAGTTCATGAATGGTAAAACAGCAGGTTACGGTTACACCGTAATGCATGAGGGCAAAGCGTATTACGTGGGAAATGGCGGCGGCGGCTGCTCCCGTTGCCCGATAGATTTTACCAATGTTCCCTATGGCGCTCAGACACGTATGGGTACTACAAACGCTACGCAGTTTGTGACGGTACTGGCTACCATTGCAGCATTGGAAAAATATGGTCTGAAGCTGGATGAAAAACTTTACCACTATCTCCCTTCCAACTGGAAACCTACTGAGGCATTTAAACAACTGGATTTCTTTCGTTTACTAACTGGTGCTACCGGCTTCTGGTATTATGGCAATGATCATGGAATGGAATTCGACGATCTTAAGAAAACGGTGGAAAACGGTTTGCAGATGGAGGAATTCCAAACGGGATACAGGGACCCTAATGTGAAAATTAACTATAACCTGGCTGTTATCCTGCTCCCTTATCTTAATGCGAAGAAAGGTTTCCCGGCAGAACTGATGTTACTGAAATCCCTTGAAAACAATCCCTATGAACTGTATAAACACTTAGGCAGCCGGTTCATTGAACAGGTAAGGACAAATGTTTTCAAAAAGGCAGATCTTTTGTACTGGAATATTACGGACTATCGCGTATGGAGCAATTATGGTCCCATGGTATCATCACTGGGTACTTTGGGTTATCCCTCTCCGGACCCCAAGGTGCATGGAACATCGGCCCCCGATTATCGTAAAAATGGCGGCGCCGGAGGATTGTATATCAGCCCCTACGAGTTTGGGCAAATTCAGTCAGCGGCAGCCCGCTCTAAGATCATCAGCAAAGAACACTACAGGATCGTGAAAGAGGAACTGATGGGGTATAGTGGTTTTGTGAACGGGGAGCACGGCAGGTATGTTTGGAAGAATGATGTGATAGACAAGAAACACGAGATCATGTTCTTTGATTTCGGCAACACGCAGGTAGTGGTATTTGCCAATTCCAACACCAGCAAGATAGCGAATGGTATGAAGCTGGCCGATCTTTATGATGAATCCTGGAAATAACCGATACACTATAAAAACAAGTCCCGGTGGCATTAAGCCGCCGGGATTTTTTATTAAGCGGAAGGGCCTATCCGTTAATTCAGGGGCTCATTTTGCTGTTTTTTGCCGATCTTACCCTTATAATCCAATTACGTATGAAAATTTCAGCTTTAATTGTGGAGGATGAGTTGCTGAGCAGGGATTTCCTATCTAACCTCGTGCGCGAATTCTGTCCACAGCTGGAACTGGCCGGCACTGCCTCCAATGTGGAAGAGGCGGTGAAGTTTATCAATACGCATTCCCCGCAGCTGATATTCCTGGATATTGAAATGCAGACGGGCACCGGCTTTGATGTATTGCAAAAAGCGAATCACCACAACTTCCAGGTGATCTTCACCACAGCCTTTGATCATTATGCCATCCAGGCTATCAAATTCAGCGCAGTGGATTATTTGCTGAAACCTATCAGCCTGGAAGAACTGGAACTGGCCGTAGCCAAAGCAGTGAAACAAATAGAAGGGAAAAAGGAAGATAACCGGCTGGACCTTCTCCTGAAGAACTTCCAAAAACCCTCAGCCGATGATTTCAGTATCAGCCTGAGCACTTCAGAAGGCGTTGATTTTATTCCCCTGTCTACTATTATCAGGCTGGAAGCAAAAGGCCCGTATACGATCTTTTATATCAGGGACGGCCGCCAGATCATGGTAAGCAAGAACCTGAAGGAGTACGAGTTGACCCTGCAGGAGCATGGATTTTTCAGGATCCATAACTCCTACATGATCAACCTGAGGGATGTAAAAAGGTGGGTGAAGACCGATGGTGGTTACGCCGTGATGAGTGATGATGCCATGGTAGCCATCTCTCCGAAAAAGAAGGACGAGTTTATGACGCTGATGACAAAGCGGATGGTGTAAGCTGCTGCAATTCTTTGATCGCCTGCTCACAGACCTTCTTCACTTTAAGGAAACGCTTTTCATCCGCGAGCCTTTTCTGCTGCATATGCACTAAGTCTTTCCCGATATGTTGCTTCAGCCCAAAATAACCTACCGAAGTGCTCATGGTATGAGCTACCTTATAGATCATCTCTCCGTTATTTTCCTTCATCGCTTTTTGTAAAGCAGCCAGGTCTTTTGGTGTTTGTTTGATGAAGGTGTTTATCATCTCCCGGATAAAAGGAATGTTGTTGCGCGTCTGCTCCCTGAGGAAACTAAGATCTGTAATGGTCTTTGGTAAGTTGGCCGTAATAGCTTTCAGCAATTCCTGTTCGCGGAAAGGTTTAGGCAGGTAATCATTCATACCTGCCGCCAGGCATCTTTCCCTCTCTCCACTGAATGCATGTGCCGTGATGGCAATCATTGGTGTTCCCAGCTTCAGGTTTTCCCTGATCTTTTGCGTGGTAAGGTAACCATCCATACCGGGGATCTGCAGGTCCATGAGAATGAGATCAACTTTGTTCTTTTGCAGGAAGGCGATGGCCTTGGTGCCGCTATCTGCTCCGCTTACAGTGAATCCATTGTTCGTAAGCATAATGCGGGTCATTTTCTGGTTCAGCAGATTATCTTCCACCACCAGGATATGTAATCCTTTGCCATCTACTGTTTGTGCCCGTGAGGCGGCGCCCTTTACCTGTTTGCCGGCTTTGATGAAAGGGAGCTGCACTTTAAATTCTGTGCCTTTATTCGGTTTGCTGCTAAGGGTGATACTGCCTCCCAGCAGTTCCACCAGTTCCCGTGTAATGGCAAGGCCCAGCCCGGAACCTCCGTATTTACGGGTGATAGCCGTATCCGCTTGTGTGAACCTTTCAAATACCTGTTGTTGTTTAGCGGCGGGGATACCGATGCCGGTATCCTTTACGCTGAATTCCACCTGCATGGCCTGCGGGGTTTCATCTAATACGGTACAACCCACTGTAATACTTCCTTTCTCCGTGAATTTGATGGCATTGCCGATGATGTTCAGCAGGATCTGGGTAAGTCTTACGCTGTCGCTTAGTAAAGGTTTATGCAGCTGTTTGCTGATATTGCTTTTGTATTCCAGCTTTTTATGCCGCACTTTGGAAGCCAGCATCATTTCAATGGATTGTAGCAGTTCCGGGAGATTAACAGGAACGGATTCAAAACTGATCTTTTTTGCATCCAGTTTGCTGAGGTCCATGATATCATTGATCGTGGAAAGCAGGTTGCTGCCGGAGGTGCAGATGGCATCCAGGTATTCTGTTTGCCGGCTGTTCAGTTTTGTTTTCTTCAACAGTTCCGTGAAACCCAGGATAGCGCTCAGCGGAGTTCGGAGTTCATGGCTCATATTTGCCACAAAATCAGACTTGGCTTTAGACGATTCTTCCGCCAGTTGCCGGGCCTTTTCCATTTGTTCTTCCATTGTTTTACGGACAAAGAAAGTAGGGATCTCCGGCGGTGTTTTGGCTATGCGGTGTTTGCGGTGCGTTTTTGCAAAGCGCTGGATATGCTCTTCTATCTTATGCGGGGGAGACATAATAAAGGTACAGTGTTCATCTCCTTTCGCCCTGCAGGTTACTTCCACTGCGGTAAGCGGTATACCGAAACTTTCTTCACACCATCCTGAAGAATAACCAGTGCTCATAATGCATACCGGAGATTTGGCCTTTTCACCGGACCTGATCCAGGAATCTGCTTCAAAAGAAAAAGGATGGTGATAGGCGAGGTAATAATCATCATCAGGCGTAGGATGGCTTTCAGGGAGGATGTCCACAAAAGCCCAGCCGGTATAAGCAAAATGTATCGGGCCCGCTGATAGTTTAGACAGCGGGTCCGTTACATTCATTTGTGCATGAAAAGCTTTGGCATCATTGATGCCTAATGCATGGGCAATATCGAAAAGGAAATTCCTGCCAATGCCAAAGGCTTCATTTTCTCCCCTGTCTGCATACAAGCTGAGGATACTGCCTAAAAAGTCTTTGGACAGGGCGGAGGCCCTTATTAATACATACCGCTCGTTACTGATCTCTATGGTGCCTTGTGAGGGATTTAAAGAGATGTGCGAGAAATACTGCTTTACGTTTTCTTCCGCTTTCTGAAAGAGGGGAAGGAATTCGGCAGGAACTTTTACGGAAGGTTCATCTGCATGCAGCGTGTAGTGATTGCGCAGGGATGCGTTCTCTTTTTCCAGTGCGCGGATCCTTTCTTGTAGTGTTGAGGTTTTCATCGTTATTGGACGATTTCGGCTGTTCTGTAAACGGCCGGTTGGGGGTATTCCCGTTTAACTGTTGTTTGCAACAAAATACGATAATCTTTCGGGTTAATAGGTTTAAAAAATTCGTAGGGCGCCCATCGTGTAGCGGTAGTACGTAAACCCATATCCCGCATGAGCTGGTCCAGGTGCATGAAATTGAACGGGGCCACACAGGTGCCGCTGAACTCTGCTGAAACAGGGCGGCTGCGCTGACGCCAGTTGGCCATATATTCCATGTCCTGCTCAATAGCTTCCGGTGCGGGCAGTTCCAGTTCCCCCTGTACATAACGCACCAACCAGTTTGCGGCTACTTCTGAAGTAAGGGTGGTGAACAGGCTGGAATTATACCCTACAAAACCCAGTTGCGGGACCTGTGGATGGAGGATATTGCGGAACAGGCGATAGGTACCATTGCTGTCTATGATCTTGTCTGCATACTGTTTTTCGAGGAAGGGGAGGGATTGGGTGAAGCCCGTGCCGCAAACTACCAGGTCCGGTGTAAGCACTTTGCCATTTTGCAGGTAGAGTTTATTTCCTTCAAAATAACTCACCTCTGTTTGCTGTGCTTTGATCAGGCCCTCCTGTACTTTCTGATAGAAACCATCCGGCGCTACGCCTAAGCTGCAACTGATCTGGTCTTCTATTTTATGTTGTGGTACCATGCCGCAGGCTTTCAGTTTAAACTGGCTTTTTAACAGCAGTTCCAATCCCCGCCACTGTGCCCATACCATAGGTCTGCCTGCGGTGTGCAGTATTTTCTGGAAAAGGGTTTTACGGGGGCAGTTAAAGAAAGCTTCCGAGAAACGGGAGAACAGCAGGTAGCGCATATTCAATACATTCCCGAAATAACGCGGCACTTTCCATTGTGCTTTGCGATAGAGCAGATGGCATTCACTGGAACGGTCTGCTGCAAGGGTTGCAATGTCTGTAGCAGATTTGGCGAAACCGATCACGGCTACTGATTTGTTTTCCAGCAGGGCAGGGTCGTTTACGGCAGAGGAGTGTAACACTTTTCCGGTAAAGCTTTCCAGTCCTTTGAATGCAGGCACATGAGGTTTATGAAAAGTGCCGGTGCAGATGGCAACGAAGTGGAAATGCATTATTTCCGTGTTACCGGAAACGTCCTGCACTTCCATCCGCCATTCGCCATTGTTGAATTGTAATTGTGTAACAGTTGCCTGGAAACGAATACGGCTAATAATGTTAAAGTGTGTGGCATAATCTTCCAGGTATCTTTGCACCTGCTCTCCTGAAGGCCAGAGTGGATAATGGGAGGGCATGGGAAAATCAGAAAAGGCGTATTCGTCCCTGGTGGTTTGTGTGGCCACATTCAGATAAGAACGGCTTTTTTCCCAAACGCCGCCAATTGCTTTGGCTTTTTCTATAAGAGTTACATGATATCCTTGTTCAAGGAAGGCTTTTGCAGTGGCAAGGCCGCTGAGTCCGGCGCCGATAATTCCAATATGTTTCATGGTGTGGGGGTTTAATGATACGAATGTAGCCTGCAGGGGATTGTAAAAAGGGGTGGAATTAATGTATGGGGTGTTTTGGTTAACCCAATTCCACTTTCCGTTAATTCCACTTACGAAGATGCCACCATTGCCCCCATCTTTACATCATAAAACAAAACACCCCATGAAAACAAGTAACGAGCCTATCGCATTCCTCCGGGAAGTAATTGCAAACGGCGGCCCCGAAACTGAACAGTACGACACTTTACATCTTGTGTTCGATGCAATTTCCTCTGCTTTCAAAGCTGGTAATATTACCGCAGCAGAACTGGAAGCTTTACAAACAGGACTGGAAGAAACAGATACCATCCTGGGTCATGTAAAATCCAAACCATTTGGTTATGCGGGAGACTTCCTGATCATTGATAAGATCTACCGTGAGCAGGTAACAGCAGATCAGCGTTTTGAGAAGTGGGATAACTTCTGGCATGAACAACCAGCCTGCAGGGCAGTACGTAACCGGAAGGATTATTTCATTCACACCATCCTGGATGCATTACAGCATCAGCCTTCTGTACGTTTATTAAATGTAGCCAGCGGTCCGGCAAGGGACCTGGCGGAGATCTACAGCCTGGTAGATCCGGCACGTTTGCAAACTGTATGTGTGGAAGCAGATGAACATGCCATCAACTATGCAAAAGAATTGAATGAAGCCCATGCCGCGCAGGTGGAATTCATTCACCGTAATATTTTCCGTTTCAGTACAGAAGAACAGTTTGATATCGTATGGAGCGCAGGGCTGTTTGATTATTTCGAGGATAAGATCTTTGTGAAATTACTGCGTAAGTTTATGAGCTGGACGAAACCGGGTGGAGAAGTGATCATCGGGAACTTTGGCGATCATAATCCAACACGCAATTATATGGAACTGATGGGAGATTGGTATTTACATCACCGTTCTGCGGAAACATTGATGAACATGGCATTGGAAGCCGGAGCTTCCAGGGGTGACGTAAGCGTAGGCAGGGAAGATGAGGGGGTGAATCTGTTCCTGCATGTAAGAGTAGGGGTTTAATCCCCCTTACTCTTTCCATGGTGAATGCAGGATAAGCTCGCAGAAATCAATGCGTTTAAACCCCGGTATCATATAAGCACATACATCTGCTTTGATATTACCGAAGGTAGTATCTGTTTTATGTTTAAATCCCTCGAAGAAAGCAGGGATGATGTTTTTTTTGAAATCATTCCTGGGAAAAGCCTTCGTTATTTCTTCCCTGTGAGCTGCGGATAGTTCTTCATATCCTTTCCCTACTACATCCAGACCTACACCTGCATTCATAAGGGCTACTTCTGCTTCTTTGTATTCTGCTATTCCAACGGTAGTATGCAGGGCAACGGTATCCCATACCAGTTGCAAAGCATCTTGAGGTAATCCATAACTTCTGAGAAAGTCCCTGGCGGCATTGGCACCATCTACTTCAAAACGTTTATCCGGGCTGCTGTAATGCGGTGTGAGGCCCAGGTCGTGAAAAACGGAGCTGACGTAGAGGAGTTCCGGGTCGTATTTAACCTTGTTGCTTTGTCCGTTCAGGGAGGCAAAGAGGAATACGCGGAGAGAGTGATTGTAGAGGAATTCCGTGCCATGTTCTCGTAACAGATCGGTGGCATTTTTGGCGATGGTGCTGTCCGGAATAATGATCCCGGCTATTGATCTTGCAGTCATACGTAAAAGTTTTCTACAAAATTAGCCGGCATGCCATTCAGGGGGAATGTTAAAAACGGTCAATCACCTGTCAATTTGTACGAAGCGGTCCCGGTAGTCCTTGGGAGAGAATTGCGTGTGTTTTTTGAAGAAATGGCTGAACTGTTCCGGGGTGAGGAAGTTGAGGCTGTAGGCTATTTCCTTCACTGGTTTGGAAGAGAATTGCAGGGAGCGTTTCGCTTCGGCGATCAGTTGCCCGTTGATGATCTCTTTTGCGCCTCTGCCGGCACAACGTTTGCATAGTTCTGTAAGCTTCCGGGCGGAAATTCCAAGCTGGTCTGCAAATGCCGCTACTTCATGTGTGGATTGATATTGCTGGCTCACCAGGCTGAGGAATGTACGGTATAATTGCTTTTCATGACTATCATATCCTTTGATCAGGGAAGCATTGATATTGGCGATCTTGATCATGATGATCTTCAGATAGGCAGCAAGCGCATCAATTTGATTCAGGTAACTTTCTTTCAGAGATTCCTGCAGCAGGGCTTGAAAGAGCGGAGAGATATCATCCTGGTTCAGCGGGAGCTGTTGATTCGCGGCAGCATCGTTGAACAATACGGCTTTGCAGTTATTGGCACTGGCAGGTGCTTTTTCCCAGAAACAATCTCCAAAGCTGAGTTCATAACCGGAAATAGTGGTGCCCTCTTTAAAAGCAAACATTTGCCCGCGCGCCAGCAAAAAGATCTCGTTGCCGGAGATGCGGAAAGTATTTTCATCTATCTGTATGCTGCCGGAACCTTCCAGTATGAGAAAGATGCGATGATACTTTATCCGGCAGGCAGGCTCCTGCACGAAGATATGGTGATCACGGTAAGTGATGGCGATGGAATCTTCTAAAGTAACATCAGCCTTTATCATCCGTTACCATTTGTTCTTTACTGCGCTGCATGATATTTTGCTTATGCATAGTGCCCCATGCATGCAGGGAAGCTAATACAGGTTTCAGTGTTTCTGCATATTCCGTTCGTTCGTATTCTACGGATGTATCAGGGTATACGATCCTTTTCACGAAACCATTCTGCTCCAGGTCTTTCAATTCGCCGGACAATACCCTGGCAGAAATACCTTCGAGGTGGCGTTGTAATTCATTGAACCTTACGGCTCCTTCAGACAGTGCTATGATAATGCGTAGTTTCCATTTTCCTCCTATCACATAAATGGCATCGTTTACTGCCGGTAATACTTTAAGGCATGGTGTTTTCAGTATTCCTTCCTGCTTCATAATATGCTGTTTGCACTAACCTGGATGTTAGTAGTAACCTATGGATTAGCTTGAGCCTTCCATGTGTAAAGGTATATAGTTTTGTGTTATGAAAAAGATATTGCACATCAGTTCAAGCCCCAGAGGGGCTGCATCCAGCAGTATTTTGCTGGCCAACAGGATCATAGAAAAGATACAGAACCTCCATCCCGGCAGTACGGTGGTGGTGAATGATACTACAGAGAAAGATTATCCGCATCTTGATTCGGCGCTGATCAATGCCTACAGGGCCACAGAGAAACCGGAGGACGTGCTGAAAGATTCAGATGCAGCCGTACAGGAGTTGTTTGATGCGGATGTTATCGTGATCGGGGTTCCGATGTATAACTTCAATTTACCCTCCGCATTGAAAGCATGGATAGACCATATCGTACGCCCGGGCCTGACATTCAGTTATGCGACTGGTGCACCGGTGGGCTTGCTGAAGGATAAGAAGGTATACCTGGCGATTGCAGCAAACGGGGTTTATTCAGAAGGGCCTATGCAAACTTATGATCATGCAGAACCCTATTTGCGGTTCATTCTTGGGTTTATCGGGCTTACAGATATCACCACGTTCCGGATAGAAGGAGGAGGTATTCCGGGAATTATGGAAACTGCCGTTCAAAAGGGATTGGAGCGTGTAGCAGTAGTATAGGATACTTAAACAAATACCCTATCCTGAGCCTATGTCAAGCCTATGTAAAGAATCGGATAATTGGACCAAATTGCAACGTATTGTCATTAATATTCATCCATAAAGTGACGGAATACCCTATTTTTGTGTCATGCGTTTGCTGACATACATATTGGCTGTCCTCGTATTAACACTTAGCTGTCTGCCTTGTGCGGATGCTAACGTGGTACATGGGGATACCGAAAGTATTTCTATGACGCAGCCTGTTCAGGACCAGCATCCGGATGCCTGTTCCCCATTCTGTATTTGCACATGCTGTGCCAGTTTTTCATTCATCTATCATACGGCTATCACTTTAACGGTGCCCGTTTCTTCTTCTCATTTCAGCTTTTTCTATGCAGATTCCCTGCATGAAATTTCCCTTCCCATCTGGCAGCCGCCTCAGTTAGTTTAAATGTATACTTTTTTGTAGCTGTGTTCATACGGGGATCCGTATGGCGCAAGGTTATGCATTTAAAACTTTTACTGAAACATGCTGAATAGTATTATCAATTTTTCGATAAAGAATAAACTCATTATCGGCATACTCACCCTCGCGCTTATTGCATGGGGTGTTTGGAGTGCCGGGCGTTTACCCATAGATGCTGTACCGGATATTACCAATAACCAGGTACAGGTGATCACTGTTGCACCCACACTGGCATCACAGGAAGTGGAGCAACTGGTGACCTATCCCATTGAACAAAGCCTGGCTAACCTGCCGGACCTGCAGGAGATGCGTTCCATTTCCCGCTTTGGCCTTTCCGTTATTACGGTGGTGTTTTCAGATGATGTAGATGTTTATTTCGCCCGGCAGCTGATCAGCGAAAGGCTCAAAGAGGCAGGGACCAGGATCCCGCAGGGAGTGGGAACACCAGAGCTGGCACCGGTAAGTACAGGATTGGGGGAGATCTATCAATATGTGATCCGCCCAAAGAAAGGGAGTGAGGATAAATATACGGCTATGGACCTGCGTACCATGCAGGACTGGATCGTATCCCGCCAGTTATATGGAACACCGGGTATTGCAGAGATCAATAGTTTCGGTGGACTGAAGAAACAATATGAAGTGGCAGTAGACCCTCATAAACTACGGTCTTTGAACATCACCATACCGGAGATCTTCAATGCGCTGCAAAAGAATAATGAGAATACAGGCGGTGCTTATATCGATAAAAAACCGAATGCTTATTTTATCAGGGGCATAGGCCTGGTGACTTCACTGGATGATATCCGGAACATTGTGATTAAAACCGTGAACGGCATCCCTGTACTGATCAGGGATGTAGCAGATGCGAAACTGGGCAGTGCCGTACGTTACGGGGCATTGACCTATAACGGGGAAAAGGAAGCGGTAGGTGGAATTGTGATGATGCTCAAAGGAGCTAACAGCGCAGATGTTGTTGCCCGTGTGAAGAAGAAAATGGAAACCATCCGTAATTCGCTGCCTGCCGATATTGAAATTGAACCATTCCTGGATAGAACAGGACTGGTGAACAGGGCCATCGGTACAGTAGAAAAGAACTTAATAGAAGGTGCGCTGATCGTAGTATTTGTATTGGTGGTATTCCTCGGGAATATCCGGGCAGGTTTAATTGTGGCATCTGCTATTCCGCTTTCCATGTTGTTTGCGCTGGGGCTGATGAACCTGTTTGGTGTAAGCGCCAACCTGATGAGCTTAGGTGCTATTGACTTTGGCTTGATCGTAGATGGTGCAGTGATCATTGTGGAAGCAACCATGCATCACCTGGGTTTAAGGAAAAGCCGGGAACGGCTGACACAGGCGGAAATGGACCGGGAGGTATTTGTATCTGCTTCTAAGATACGTAACAGTGCAGCTTTTGGAGAGATAATTATCTTAATTGTGTACATCCCGATCCTTTCCCTCGTAGGTATTGAAGGAAAGATGTTCCGGCCCATGGCGCAAACGGTAGGGTTTGCTATCCTGGGTGCCTTGATCCTGTCCCTCACATACATCCCTATGATGTCTGCTTTATTCCTTCCGAAGCAATTCTCTCACAAAAGAACGATCGCGGATAAGATGATGGACTTCTTTCAACGATTGTATGCACCCATTATTCGTGGTGCTATCAGGATAAAATACTGGGTGACGGGTGCGGCGGTAATTGCATTGGTGATCACGCTGGTGGTGTTTAACAGGATGGGGGGCGAATTTATTCCCCAGTTGCAGGAGGGCGATTATGCGCTCCATTGCATATTGCCGCAGGGAACATCTTTATCCCAGAGCATTGAAACATCCATGCTGGCCAGCCGTATCCTCAGAACTTTTCCCGAAGTGGAAATGGTGGTAGGCAAAACGGGGGGAGCGGAAGTACCTACAGATCCTATGCCTCCTGAAGCATCGGACCTGATCGTTACGCTAAAGCCAAGGAAAGAATGGACCACTACCAAAAGTTATACAGAACTGGCCAATAAGATGCTGGAAAAACTGGAAGTGATCCCGGGTGTTTTCTTTGAAGCTTCCCAGCCCATACAAATGCGTTTCAATGAATTGATGACAGGCGTCAGGCAGGATGTGGCTGTGAAAGTGTTCGGAGAGAATATTGATACACTGGCAGCATTAGCACCCAAGGTAGCCGCTGTTATTCAATCCGTGAAAGGAGCTACAGCACCGCAGATAGAACGCACCAGCGGTCTTCCTCAAATTACGATCCAGTATGACCGTGCGAGGATAGCAGGATATGGCTTGAACATACAGGATATCAATACTACCGTGAGCACTGCCTTTGCAGGAAAAACAGCGAGCATGGTGTTTGAAAATGAAAGACAGTTTGACCTGGTGGTAAGATTGGATAGTGCCAACCGTGCTTCCATAGAAGATGTGGGCAATCTTTACATTGCCCTGCCGGATGGTGTACAGGTACCCTTGAATCAATTAGCTACAGTGTCTATAAAAGAGGGGCCGGCGCAGATCAGCCGTGAAGAAGGAAGGCGCAGGATTGTGGTGGGCTTTAATGTTAAAGACCGGGATGTGGAAAGCGTGGTGAAGGAGATCCAGGAGAAACTGACCGCAGCGAAGATCCTGCCTACCGGGTATTACTACACTTACGGCGGAACTTTTGAAAACCTGCAGGAAGCCTCGGCAAGACTGAGCATTGCAGTGCCCGTATCACTGGCATTGATCTTTGTATTGCTCTTTTTCACATTCGGTTCTGTTAAAGAAGCGGCATTGATCTTTACGGCTATTCCCATGAGTGCCATTGGTGGCGTGTTTGCTTTGTTACTGAGAGGTATGCCATTTAGTATTTCAGCCGGTGTGGGTTTCATTGCATTGTTTGGCGTAGCCGTATTGAATGGAATTGTGCTGATCAGCACCTTTAATCAATTGGAAAAAGATGGCATGCAGGATGTGGTGCAGCGCGTGATAGAGGGAACTAAGATCAGGTTGCGGCCGGTACTCATGACGGCTACGGTAGCTTCCTTCGGATTCTTTCCCATGGCCATTTCCACAGGGGCAGGCGCTGAAGTGCAAAAACCTTTAGCTACTGTAGTGATCGGGGGATTGCTGACCGCTACTTTCCTCACCCTGGTAGTGTTGCCATTATTGTACATCATATTTAATTCGAAGATAAAAATGAAAGGAGCCATAGTAGCCGCGCTCTTATTCATCTTCGTCGTTCCATCTGCCCAGGCACAAAGGAAAACGATCGATGAAGCATTGGTTGCGGCAAAAGGGAATCTGCAATACAGCATCAATAACGAACAGATCAATAAAGGACGCCTGCAAACCAAATCAGCCGGCATGCTTCCTAAAACAGGCATCTTTGCGGAGAACGAAGATCTCCGGCCCAGCGATAAACAGGGCATCCTGAAGATAGGTGTTTCACAAAGTGTTGCCTGGCCCGGTTTATACAATGCGCAGAAAGACCTGTATGCGGAACAGTTAAAGTATTACCAGGCAAATACTACAGCCCTCGATCCGGAGATCAAAAGGGATGTACGCAGCGTGTATTACCAGTTATGGTACCTGCAGGATAAAGTATTGTTATTCCAGCGGCTGGATAGTATTTATAGATCACTGCATGCGGCTGCTAAACTGAAAGTTAAAACAGGTGATAGCCCGGGATTGGATAGCATCGCTGCGAGCGTGCGCATGCAGGAGCTGGAGGCCTTCCTGCAACAAACTGGTAATGATATGAAGATCCAGCAGCAATTGCTGATGCAGTTGATGAACAGTTCGGAAAACACGCTGCCGGTATTGCAGCCTTTGGAGAAGTTGCCTTTTGTTTTAGGAGGTGCAGACAGCCTGCATCCTGTTATTGGTTTGCAACAGCAGAATGTAGCCATTGCGAATGCAGGGGTGAGGGTTGTAAAGAACGAGAACAGGCCGGAGTTTTCAGGGCGTTTCTTCAGTCAGCGTTTATATGGATTGAGTGATCCGTTCACGGGATTCTCTGTAAGTGCTGCCTTCCCGTTATTTGGTGCCGGGGCCTACCGCAATAAAGTGAAAACAGCGAAAGCGGAAGTGGCGATGCAACAGAAGCAGTATGAATATGGCATGCAGTCTTTTCATACACAACGGGTGCAGGCACAGCAGGAGGCAGAGAAGAACAACAGCTTGCTGCGGTTCTATGAAACGGTGGGCCTGAAACAGGCGAATGAGATCATCAAAGCGGCAACACTGGCTTACAGGGCCGGGGAGATCAGCTTTGCAGAACTATCCCAGTTCCTGACACAGGCTATCGATATCCAGCGAAATTACCTGGAGAACCTCAATGCATACAACCAATCCATTATTGCGTACAATTATTTTATCAATCAGTAAACCATGAAGTATTTCATCATCATTATAGCGATCTTTTTAACTGCCTGCGGAAGTGTTGAGCAGAAGCAACCCGGGGAAAAAGAAGAACAAGCGCATTCTGCCGAAGAGGGCAATACGGCCACGCTTACCGAAGAGCAAATGAAAAGCATCGGTATTGAACTGGGCAGTATTGAGAAGAAACAATTAACAGCCTCACTGCGTGCCAATGGCGTATTAAAAGTACCCAATCAGAACAAAGCCAGTATTAATTCCGTTTATAATGGAGTGATTAAGACCTTACTGGTGCAAACGGGGAGTGCTGTTACCAGGGGGCAGGTGATTGCTACCATCTCCAACCCGCAGTTTATACAGGTGCAGGAGGAATATGTGGGGATCAATGCAAAGATCCAGCATGCAGAACAGGAGTATAACCGGCAGAAAGAATTGAACGAAGGTAATGCCGGCGCGCTGAAGAACCTGCAGGCTGCAGAAACAGAACTGAGAACAGTACAGGCAAGAAAGGCCGGATTGAAACAGCAGATAGAGCTGATGGGCATTAATCCTTCTTCCCTGGCTAATGGGCAACTGCTCTCGGTTATTTCATTGAGAAGTCCTATTAACGGCGTGGTAAGCCAGGTGTCTGTTAACCTGGGCAGTTATGTGGATGTGAGTACCCTGGTAGCAGAGATCGTTGATAACAGCCAGTTGCATCTGGACCTGTTTGTGTATGAGAAGGACCTGCCGAAGTTAAAGAAGGACCAGGTGATCCATTTTACACTCACCAATAATCCGGGCAGGGAATATGATGCAGAGATCTTCTCCCTGGGATCATCCTTTGAAGGAGAGAGCAAAGCAGTGAGCGTGCATGCAATGGTGAAAGGGAACAAATCAGGATTGATAGATGGAATGGGGATCACTGCATTGATCAGCCTGGAAAAAGCCGTAGTACCTGCGGTACCAACAGATGCATTGATCAGTGCCCAGGGGCAGGATTATATTTTTATCGTTCGTGGAAAAGATGATCACGGTGTGGATTTTGAAAGGATCCCTGTTGCCAAAGGTACCACAGATGTAGGTTATACAGAGATAACACCACTGAAGGATATTCCGACCGATGCGAAGGTAGTAGTGAAAGGAGCTTTCTTCATATTGGCAAAACAAACTAATTCAGGCGAACACGCACATTAATTATGGAAAAGATTAAAATAGACCTTGATCTGCTGCTGCCGGAAATTCCCGACGAAAGGGATGCCTGTGTACAGCGCATCATCACCATGATGCAAAATCATAAGGGTATCGCGAAAGCACATTTGTTACCCGGTAATGAAAAAGATGAAGCGAAACTTTGTTTCCATTTTGATCCTGATCAGATATCGCTGGAACAGATACAGGCCTATGCAAGGGAAGCAGGAGCTGCTATCACCAGGCAGTACGGCCACCTGATGGTAGAAGTGGAAAAGATCAGGGAGATGATGGAGGCTGGGGTTGTGGAAGGGCAGTTGAAGAAGGTGCCGGCATTGGTGGATGTATCTGTGTCTGCCACAGGGAATATCCGTATCGAGTATGACCAGACCCTGATGGATAAAGAGGGCGTGCTGAAGGAGATCCGGCAACAGGGCTTGAAGGTGAAGGAGGTTTTAAAGGTGCATTCACACGATCACGATCATGATCACAGTGATGATGATGGCCACGATCATGATCACGATCATAGCCATGGGGACAGCAATGCTCCGGCCTGGAAAAGTTATCTCCCTGCCATCATCAGTTTTACCATGCTGATAGCAGGTATCATAGCAGATAACTACAACACCTTCCCCGGATGGGTAAGGCTGATCTGGTACGGCATTGCATACATCCCGGTAGGTATACCCGTTGCCGTTACGGGATTTAAATTTCTGATGAAGGGAGATATCTTCACCGAATTCATCCTGATGACGATCGCTACACTCGGCGCCTTTTACATTGGTGAGTACCCTGAAGGTGTAGCCGTGATGCTCTTTTATACAGTAGGCGAGCTATTCCAGGATGCAGCTGTGAACCGTGCTAAAAGAAGTATTAAAGCATTACTGGATATCCGTCCGGATACGGCGATGGTATTAGTGAATGGCACTTACCAGGAAGTGGCCCCCACAGATGTGAAAGTAGGGGATACCATACAGGTAAGAGCAGGAGAGAGGGTTCCGCTGGATGGAGAAATGCTGAGTGAAGGCAGCGCATTTAATACCGCTGCGCTTACAGGAGAAAGTAAACCTTCCACCATCCGTAAAGGGGAAACTGCGCTGGCAGGGATGATCAACCAGGAAAAGGTAATAGAGCTGAAGGTGACCAAATTGTTCAACGATAGTTCACTGGCACGCATATTAACCCTGGTACAGGAAGCTACCACCCGCAAAGCAAGAACAGAACAGTTCATTCGCCGCTTTGCACGCATCTATACACCAATCGTGGTTTTTCTTGCGATAGGTATTGCATTGCTGCCCTATTTCTTTGTAGCTGACTATGTGTTCAACGATTGGTTGTACCGTGCATTGATCTTCCTGGTGATCTCCTGTCCCTGCGCCCTGGTTATTTCCATCCCGCTCGGATATTTCGGCGGAATAGGGGCTGCATCCCGGAAGGGCATCCTCTTCAAAGGTTCTAATTACCTGGACCTTATGACCAAGATCACCAGCGTGATCATGGATAAAACCGGTACGCTGACAAAAGGCGTTTTTAAAGTGCAGGAAGTGAAGAGCTACGATCTGCCGGAAGAAGAATGGCTCCCGCTTGCTGCTGCATTGGAAAGCAGATCCACACATCCTGTGGCACAGGCTATTGTAGCACATGTTAAAGATCCAGGCCTCGCGGTAGAAGACCTGGAAGAGATCAGCGGCCATGGATTGAAAGGAAAAGCGGGCGGAAGAACAGTGCTGGCCGGTAATGTAAAACTGCTGGAGAAAATGAACATCCCTGTAAGAGAAGAACTCCGCAGTATTACAGACACCATTGTTGTAGTAGCGGTAGATGGGAAACTTGCAGGATATGTAACCATCGCAGATGAAATGAAGGAGGATAGCAAAGAAGCAATAAATGCCCTGCACGGCATGAATATCAAAACCACCATGCTCAGTGGTGATAAACAATCTGTGGTAGATAAGGTGGCGCAGTACCTGGGAATTGATCATGCATATGGCGACCTGCTTCCTGAAAATAAAGTGGAGAAAGTGGAACAGGCTAAAAAAGATACGGGCGCCATCATTGCTTTTGTAGGAGACGGTATAAATGATGCTCCTGTGCTTGCCTTAAGTGATGTAGGTATTGCCATGGGAGGCCTGGGAAGCGATGCTGCCATTGAAACCGCAGATGTGATCATTCAAACAGATCAGCCATCCAGGATCGCTACAGCTATTGGCATCGGCAGGGCCACGAACAGGATCGTATGGCAGAACATTGCGCTGGCTTTTGGTGTGAAAGCAATTGTGCTGGTACTGGGTGCCGGAGGATTGGCTACCATGTGGGAAGCCGTTTTTGCAGATGTGGGTGTTGCCCTGCTGGCTATCCTCAACGCGGTAAGGATCCAGCGGATGAAGTTTTAACCCTATGCTAATGGCTCTTTTATAAAAGACAACATATGTTTCGCAATGGAAATGAATGAAGCCATATCGCTGGGTTTGATAATGTAATCCAGGATGCCTAATTCAATACTAATAGATTTATGCACCGGAGAACTGGAAGTGCTCCACATTACTTTAGGTATTGCCTGGTACCTCCTTTCCTGGTTTAATAGTTTAACTATCTCAACACCAGAGAGTTCAGGCAGATTGTAATCCAGGACGATCAATACAGGTAACTCCTGATCGGAAACACTCTCTAAATGTGCTATAAATTTCCGGCCATTTGTAATGCTGACGATATCCACATATGGGTCGACCTCTCTAACGGCATATTCTAACATCTCCTGATCATCCAGATCATCCTCGGCCAGAAAGATCGTTTTTTTAGTATGGCCTAAAAATTGTATATGTTCCACTGTTGTTATGTTCGATACTCAAAAATAATTATTGTACCGAATATCTTACAAAATATCATATGTAGTATGTGAAAATAAATGAAGCATCATGAGTAAGTGATACTTAAAAATACTTTTCAATATTAATATGAGTTGATGTCAACTAATATCTAACAAATGGCCACCCGTAAAAGAACTGCTAGAACTTCTACAGCCAAAGGAGAAAGTGTGGAGAAAACTCCTCAGTCCTCCACAAAGAAGTCCCGAAAACCAAATGAAATCCTTCTTGAATCCTTACCTGATGAGTTAAATTCCCGTGAATTATTACAGGTATTGTCTGAGGTAAAAGGCGGCAATTTTACGGTCCGCATGCCGGTAGACAAAATAGGGTTAAGCGGAAAGATCTGTGATACCATTAATGAGATCATTTCCCTTAACGAAACCCTTGTGGAAGAATTAAACCTCGCCAGGAATACCATCGGAAAGGAAGGGAAACTGAATCACCGGGTGATGATGCCGAGAACGGCTAAAGGTTCCTGGCATACGGCTGTAGGCTCTATCAATACACTGATATCGGACCTTGTACATCCTACTATTGAAATTGCACACGTGATCAGTTCTGTGGCAAAAGGTAACCTTTCCCGCGAAATGAATTTGCAGATAGGGGATCACGTATTGCAGGGAGAATTTGCACGGATCGCTACAGAAGTGAACGGGATGGTAAAACAGCTGAACCTCTTTTCCCGTGAGGTAACACGTGTGGCAAGGGAAGTGGGTTCCGAAGGAAAGCTCGGGGGCCAGGCAAAAGTAAAAGATGTGGCGGGTGTATGGAAAGACCTTACGGATTCTGTAAACCAGATGGCAGGTAACCTTACTGCGCAGGTGCGGAACATTGCAGAAGTAACAACGGCGGTGGCAAAAGGAGACCTTTCTAAAAAGATCACGGTGGATGTGCAGGGAGAGATCCTTGAACTGAAAGATACGATCAACACCATGGTGGACCAGCTGAACTCCTTCTCTTCAGAAGTAACGCGCGTAGCGCGGGAAGTGGGTACAGACGGAAAACTGGGTGGCCAGGCAGAAGTAAAAGGTGTGGCCGGAACATGGAAAGACCTTACGGACTCTGTGAACCAAATGGCCTCCAACCTTACAGGCCAGGTGCGGAACATTGCGGAGGTAACAACCGCAGTGGCGAGAGGAGACCTTTCGCGCAAAATTACGGTGGACGTTAAAGGAGAGATCCTTGAACTGAAGAATACGATCAATACCATGGTGGACCAGCTGAACTCTTTCTCCGCAGAGGTAACACGTGTTGCGCGGGAAGTAGGTTCAGAAGGAAAACTGGGTGGCCAGGCCACGGTAAAAGGGGTGGGTGGTTTGTGGAAAGACCTCACGGATTCCGTGAACCAGATGGCCTCTAATCTTACAGCACAGGTGCGGAACATTGCAGAGGTAACAACCGCGGTGGCATTAGGAGACCTTTCACGTAAGATCACCGTGGATGTGCGGGGAGAGATCCTGGAACTGAAGAACACCTTCAACACGATGGTGGACCAGCTGAACTCTTTCGCATCAGAAGTAACACGTGTAGCCCTTGAAGTAGGTACGGAAGGAAAACTGGGCGGCCAGGCAAAAGTACAAGGGGTGGGCGGTACCTGGAAAGACCTCACGGACTCCGTGAACCAGATGGGCTCTAACCTTACGGCACAGGTACGTAACATCGCAGAGGTAACTACCGCGGTGGCTAACGGCGACCTTTCCAAGAAGATCACGGTAGATGTTGCCGGAGAGATCCTTGAACTGAAGAAAACCATCAATACGATGGTGGACCAGCTGAACTCTTTCGCATCAGAAGTAACGCGTGTAGCCCTTGAGGTAGGTACAGAAGGAAAACTGGGTGGCCAGGCGAAAGTACAGGGCGTGGGCGGTACCTGGAAGGACCTTACAGAATCTGTGAACCAGATGGGTTCCAACCTTACGGCACAGGTACGTAACATTGCAGAGGTAACTACTGCGGTAGCAAAAGGTGACCTCTCCCGCAAGATCACGGTGGACGTAAAAGGAGAGATCCTGGAATTGAAAGATACCATCAACACCATGGTGGACCAGCTCAACTCATTCGGCTCCGAGGTATTTCGTGTAGCCCGTGAGGTTGGTTCTGAAGGTAAGCTGGGCGGGCAGGCAGATGTGCCCGGTGTGGAAGGATTATGGAAAGACTTAACTGACTCTGTAAATATCATGGCCTCCAATCTTACTTCGCAGGTGCGTAACATTGCGGAAGTAACAACGGCGGTGGCGAATGGAGACCTTTCCCGTAAAATAGAAGTGGATGTAAAAGGAGAGATCCTTGAACTGAAAAATACGATCAACACCATGGTGGAACAGCTGCGTGCATTTGCATCAGAGGTAACACGTGTGGCACGTGAAGTAGGTACGGAAGGAAAACTGGGTGGCCAGGCAAACGTGCCGGGCGTGGGAGGTACCTGGAAAGACCTCACGGATTCCGTGAACCAGATGGCAGGTAACCTTACGGCACAGGTACGTAACATTGCAGACGTGGCCATTGCGGTGGCAAATGGAGACATGTCCAGGAAGATCACGGTGGACGTACGGGGAGAGATCTTGCAATTGAAAGAGACGCTGAATACCATGGTGGACCAGTTGCGTGCATTCGCATCTGAAGTAACCCGTGTGGCCAGGGAAGTAGGTACAGATGGTAAACTGGGAGGCCAGGCATTCGTACCCGGCGTGGCAGGTACCTGGAAGGACCTTACAGACTCTGTGAACCAGATGACAGGTAACCTTACTTCGCAGGTACGTAACATCGCAGAGGTAACAAAAGCAGTGGCATCGGGAGACTTGTCCAAAAAAGTAACGATCGATGTAAAGGGTGAGATCTTTGACCTGAAGAACACGATCAATACCATGGTGGACCAATTGAACTCTTTTGCATTTGAGGTAACCCGTGTGGCGCGTGAAGTAGGAACAGAAGGAAAATTAGGCGGCCAGGCAGAAGTACAGGGTGTGGGCGGTACCTGGAAAGACCTTACGGATTCTGTGAACATGATGGCATCCAACCTTACTAACCAGGTACGCGGTATTGCAAAAGTAGTGACCGCGGTAGCAACAGGAAACCTGAAACAAAAACTATCCATCGTTTCCCGTGGTGAAGTTGCACAATTAACTGAAACGATCAATGAAATGATCGATACCCTGGCGGTGTTTGCTGACCAGGTAACAACCGTGGCTCGTGAAGTGGGAGTGGAAGGAAGGCTGGGTGGCCAGTCCAGCGTACCCGGTGCATCCGGTATCTGGAAGAACCTCACGGAAAACGTGAACCAGCTGGCAGAAAACCTAACCACCCAGGTGCGTGCCATCTCTGCGGTAGCTTCTGCCGTAACGAAAGGAGACCTTACACAAATGATCCGCGTAGAAGCAAAAGGAGAGGTGGAACAATTGAAAGATACCATCAACCAGATGATCGCCAACCTGAAGCAGACCACTTTAAGGAACGAAGAACAGGACTGGCTGAAATCCAACCTTGCACAGTTCACACAGATGCTGCAGGGACAAAAAGACCTGAACACAGTAACACGCAGGATCTTATCCGAACTGGCCCAGGTGGTGAATGCACAGAAGGGGATGTTCTATATCCTTGAACAGGAAGAAGACCTGCACAATCCTAAACTGAAATTATTTGCAGCCTATGCCTACGGGGATGAAGTAAGCCTGACCAGGGAATTTGCACTGGGACAGGGATTAGTGGGGCAATGCGCCGTAGAGAAGGAAAGGATCCTGCTCACCAATGTACCACCTGATTATATCAAGATCGGTTCAGGGCTTGGAGAAGCTTCTCCACTCAACCTGATCGTACTGCCGGTATTGTTTGAAACAGAGATCAAAGCGGTGATAGAACTCGCTTCTTTCGATACTTTCAGTCAAACCCACCTGGACTTCCTTGGCCAGTTAACAGAAAGTATCGGTATTGTATTAAATACCATTGAAGCTAACTCCCGTACAGAAGACCTGCTGGAACAATCCCAGTCGCTGGCAGATGAATTGAGAAGAACGAATGAAGAGTTGCAGGATAAAGCACACCTGCTCGTGAAACAAAAAGAAGAAGTGGAAGGAAAGAACAAAGAGGTGGAGGAAGCAAGGCGTTCACTGGAAGAAAAAGCAGAGCAGCTGCAGCTTACTTCCAAATACAAATCCGAGTTCCTCGCCAATATGTCCCACGAGTTGCGTACCCCGCTCAATTCCTTACTGATCCTTGCGCAGCAGTTATATGAAAACTACGATGGCAACCTGAACGAGAAACAGGTGCGTTATGCGAAAACCATTCACAGCTGCGGGGATGACCTTATTCAACTGATCAATGATATCCTCGATCTGTCTAAGATCGAATCCGGCTATATTTCTACTGACTTCATTAAAGTACGTTTCAACGAGGTGACCAGCTTTGTGGAAACTACTTTCAAACATATTTCTGAAAGCAAGAACCTGCGCTTCAGTATTTCCATGGATGAGAAACTACCTCATACCCTGGAAACGGATGTGCAAAGGTTGAACCAGATCCTGAAGAACCTGCTTTCCAACGCTTTCAAGTTCACGGAGAAAGGAGAAGTAAGGCTGCGGATCTATGAGGCAGACAGGAACTGGAAAATAGTGAACAGCAGCCTGGATAATGCGGATAGGGTAGTAGCCTTTGAGATCAAAGATACCGGTATCGGTATTTCAAAAGATAAGCAGAACATCATCTTTGAAGCTTTTCAACAGGCAGAAGGTTCCACCAGCCGCAAGTATGGCGGTACAGGGCTGGGGCTTTCCATCAGCCGTGGCCTGGCAGATCTTTTGGGAGGTTCTATAGAACTGGAAAGTGAAGCAGGTATGGGTAGTGCGTTTACACTCTTCCTGCCACTACGCTACAACCCATCAGCTATCAAGAAGGAGAAAGCCAGCAGTCTTACCATAGGTGAATACAAATTGTCGGAGGACATGGACCTGCTGCAATCCGTACCTACCATCAAGGTATCAGAAACAAAAGACCTGGAAGGGCTCAATGAGATCATCAATGATATCGGGGACGACAGAACACATATTTCCGAAACAGATAAGGTAGTGCTTATTGTGGAAGATGATGTGCGGTTTGCCAAGATCATGCTGGAAAAGGCACATGAAATGGGCCTGAAAGTAGTGGTGGCTACCAGCTTCGGAGAAGTGTTCGAACTTACCAATAAATTCAGTCCTATTGCCGTTACACTGGATGTAAAACTTCCTGATGCCAGCGGCTGGCGGATCCTGGACCTGTTTAAGAACGACATCAACCTGCGGCATATTCCTATTCACCTTATCTCCGGAGAAGAGAACCGTTTGCTGGCCATGCAAAGAGGTGCCAGGAGCTTTAACCTGAAACCCCTGAAAACAGAAGTGCTGGCAGTGCTGTTCAGGAATATCATCGACCAGGATACGAAGAAAAGCAAAACAGTGCTGGTGGTGGAAGACAGTGAACCGGATGCATCTCAGATAGCACGTATACTGGAGAACGGAGAACTGATCAATATAGAATTTGCAGAGAACGGTAAAGAGGCCATGCATTTCATTGAGCATAATACCTACGATTGCATCATTGCAGATTATATGTTGCCGGATGTGGAAGGTACCGATCTCTTTGCTAACATCCAGATGGCCAATAAGATCAATAATACACCCGTGATCATCTATTCTGCCAAAGACTTTTCCAAGAACGAAAAAACAAAACTGAAGCAGTACGCAAATAAAATATTGCTGAAGGATGTTAACTCACTGGACCTGTTGCTGGAAGAAGCGGTGATGCAGTTACACATCAACCATAATACCCTCACGCCGGAAAAGAGGAAACTGATCGAAGACCTTCGTACACAAAAAGATGTGCTGAGCAATAAAAATGTGCTGGTAGTGGATGACGACGTAAGGAACCTGTTTGCACTCACAACAGCCTTTGAAAGATACCATATCAATACCATAACTGCTGAGAGCGGCAAGGAGGCTATGAACATCCTCGATGAACATAATGAGATAGACATTGTACTTATGGACATCATGATGCCGGAAATGGATGGTTATGAAACCATGCAGAAGATCCGCAGAGAGCATAAGAACAGTTCCTTGCCTATTATTGCTGTTACCGCAAAAGCCATGAAAGGAGACCGCGAGAAATGCCTGGAAGCAGGGGCATCTGATTACATTACGAAACCGCTGAAGATCGATCAGTTGTTATCGTTAATGCGGGTGTGGCTTTACAAATGATTTTTTTCTAATTTAGCAATAATACTTATCAGCCGTGCTGGAAAGAGATCCCGTTAAAATATTAATTGTTGACGACAGACAGGATAACCTCATGTCTATCGGATCCATATTGGAAAGGGAGAACTATAGTATTGTGCATGCTGCCTCCGGAAGGGCTGCATTGAAAATATTATTAAAGGAATATGATTTCTCCCTGATCCTTATGGATGTAATGATGCCTGATATGAACGGGTTTGAAACGGCGTCTTTGATCTATGAAAGGGATAAGCTGAAAGATATTCCCATCATCTTTATTACGGCGCATAATTATGAAGAAGAATCTATTTATAAAGGTTACAGGGTAGGGGCGGTTGACTTCATCTATAAACCCATTAACCCTGAGCTGCTGCGCATCAAAGTAGGACTGTTTGTGGAACTATACCGGAAAACACAGTCCCTGATAGCACAGGAACAAAAGCTGCTGCGCATGAATGCCTCTTTGCAGAGAGAGGTGGAAGAAAGGGAGAACTCCGAAATGAAGGTTAGAGAACTGAACAACCAGTTAATAAAATCTAATGTGCATTTAACAGCCGTAAATGAAGAGCTGGACCGTTTTGCCTTTGCCGCTTCACATGATCTGCAGGAGCCTTTGCGGAAGATCAGGGTATTCAGTGATCTGATCCTCAGTAAACAGGGGAAGGAGGAAGATGTGGAAAAATATATGGTGAAGATCACAAACGCGGCAGCCCGCATGCAGCAACTGGTGAATGACCTGCTGCGCTTTTCAAGGCATGCTTTACAGGGCGGTGATTTTGTGGTAACAGATCTGAACACCGTAGTAAAAGAAGCGATGACGGAACTGGAAATGAAGATCCAGGCTACCAATGCGGTGATCAGGATAGATACTTTGCCTTCCATACCCGTAATCCCTGTACTGATGCGGCAGGTATTCTTTAACCTGCTGAGCAATGCCCTTAAGTTCAAACGGAAAGAACTGGCGCCGGAAGTGCATATTTATGCAGAGAGTTCTCCCGAAAGATACCAGGTATTTGTAAAGGACAATGGTATTGGCATTGATAGTCAATACCTGGAAGATATTTTCTCCGTATTCAAACGCCTGCACAGTTACCATGAAATAGAAGGTAGCGGCATCGGCCTTTCCATCTGCAAGAAAATTATGGACCACCACAATGGTACTATTACTGCTACCAGCGTAGCAGATGAGGGTTCTACTTTTATCCTCAGTCTTCCTGATAAATTTGGTATGTGATTTGGATAGAAAATCAAAAGTTTTCCTATGCGTATCATTTCTACCAGATCACATGCCAGGCTGGATTACATGTATGGTATCCTGCTGATCAACGCTCCCTGGATCTTCCAATTTAACGACGGAACAATTGCAGAATGGCTGCCGGTATTGATGGGCGTTGCCACGATCTTCCTTTCACTTTTTACACATTATGAAGGTGGTCTCTTCAGGGCCATTTCGTTTAAAACCCACCTGTTGCTGGACATAACAGGCGGGTTGATATTGATGGCTGCGCCCTGGTTATTCCATTTCTCACATGAGGTGTTCCTTCCACATCTTGCACTGGGCGTTTTCCCCGTAGTGGGTTCACTGATAACTAAAACAGTGCCTTACAACAGGCGCATTGCTTATAGCGTATGGTAGACAAGGATAAAAAAGATAAAGAAGAACAGCACGAGGTTTCCACAGAACGCCAGGTGCCGGAGGTCAGGGAATCTGATCTTCCGGATACGGGCAGGAGCAATGTAAAGGATGCAGGGTTGGATGATGTGGAAGAAACAGATGACCTGGATACGAAATGATGTAACATAAAACGGTTTGTTAACTTAAAAGGGTTTTGGTCCTAACAGATTGACACCCTTTTGTTTTTTTTGAAAAATTCAAAGTAAAGAGTACTTTTAATAGCTGATTGTGATGATTATGAGTGAATTAGCCCCGTTGATCCTTCATTAGCATCAGATTTAACCGACACCCCATTTTCGTTGAGCGGCATCTTGCTTTAATATTTTTATTAATATTATACTGTATATCTGATAATATGATCCCTGTAATTCCTTCCCTGCTCACCGGCGTTTTGTTGCTGTTGATCCTGCTTATTGGCTGTAGGCTGGTATTTCTCTTATTCCGGTACCTGTTCTTCAGGCCAAACATGTTTGGTGTCACCTTTGGTATGCGGCTTTTCACGATCTCCGTATCCTGTTTCCTGTTCCGCGATTTCTTTTATGTGCTTTTCTGGGTACCGGTTTCTTTGATAAAAGTGCCATTGGAACAGTTGCTGAGTGGGATCGAAATAGCAGTGGGCACAACGGAAAAAGTGGGTACAGAGAAGGTGTATATGTTGATTAAGAACACCTACAGCCTCCTGCTTGAAAAGACCAGGCTCTTTACCCCGTATTTTTTAGGCGGCCTGCTAACAGCCTGTCTTTTACATGAAGTATTGAGGAGCCTTTTTTATGATGAAGCAACCACCGATTACCAGATACGGAAAAGGAGCCTTCAATTCTATCATAGCAGTATCATCGGAGGTTCCAGGGCGGTTAAGCAGAATGTTGCCCTGTTCCTGCTCATGAGCGGAAGTTTATACCTGATCCTCTGTGTAACCATTGCCATTCCCTATAATAATAACTTTCCTGGGTACAATGATCAGAACAAGGATACGGCGGTATACCAGATAAGGATCGCCGCATCAGGTGATCTTAGTATGACCATGAATACTTTTGCCCAGGATACGGTTCCGCTAAGCCAGGTGATGAGGACCACTAATGTGGAACAATTGAGCGGATTGGCCAAAGAACTGTTAAACCGGAACAACGGGCAGTTCATTGGAAATATGGAAGAGCAGCACCGTTATCTTGTGAAACGGACGAATGAATTCAATAATTCCGTAAAGGAATTTGTAACGTCCAAAGATAACCTTGTTAAAAAACTGAATGATAAACTGAAGGGGAAAGACGGATCTGTTAAACTCAGGTATACCTATTACCAGCTATTGCAGGAGTATGTTGGTAATGAGATCAGGATCAAGGAAGACCTTTACCGCAGGGCATTGGCCAGGATCAATGATGACTACATGTTCTATGTAAAGGATCCCATTGCACGTTATGTATCTGCCTACAGTGGTTTTGTAACAGATCTGGGAAGGGTGAAAGACGGTAATATCGTTCCGGCAGAAATATCCAATTACACCAGCACGAACTTTATTTTTTACAGGCAGCCGGGAGATATATTGCCGGATGCATCCCAATGGGGTCCGGAACCAATAGAACCTACGCCGGGTACGGATTGGGGTTGGCTGGGCAGAAGCGCCAGCTGGCTGATCAAACCCAATGCACCTGATCTTGTTTTACTGATCGGGATGTTTGGCTTTGGTATGCTGGGCGCAGCCATTTCAAGCTTTGTGAATATCCGCAGGAAGATCTCACAGAAAGATCCTTTGGTAGATAACCTGTATATCGTGATCATCCGTGGCTTCTCTGCTGCTATCGTTATTTTCCTGGCTACCAAAGGAGGTATTGCCATTGTGAACAATGGCAGCAATAATCCTAACCCGCACGTGTTATTCCTGGCTTGCCTTGTTGGTGCTGTGTACAGTGAGCGGATCTGGGAATGGGCAAAGAAACAGCTGGCATTGAAAACAGATGGAGCCGGAGAGCCATTCGCGCTGGCAGATGAAAATAAAGATGCCTATAATAAGGAAAGTGACCAGCCCCGTCGTGAGCGCTCCGGTATTGCTGCTCCCGATGAAGGTGCTATAAATCCTATCGACTAGAATAAATCCCTGATAGATGAAAAAGATACAACTTGTTTGTTTACTTGTATTGTTATCCGGCAGCTTGTTGGCGCAAGACAATTATTTTACGGAAGCAAAAAAGCTGTCCAAACTGGCAGAAACGGCATTGAAGGATGTAGTGGTTAGTCTTGATGCAAATGGGAAACCTGTTCTAACAAGCGGAGGGGAAAAAATGAATACCCTTTCCAAACATGTGCAGAAATTGGTAGCTGCTGCAAAGCAGGATGCATTTAAAACTGAGCGCCCTGCAACTGATCCGGTTCCTGTACCTGCAGAAGGAGCTATCGGAGCACCCGCACCGGCCCCGGCGGTAGCAGCAGTTCCTGCAGTATTGTCTGATGAAGAGAACAAAACGATTGAAAAAGAGATCCTGTATGCTGCCTGGCTGCTGAAAGTAAAGAGTGAAGATGAACTGAAAAAGGTACGTGACTTTCCTGCGAAATTTTTATTCCTGAAGGAAATTCAAAAGGCCATAGAGGTGTTTGTTGGTCAATCAACAGGAAGCCCTACGAACTTTGCATTTTCTGAATCAGCTATTATATATGGCATCACAGATTTTATCATCCGCCGTGGAAAAGAAGAACTGGTAGAGTCTTATCTGGAAGGCTGGTATAACCGCCTGAATGAAAGTGAAATTTTAAGCCCGTTATTGGTACAAACCTTAAGCGTTACAAAAGCTTTCACCCAGGATAACGGGCTTGGCCTGGCCAAATATGGGGATAAGTGGAAAGCCGCCATGCAGGAAGACCTCAGGCGTATTCCCCACCTGTTAATGAACGAACAATACGTGGATGTTCTATTTAGCAAGATACCGTCCATACAAGATGCCACAAAAAAAGAACTGAAGGCGGCCATCATGGGAAGCGCAGACCTTACTTATCGCCTGTACCTGAAAGAACATGTGGTAAGCGCTGTTGCTTCTATTTCCGATGGCTATTGTGCAGGGCAGGATGTATTTAAAGACAATCCTTTATTTAAAAGGATCATTGTGCTCTCTGATATCCTGATGAAGGTATCTGGTACACTGGAAAATAATACTACTTATAAAGCTGTGAAGCTGGACGATGTGGAAACACTGGATGCAGACAGCTGGATGGTGCTGATAAAACTGATGTATGCCCGGAACAACCGCCGCCTGGAATATGTAATGGATTCCCCTGCTAAACTGGATATTTTTAATGGTGATCTCTTCAAAAAAACAGAAGCGTTTCATTACCTGGTTAGAAAGGTAATTGCACAGGTGCAAACTTATCAAAACCTGATCAGCCAGGCTGGAACCGGTAAACTTAGCTTTGACGACAGCCGGAAGTTGTTTGAAGTTGCATTTGGCCTGTTCACACAAACACAGCAGTTTATGAAGTTCTTTAAACTGGAAAAAGATGATGTATTGTTCAAAGCCAGCATAGAACCTTACTTCCGGTATGCGCAGGAAATAGGAGAGGGGATCTCTACCCAGGAATATGGCAAAGTGCTGGATGGTGCGTTAGGCGTTTTTACCACCCTCAATAAAGGACAGAACAATCCTGATTTTGATAAGATGATCAGTAACCTCCAGCTTTATGGCAGCTTTATGCTCAACATCCTTTCAGCCGATAAGCCGGAGCAGGTAGAAGCCGCTTTGGATGAACTGATCCCGAAAGGAAGATATCAGCTGAAGAATACAAAACAGTTTGCTGTATCCCTGAGTGCATTCCCGGGTGTAATGCTGGGCGCTGAGAACATCCGCAAATATCCTACAGATGCTTCCGGCGCTATTGTTCCTAACCAGGATAAGAAAACGGCTACCAGTTTCTCTGCAGCCCCTTATTTGCCGATCGGTTTTGATTTTAGTTTTCATGTACGTTCCCGGAAAGACCTGGAAGAGCGTGCAAAGAAAAATAAGTATGCCAGCATGAGCGTGGGCTTGCAACTGGTAGATCTTGGCGCGGTACTGAACTATCGTTTGTCAGGAGACTCTACAGAATCCACCGCGCCGGAGATCAGCTGGAAACAATTGTTATCTCCGGGAGCGCAGGTGATGTGGCATTTCAATAACAGTCCTGTTGTGTTTGGCCTTAGCTGCAATTACACGCCTGAGTTACGGAATATAGATCAGAAAGGTGTTACCTATTCCGCCAATGCCTTTAGGTTCGGCGCCTTTTTAGGGGTAGATGTAACCATCTTTAACCTGCATCTTTCCCGGAGGAATACCGGGCAGAAAAAATAAACGGTTTTATGCAGAACAATACTAAAATATTGAGGGAAGGAATATGTGGAGCAGGCTCCCTTGGAGGCTTTTTTACCATGCCGGGCCGGGATGCTGTTTATGGGATCTCTAATAACCATGTACTGGCCAATCTGAACAATTGTGCTGTGGGGGATGCCATCCTCAGGGCAGATACCCATGAGCAGATAGCTACTTTGAGCCATTGGGTACCACTCAGTGTAATGAATGCCAACCATACCATTAACCTGGTAGATATGGCACTTTGCAAACTAACGCCTGGTATTCAAACAACATGGCAGATAGATGATAGTACCATCACCAAACCGGCAGGGTATATTGAACCCCGCCAGTTTGGGGTTGTATATATGAAGGAAGAGAATGGGGGTGTAAGGAGAGGGAAGATCATGAAAAGCTTTATCAACCATGTGATGCAGTTTGACCTTTGCGGTAAACCCTACCTGTTCACCAAACTGGTTGAAATTGCACCTACAGATGGCCAACCTTTTTCACAGCCCGGTAATTCCGGCAGCATTATCCTGTCCAGCAGCCATTTGATCGTTGGGTTGCTGGTGGGTGCCAATTCAGATGCCACCAGGAGTTATGCGGTTCCTTTTGTGGATGGTATCCTCAAATTCGCACCGCTGGAAATATTGTGATCCTAACCCCGACCTTGGGGCAGAAAAAAAACAAATAACATGAACATGGAGAAATTAACCAACCCTGTTGTTAAGAAAGCCATTGAAGCATTGAATGCCGGTGACAGTAAAGCATGGTTCGCTTTATTTACGGCCAATGCGGAGCTTTATGATGATGGCAATAAAATGAACTTCAAGCAGTTCTCCGGGAAGGCTTTAGGCCATGAACGGTTTACCAGTATTGATAAAGTGGAGAACAACAGCCTGGATGTATATGGCAAATTTCACAGCGATCAGTGGGGAGATTTTAAAACCTATTTCAAGTTCCATATAGATCCTTCAGGAAAGATCAGCCGGCTGGATATCGGGCAGGCAAGTTACTAGCATGTCCCCGTTTTGTTTTATTGCTCGTTATAAAGCAAAACGGAATAATGAAAAAGATCCTTCGTATAACGTCCAGCCCGAGAGCGGAATACTCCAACAGCAAAAAGCTGGGAAAGAAACTTACTGAGCAGTTATTGGCAATGCATCCCGGCTCAGTTATCGTAGAGCGGGACTTAGTAGAAACACCCCCTCCTTATTTGCAGCAACAACATATTGTTTCCTTTTTCAAAGACCCGGCAGACCGGACTGCGGCTGATATGGATGTATTGGCTTATTCTGACGGTGTGGTGCGGGAGGTCTTTGAAGCAGACATTATCATTATCGAAGCGCCGATGTATAACTATGGTATTGATGCCCGGCTAAAATCATGGGCAGATCAGCTTTTGCGTATCGGGGTGACCTTTGGTTATGATGCGGAAGGGAAACGGATAGGGCTGGTACAGGGAAAGGTGGCCTATATTGCTATGTCGTCCGGAGGGATTTATTCAGCGGGGGAAACGCCGGCTTTGGATTTTGTAGCCCCTTATTTACGATCCATATTGGATTTCATTGGTATTAACAATTCCCGGGTTGTTCGGGTGGAAGGCGTGTTGTTTGCATCGCTGAGTGAACAGGAAATAGAAGTATATGCAAAGCTGAACAATTAAGTATTTTCGATGTTCAATCATAAAACATTTGAATATGCTTAGGATATCTCTTACGCTATTGTTCTCCTTTCTTATGACCGTACTGCATGCCCAGCAGATCAAAGATGGCGAAACCCTGGACCTTGATGGTATTGCCGTTACTTTTAATATTGTGAACAAGGAATCGGTTGATGTAAAAGGGCAGAGTTTTGACCGGTATAAAGTAGTGGCCAGTGTTCAGAACAATACGGGCAAATCATTTAATGTACGCCTTAAAACCTATCCTGATCTTTCAAGTATCGGGGGCGGTAAAATTGTGGAATTAAATTGTGTGAATGCTACCGGTGCCAGGCTTACGTCCAAAAAACTGGAGGTGAGCATGGCCACGCATCAGATAAAAGTAACTTACCTCAACAGGAATAATGATGGTAAGCTGGTAAATTCTGAGATGACCATTCCCGCAGGTTTCTTTTTGGATTCCGGGCAAAAGGTGGAGAACGATGCTATTTTTATTGTTCCGAAGGGCGAGGCACCACAGGTATCTGTGAAGAAGCTAATGTAGGTTAATCTGCAAATTCCTTCAATCCCTTCGCTGTAAAATACGGATAGAACATCCCCCAGAATAAGCCCGAATAGTATTTCAGGGCTTTTTTCTCCTTTAATTGTAAGGTGATCTCGTTGCTGGACAGCCAGAAGTCAGTAACGATGAACAGCTGATGCACGAATAATTTTAATATATCCTCTGGTATATCTTTTCTCATAATTCCCTGCTGTTGCATGACGTTGAAAATATACAGGAACTGTGGCTCCCGTTTTCGCAGGTTGTCTTTATAATGTTTTGTAATGGCCGGAATGCGGCGGCCGATTTCCACGAAATGCAGGAATATAAAACGGAATTCGTAGATCAGTTCAAAGCTGGCCGTTACGCTCTGACGGAAAGCATTCATTTTATCCGGAGGAGTTACCAGCATTGCATCGAAGCGGGAAGCCAGCCGGTCATATAATGCCTGTATGATAAGATCTGTATTTGCATAGTGGTATTGGAGGTTGCCATGGCTGATGCCCATGGCCTGGGCTACATGCCGGACAGTTACAGCTTCAATCCCCTGCGTGTTAAATAATTCCAATGCGGTATCCAGTATCTTATCCTTTGTGCTCATAAAATAAATATTAGGCCATTTGACCTAGAATGGAAATAATTAGTACATTTGACCTAAAGTTACATTATTTTATGAAAGTGATCATCATCGGAGCGGGTATTGGTGGCCTGACGACTGCGCTTGCTTTACAGCAAAGGGGGATAACATATGAAATATATGATGCTGCACAGGGGAACCAGCCGGTGGGTGCTGGTATCATGCTTGGAGCAAATGCCATGCGGGTATATGACCGGCTGGGTATTGCAGGGGAATTAAAAAAGAAGGCTGTGCTGGCGGACAATATTTATATCCGTAACTGCCGTGGGGAGATCTTACAGGAGATCAACAATGCGGAAGTAGAAAGAAAATATGGTACTGGTACTTACGGATTACACCGGGCCACTTTGCAGGGTGTATTGCTGGAGCATTGTGCGCAACCTGTACAGTATAATAAGCACTGCGCATCCATCAATGAAGACAGTAGAGGCATCACCGTGCATTTTTTGGATGGTAGTTCGGCGCAGGGTACATTGGTCATAGGAGCAGATGGTATCCGTTCAGCTGTTCGTGAACAATATGTAACGAAGGCCCGTTATCGTTATTCAGGGCAGACCTGCTGGAGGGCCATTATTCCTGTAGATCTGCCAGCGGCAGAAGCACGTGAAGCTTCTGAGATCTGGAGTAAAAAAGGGGATGGCCTGCGTGCTATGTTTACACAGGTTGGCCCGCAGCAGGTCTATTTCTGGGCAACCAAAGCCATGCCTGCCGGCACGGTCATGTCACCTGAAAAGGCTTTGCCATATATCAGGGAACAACTGGCGGATTATCCCGGATACATGCAAACCATGTTGCAGCACCTGCGCCCTGAACATCTGATACAAAACGACCTTTCCGATCTGGAGCCACTGAATATATGGCATCGCGGACGTGCTGTATTGCTGGGAGATGCTGCACATGCCACTACACCCAATGTAGGGCAGGGAGCAGGGCTGGCAATAGAAGATGCATGGGTGCTGGCGCAATGCCTTGCCGCTAAGGAGAATTATAAAAAGGCATTTGAAACTTATCAGCAACGCAGGATGGGGAGAGCGAAGAAGATCGTTCAACTATCCTGGCAGATAGCAAAGCTGACCAACTGGAAAGGCCGTTTCCTTACCGGGTTGCGTGACGGCTTGATGAAGAGCATGCCTAAGCGAATGGCAGAGAAACAGCTCGCATTTTTCTACGGAGTGAACCTGGATGAATAAGGATCAATCCCACATGGTGCCATCCAGCCCCAGTACAATACCCATCCACAATCCAATAACATAAACCAGTATGCTCAATACAATAGCCAAACCTTTTTTCCAGCCTGGCTGGTTAAGCAGATGTTGGTCTATAACGTAATAACATGCGCCACCTGCTGCACCTGCCAGGGGTGTTATAATAAGTGGCCTTACTCTCCAATACGCTGGCCAGGCGGGGTTCGGTTCTCCGGCAAATATGAAAAGGGAGATCACTGCTAAAGCGATGGCTGCACCCAGTAGCATACGTTTAATCAATAGACCTTTATTAATTGGCTGAGTTGTTGAAAGATTAGATGTCATGGCAGTTTACTTTGTATTTCAAAGTTAAGTAAAAGTACTTTGTATTTCAAAGTATTTGGGGAATATTTTTTGTGTTACTTCGCAAATCGCTTAGAACCGGCTACACAGAGGATCACCCCTAATGTGATCCCTAACATGCCCAAACTCACCTGTTCATGCAGTAAAGTAGCTGCCAGGGCTAATCCAAAGAAAGGTTGCAGTAATTGTAACTGTCCAACGGCAGCTATACCTCCCTGGGCCAAACCGCGATACCAGAAGATAAACCCGATCAGCATACTGAATAATGAAACATAAGCCAGTCCGATCCAGGCTGCTGTACTGATCCCGGAAAAGGAGGAGGGAAGGAAGAAGAATACAGCAGGTGCCATAAAAGGCAAAGACAATACCAATGCCCAGGAGATAACCTGTGCCCCTCCCATTGTTTTTGAGAGTTTGGCTCCTTCGGCATAGCCCAGTCCGCATACAATAATGGCCAGCAGCATCAGGGTATTTCCAAGAGGGGATGCGGAAAGCCCCCGGGCAACGGCGAAACCTACTACCAGTAAACTTCCCAGGATAGAGAATAACCAGAATGCCGGGCGGGGACGTTCTCCGCCACGTATTACACCAAATATGGCTGTTGTAAGTGGTAACATGCCCAGGAATACAACAGAATGTGCGGAAGTGATGTATTGCAGGGCCAGGGCCGTCAGTAAGGGGAATCCTAATACTACGCCTGCTGCTACCATAACTAAAGGGAGGATTTGTTCTTTTGATGGCCGCTTTTCTTTAGATAGCAGCAGGATGCAAAGGGCAAGTATGCCTGCAATACTTGCGCGGGCAACTGTTACGAATACGGGGTTAAAGTCAAGAACAGCTATTTTTGTGGCGGGTAGCGAACCGCTGAATATCAATATGCCGATGAATCCATTTATCCAGCCGTTATTTATCATGCAGGTAAAAATAAATAAGGAATTTCGATAAGCACAGTATCAGTTTTGTATATTTTGAGGGGTTCAGTTAAGCATAACTACTGGATTTTGCCTATGGCCTGTGCGATCAGGGAAATATGTTCTTTCATCTTCACTTTTTGAAGGTTCCCCACTTTTTCCGGGCCTCCCAAACCGAGTAAAGGCACGTACCCATAACATTCATCGAAAGCAACAGGGCCTGATCTTTCTTTTGCTGAAAAATAATTTGCCCCCTCCAGGTCGTCGTTGATGTAATCAGCATCATTGATGTCCTCAAAGAAGTATTCAAAACCGGATTCAAGTACTTTAGAAGTACCATGCCTGGGATCAAGCAGTATGGTATAATTGTTTTCCCAGATAATAAGATCAGACAAACCGGTGGCAAACATTACAATGGGGTTCTTATATACAGGGCTATAGATTTCCCTGAGTGATGGCTCAAGATCATCCGGGTTCACAATTTTAAGATATCCGTCTGCTATTGTGCCGAAACCATGTTCCTGCCAGAAGGAGATGAGTTTTTCGGGAAGTAGCGGGCGATACTTTTCGACTAAACCATTTTCGGGGCTTAGTTCAAACTGGAAGTTATCGGTGTTTTTCATAAGTTAAATGTAAGAAACAAACCGCTCACTATATACCGTGTAAAAACGATATATCGCTACGTTAAACTTTTACTCCTGCAATTAATTAATTGATCTTAAACATGTTAACCCTGTGGCACATAGGTTGCAAACCCTTCATGAACTAAATCCAACAATCATGAAAGCGCTATCCGAGATCTTTAGGAGCCTTTTTAGAGGCAATAATACAACGCCAAAGGTGACCACGGTGGAAGAAGCCCTGGATCCAATCCATGAAAAAGACATTTACGATGGCAGTGAGTTCCTGGATGATCAGATCAGAACGGATGATGCGGAAGAAGATGAAACGAACAAATAGACCCATTTATACATGCACATAGGAAAATCTTATAAATTCGCTGCTTTTCTTTTCTGGACAAGGAGAAAGATCTACACACTGATCATACTGGGCATCATACCGGTGATACTGTATCATCTTTTAGGAATAAGATGGCTTGTAGTTCCCTGGACGGTAGTTTCGCTTTTAGGTACCGCTACTGCCTTTATCGTAGGATTTAAGAACACACAAACGTACAACCGGACCTGGGACGGCCATACCATTTGGACCAATATCAGTAATAGCAGCAAAGCCTGGGCGATCATGTGCCACGATTACTTCCAGGACGAAGCGTTTGTACGTAAGCTGTTCTACCGGCACTTTGCCTGGCTCACAACGCTACGTTACCAGATGCGGGAAAATCGTATATGGGAAGTGGCAGACGCACGTTACAATGCAGAATACCAACGTTACTACAGTATTCCTGAAAGGCAACATACCTTCGAGGATGAGATGTTGAAATATATCCCCAAAGAGGAACTGGCTCATATTTCAGGTATGCATAACAAAGCAACGCAATTGCTGGTGTTGCAGAACCAGACCATCAAAACGGCTTATGACAGTGAAGCGATCCAACTTGCCCACTTTATAGAAATGCAGCGGATGCACAATAATTTCATCATTCAGCAGGGGCAGTGCGAATCCATCAAAGAAACACCTTATCCCCGGCAGTATTCCATTATCAATACTATTTTTGTACGCATGTTCTGCTGCCTTCTGCCATTTGGCATGTTGCAGGAGTTCGACAAATTGAATGGCATGGTAGCAGGAGTAATGAAGGGGCATATGATCTGGCTGGTGGTCCCCTTTAGTGTACTCATATCCTGGATGTACACCTCCCTGGAACAGGTAGGGGAAAGTACAGAGAACCCTTTTGAGGGAAGCTCCAACGATGTGCCCATTTCCCAGATCTGCCGGGCAATAGAAATAGATCTCAGGGAAATATTAGGTGAAAGAGAATTACCTGATCCTATAAAGGCCCGGAACGATATCCTGGTATAAATAAATTTTTTTAGGAGAATTTGTCGAAAATGGGGAATTCAGTTGTTATAATAGAAACAATAAATTAAATAAAAAATGGAACAAAGGATTAACTTTCAGGAAAAGGGCCAGGGCGCTCTTAAAACACTCTTTCATACCGGCGCATATCTTAAGAAATCGCTGATTGATGAGAAATTGATAACATTGGTGGACATGCGCGTATCGCAGATCAACGGTTGTGCTTACTGCCTGGATATGCATTCAAAGGATGCCCTGGCACATGGCGAAGATGCCCAGCGTTTATTCACTTTGAACGCATGGCGGGAAACACCGTTCTTTACTGACAGGGAAAGAGCTGCGCTGGCATGGGCTGAAGCAGTTACTGCTGCCCACGTACCGGATGATGTGTATGCAAGGGTAAAAGAGCAGTTCACAGACGAAGAACTCGTAGACCTGACATTGGCGGTGTCCACTATCAATACCTGGAACCGCTTTAATATAGCCTTCACTAACCCGGCCGCAGTAGGAACTTACAGGGCAGGACAGTTTGGCTGAGGAACAGGAAGAAAAAACCATGAAATATGAATGAATTCTTATTGGTATTCCGTAGAGACTACAAAACAAAGGAGATTCAACCGTCACCGGAACAACTGCAGGCGCATTTGAGCCGGTGGCGGGAATGGTTTAATGATCTTAAGAGCCGCGATGTGCTGGCAAGACCGTTACAACCATGGGAATCGATGGGGAAGGTGCTTAAACATGATAAGAGTGTAACAGATGGCCCTTATGCGGAGATCAAGGAATCAATCGGAGGATTTGTAATTATTAAGGCAGGAAGTTATGATGAGGCTGTTGAAATTGCAAAGGGAGCGCCGATCCTGGAACTGGGAGGTTCAGTAGAGATACGTATGGCACAGGGATAAGAGAGGGCTATGGAGGAAAAAGAATTGTTACCTCACCTGTTTAGAATGGAGTACCGGAAAATGGTTTCGGTACTGAGTTCGCTGTTTGGCATTGAACATATAGAAATGGCAGAAGATATTGTGAGTGATACTTTCCTGGCAGCTACCGAATCGTGGAGTGCCCGGGGAGTACCTGAAAATCCAACTGCCTGGTTATATACGGTGGCTAAGAATAAAACAAAGAACTGGCTGAAAAGGAACAACTTCTTTCAACAGAAATTGCTGACAGACCTCCGCTACAGTATCCCGGAAGGGGAGGAGATAGAAATAGATCTTTCTGCCCGTAATATTACAGACAGTCAGCTGGCAATGATCTTTACGGTGTGCCATCCTTCCATCCCCACGGAATCGCAGGTAGCGCTTGCTTTAAACCTGCTCTGCGGCTTCGGCGCGCAGGAGATAGCAGATGCTTACCTGACCACCAAAACCGTGATATACAAACGGCTGGAACGTGCAAAGGAGAAACTGAAAGATGCGGAACTAAAGATCCGGCAGCCCACCTTCTCCGAAATAAACGACCGCCTGGAAACGGTGCTGAAAGCTTTGTACCTCCTTTTTTCTGAAGGTTATTACTCTACCTCCCATAATAATGTACTGCGGAAAGAATTCTGTGTGGAGGCCATGCGGCTCAATTACCTCCTGGTAGAACAGCCGCACACCAATCAGCCGGCCGTGAATGCATTACTGGCTTTAATGTGTTTTCATGCCTCCCGTTTTGAAGCAAGGATGAATGAAACAGGAGAAATGATACTGTATGAGGAACAGGATGAAACGCTCTGGAACCGTGAGCTGATTGAACGGGGTGAGTATTATCTCAACCAGGCTGCAGATACCGCTGTGTTAACAAGGTACCACCTGGAAGCTGGCATTGCATACTGGCACACCCATAAAGAAGACTCCAGCGAAAAGTGGAACAACATCCTTGACCTGTACAACCAGCTGCTGATCCTGGAGTATTCACCCATTGCGGCCTTAAACCGCACCTTCGCGCTTTCCAAGGCAAGAGGCAAACAGGAAGCAATCATAGCGGCAGAGAAGCTGGGATTGAAGGATAATTACTTTTACTACGCATTGTTAGGAAACCTATATACACATATTGACGACAGAAAGGCGATGCAGCATTATGAAACTGCATTAAAACAGGTGAACAAACCTGTGGATATCGCCTTAATTGAAAAGAAGATCGGGCAAATAAAGCGCAGGCTGAACAATTAAAGACCTTATCATCAGGTCTGCCAGCCCTTGCTTTGTGTAACCAGGAGAACCCTTATAAAAAAAGCCTCCCGGCATGATATGCCCCCGAAAAGTATCTAACTTTTCGGGGGCACTTCAGTGTACCGGGAGGCTTTTTTTACGCTACAGGTACTGCCATCCGCACTTCAACAATGGCGCCATACTGAATGATCGGGCAACCTTTTGCCAGCTCAACCGCTTCGTCATAATCCTTTGCTTTGATCAGGATAAGCCCGCCGATGGATTCTTTACTTTCAGCATAAGGGCCGCTATACACTTGTTCTTTCTTCTTTTCGAATTTAATCACCCTGCCGTCTACATCCCAACGTTTGGGAGGTGTAACCAGTTTGTCCTGAGCGGCAATTCCCGCTACCCATTCCTGGTAAGGCTTAAGGGCTTCTTTCATTTGTTCAGGCGTGGGTGTTGGGTTGGCACTGGTAAGATCCCTGTGGATCACTAAAAGGAATTCCTGCATGTTATTACTGTTTTAAAATGAGTGAATTTTTGTTGATGAAACTTTCTGGCTTGCCCGGCGCCGATGTGTCGTTGCGTTGTTGACCGGGTGTCGCGAAAAATTGCGCCGGCGTTTGGCGGGCATTCATGCGCGAACGGGTGGAAAGCACATGCCATATACAACAGCCGCAACGAGCTGACACCCGTCATCTTCGTTACAAGCGGCACCTGGCAAGCCCTGAAAGTTTAGCTCCTGGCAGGCTGGTTAGCGAACCACGTTTCGAAATTGATCTGGCCAATGCGTGGATTATCGCCGGGAATCAGTGTTTTGTCGTTGAGCGGAGCGCCAAAGTATTTGGCGTTTACATCAGAAATTACGGTGCGCGGATCGTTCACGTTATTCAAATAACGTGCTACAAGCGCAGAGAGGCTTACCCTTTCAGGACCTGCAATTTCAACTGTTCCGTTTAACGGCCCTCCCAGTGCAACATCCACAACAGCAGCTGCTACATCGTCTGATGCAATAGGCTGTATGGGTGCAGGCGATAAATGGATGGCTTCGTCTTTAGCGGCTGATGCTGCTATGCCACCCAGGAATTCGAAAAACTGTGTAGAATGAATAATGGAATATGGTAAGCCGGAATTCTTGATCAGATCTTCCTGGGCTGCTTTTGCACGGAAATAGCCACTTTCCTGCAGTCTTTCTGTTCCTACCACAGACAATGCAATGTGATGTTTTACGCCAGCGTTTGCTTCTGCAGCCAATAGGTTACGGCCGGAGGTTTTAAAAAAATCCATCACGGCATTGTCTTCAAAAGAAGGAGAATTGGCTACGTCGATCACTACATTTGCACCCGCCATCACTTCGGCCAGTCCTTCGCCGGTGATAGTATTTACGCCTGACGCAGGAGATGCTGCAATGACTTCGTGACCAAACCCAAGAAGTTTTTTTACTGTTTTGGATCCTATAAGGCCGGTCCCGCCAATTACTACGATTTTCATGATCTGTTATTTTTTGTAACGAATAGTTTGCAAGTGAAATGCCACTTGTTTAATTGTTTATAAACCAATTAGTTGAATTTGTTCCTGAGCGTTGCCTTTCACTGTATTAAGAGGATTGCACGCTGTGTTCACGAAATAAAGCGGGAAGGCTGGAACAATGTATGTTCCAGCCTTCCCTTCGTTTTTGTTCATTCATTTTATAAAGTAGTCTGCTTTTGCGATCTTCAGTTTTCTCATTTTAGAATGCAGTGTGGTGCCCGGCACTTCCAGTATTTCCGCTGCCCCGCCGGCCCCGGAAATTTTTCCACCACATCGCTTCAATACTTCAATGATGTATGTTCGTTCGATCTGTTCCAGTGTTTTGGAAGAAGATGAATTTCCTTTCCCCTCTTCCTCCTGCTGGCGGAGTGGCAGATGTACTTCCTGGAGAATGTCTCCTTCACTGAGCAGGATGCCTCTTTCAATCTGATGTTCCAGTTCGCGTACATTCCCGGGCCAGTCGTAATTCCTCAATTGCTTCAGTACTTTGGAGGAAATACTGCTTACCTTCTTGCCGATGTTCTTACTGAATTTGGCAATAAATGAATTAGCCAGTGGTTCAATATCTTCCAGGCGTTCTCTTAAAGAGGGCAGATGAATAGGGAAAACATTCAGCCGGTAGTAGAGGTCAGACCGGAAACGCCCTGCCTGTACTTCCGCTTCCAGGTTACGGTTGGTGGCTGCAATGATGCGCACATCTACTTTGATGGTGCTTTTCCCTCCAACCCTTTCCAGTTCCCGTTCCTGCAGTACCCGTAATAACTTTACCTGTAGCTCCGGTGGCATTTCACCGATCTCGTCCAGGAAAAGTGTGCTGTTATTGGCGAGTTCAAACTTCCCGATCCGCCTGTCTATTGCTCCTGTAAAAGCACCTTTTTCATGACCGAAGAGTTCGCTTTCGATGAGGTGGGCAGGTAAAGCGGCGCAGTTCACCTTTACCATTAATTTATTTTTGCGGGGAGAGGAATTGTGGATGGCGCGGGCGATCAGTTCCTTGCCGGTGCCTGTTTCTCCCAGTAGCAATACGGTGGAAGCAGATTCGGCCACCTGCGTCATCAGGCGGTATACCTTTTGCATTTGCGGACCATTACCTACGATCTCTGAGAAATTATAGATGGTTTTGATCTGCTCTCTCAGGTAATCGTTTTCATTCTCCAGTTTCTGTTTATAGGCCAGGATCTTTTCAGTGGCGCGTATATTGGAAATAGCAATGGAGATCTGGGCGCAGATGCCTTTCAGGATGGTGAGGTTGAGTTCATCCGTCAGCAGCCAGAGTGTTCCGATATTGGTGGATCCTACACGCAAGGGTGCCCCAAATGCGTTCTTCATGCCTACATTCTGCCAGAACTGAACGATGGGGCCGGCATCGCTCTTTTTTATCTCCTCTGCGATATTGAATATAACCGGCCCATCGTTTTTAAGTACCCTCGCAGTCAGCGGTTCAGTGATATCAATGATCCTCGCAGCAAGTACCCTGAATAAGGGCTTTACCTCTTCTTCGAACACACTTTCATCATACATGTAAGGGAGGAGTGAGGCGCCGTCCTCTTCAATGAGGCGGATCATCACCAGTTTTATATTCAATACGTTCTGCAAAACATTGGAGATAGCCCTTTGCAGGTCATCTTTAGATCTGAGTTCGGCAATGTCACGACTGAATTTGAGCAGGAATGCCTGTTCCTTTTCACGGCGTAATATTTCTTCATTGGCAATGATGTTGTGCATGGCAATGGAGATCTGGGCACAGATGCCTTGCAGTAAGGGCATGTTGATATCTTCGAGGCCAAGCCACAAGATGCCCAGCGTTACATTGCCGCTGCGGAGAGGCGTGCCTATAACAGTTTTGAACCCTATCTTTTTCCAGAGTTCCAGGTAGCGGGCTTTATTACCCCGGTTGATCTCTGCGTTTACGCTAAAGTAGAGTGGGATATCACTGTTCAGTACCCTGTTCTGCAATCCGTCGTCAATAGGCAGTTTAGCCGTGAGTATTTCCTGCACCAGTTCATCGTTGTGTTCCGCAAGCGTTTCGTCATAGATGTAAGTGGTAGAGGTAACCTGGTCTTCGTTGATCTTGCGGATGGCATAACCATCCAGTGAGTTTAGTTTTTTAAGACTTTTACGTACTGCTTCTGCGAGGTCGGCTTTACTTCTTACTGCTGCAATATCGTTGCTGAATTCGAGCAGGAATGATTTTTCATTTTCCCGTTTCAGTATTTCTTCATTAGCTGAAATATTGCTCACAGCGGCAAACAGCTGACCGGAAATATGATTGACGATGTTCACGGCTTCCGGGCCAAAAGTGCCTTTTTCTGCGGAAAACAGCATCAAGGTGTATTTAGATGTACCATTCCCACCCAGTATTTTCACGATCATTTCCCGGGCGCCGGCTTCATAGTGCAGCTTGAACCAGCGCGGAGAATTTTCCAGGTCGAATGCCTTCATATCAAAAACCAGGGGCTTATAATATAGGGAGGCGATATCGTAGATGCCATCTTCTGCAGGAGTAGCCATATGCAATGCATCTCCGGAATCTGTCAGTTCTTTCAGTTGCAACTCGGCATCGATCAGATAGGCTTTATAATACTCTTCCTTTTCATCCATCACCGTGATCATACTGCGGGAGAAAGGCACGATCTCTTTCAGGCCGGAACTGAGTACTTTCAGCAGGTGCTGCCTGTCCCTCACCTTTACCATTTCTTTGCTTAGCGATAGCAATATTTTGTTGACAGCTTCATTATGACTGATAGACTCATACTTAATGATATTGGCAACAGCGCTGGAAACCTGTGGCGCAATACCGGTAATGATGCTTTTAAATTCCTCCGAAAAACCATCCGGATCTTTTGTATAAGTATGCAGGAAACCGATGATCTGGTCTTTATCTTTCAAGGGTGTCATCATGATCACCCTAACGCCCCGTTCATAGTTGACCTTCAGGAATACAGGGCTTCCCGGGAGATCCATCACATCTTCCAATAAGAAGGTAGTAGGCTCCCCGTTTGTTATCACCTCCTGTATAAATGGTTCATTCATCGGGAAACGGCCGGTCACCAGCTGTGGATATAAGGCATGATTTTGAATGAGGGAGGACCCGGGATCTAGCAGGAATGGTGTATATGATTCCCCATCGGGGTTGATAAGGGTAACAATGGCATGCGAAAAAGGATACAGCTCCCTGATCCTGGATGAAAAGATGGTGATGAGATCGGTTTTCTCTCTGACCTTTGTGATGTCGTTTCCCAGTTCCAGGAGGATCCGGCGTTCCGTTTCCAGTGACCTGATGCGACTATTCATTGCTTTAGCGCTTGTGTCTGCCGGGAAGCTAACCAGGAGTGTATTGTTCGTTTTCATGCTGAATAAACAGATTGTTCATAGGTATAACAATCACAATCCGGCAAATGGACATATTTCCAGGAAATTTTCAGCATGAATTTGATGATCAATCAATTAAGGACCCAGGCCAGCCAGCCCGGGTCCCTGATCTCTCATAGCAGGTTATTATAATCCCTGTGCTGCATTGATAATGACTTCCGCCACCTTTTCAGGTTGGGAAACCATGGGCACATGACTGGATTTCAGTTCGGTGGTTTTCGCTTTTATCATTTTTGCTTCCGCCCTGGCAAGATCAACAGGTACCATCAGATCTTCTGTACCAACAATGAACCAGGATGGTTTATCCTTCCAGGCAGCTGTTGAAATTTTGGTGACGGTGGCTTTCCCGGCCCAGGGAGTTTGTGTGGCTACCAATACCTGTCTTTCTTTGGCAGGCAGGTCCTGCGCAAAGTATTCATTGATACCTTTAGGCGACAGGCTCAGGAAACCAGATGCATCCTGCCTGAACTCTCCACTGCCGGGTGCAGCAGGGAATGCAGACGTTACATCCACTACCGTTTGCCCATCGTTGGGAACCAGTGCGCAAACATATACCAGGCCTGCCACTTTGGGATCATTACCTGCTTCTGTGATCACCATGCCTCCGTAAGAGTGCCCTACGAGCAGAACCGGACCATCCATTAAGGCAATGGCCCTTTTAGTTGCCGCTACATCTTCTTCCAGGGAAATGAGGGGATTTTGCACGGCAATAACATTCAATCCCCTGGCTTGCAGGCGGGGAATGATCTTTGACCAGCTGGAGCCATCGGCAAAAGCACCATGTACCAATACTACATTCTTAACTTGTGCCTCAGCGGGGTTGGATGTAATAGCAGCTGTTGCAAGCATTGTTGTAGCAACGATTTGTTTGATAGACATACATTTGTTTTTTTAGGTGATTAGTCGTTCAATGATTTTTTAATAACAGCGGCTGCCTGCAGCAGTGCAGTTTTAACAGCCGGCACTTCCGCGAGTGCATTTAATAATCCGTAATCATGGATCAAACCGCCATACCGGGTAAGCGTTACAGGTACACCCGCTTCATCCAGTTTGCGTGCATATGCTTCTCCTTCATCGCGGAGCACATCATTTTCTGCTGTCTGAATTAAAGCCGGAGGTAAACCTTTTAATTGATCAATGGAAGCTCTTAGAGGAGAGGCATAAATTTCTTCCCGCTTTTTCTTTTGAGGTAAATAATTATCCCAGAACCACTCCATCATTTTTTTAGTAAGGAACCTGCCTTTGGCCATCTCATTATAGGAACCTGTTTCAAAATTAGCGTCCGTAACAGGCCACAACATCACCTGGAGTTTTATTTCCGGCCCACCTTTGTCTTTTGCCATGAGGGCAACTGCCGCCGTCATATTTCCACCAACACTATTACCCACTACCGCGAGGTTTTTACCATTCACACCTATTTCGCCGCCATGTTGTGCTACCCACTTTGTAGTAGCATAGATCTGGTTGATGGCTACAGGATATTGGGCTTCCGGAGATGGAGTGTAATCAGGGAAAACTGCTACGGCACCGCTTGCTACAACCAGGTCCCTTACGAGCCTCCGGTGCGTGGGATAATCTCCCAATACCCATCCGCCGCCATGAATGTATACGAACACAGGAGCATCCGGTTTAGCATGTAAGGGTTTTACAATGTGGAGCTTCACAAATTCACCATCCTGTGTGATGATCTTCTCTGATTCTTCGATGTTTGAATAATCAAAGGCAACTGAGCTTTGGGCATTTGATAAAACATCCCGCGCGTCTTTAGGACTTAGCTTTTCGATAGGCTTACCGTCTCCGGCATTCAGCTGTTTTAAAAAATTCCTCACCTGCAAAAAGATCTGTTCATCGTTTTCTGCTTTTGCCGGCTTTTTGGATTGTGCCATAATACTTGTGTTTAGTTGAATAAATAAGATTGTAAGGAAGATCAGTACTCTCATATAAGAAGTTTGTGTACGCACCAGTAGTTGCAAGTGGCACGCCATGTTGCAATAGGTTGATAATCACATGCTGTTGTAAGATGTACAACGGTTTTTATGACCGTATTTCGTCAATTAGCGATTTGATGCCCTGTATATCGCTGGGTTAACATTTATATTAAACACCAAAACCCGGTCCTGTACAGGACCGGGGAATCAATTAGCAGATACAGTTGTATTAACTGTTTCGTACGATCGTTGTACCGAATATTTTGTTGATGTTCACGATGGAAGGAAAAAGAGAAGCGACGGAATTGAATTTGCTGATGCTTTCCTCATCGTTGTTTACAAGAAAATATACATTGCCGCGGGCCAGGTCTTTCAGGATCAATCCATACTCTGAAGTGATGACTGCTGCTGAAGGCATATCCGGCAATGCATAGAGGGTATTGCCAAGTGCTTTCTCCACCAGGATGTCAAGATCATTGATGTGCAATATCAAACCTTCCGGACCGGAAATTGCTTTTACGTTTCCCTGTACCAGGTTACCGGTAACGGCCTTTGCGGCAGCTGCCAGGTTTTCGTTTCCGGCATTGGGATTTGCATCATTATCCTTATTGCAGGAGAAAAGGAACAGGGCAACCAGCAGGCACATGGCTGTTCCGGGAAGCAGTGTCTGCATCCCTGGTATTGGATTTTTAAGCTTCATTTTTTTAAAGTTTAAGGTGATTTATCAATAGAGGTCTGTTTAAATGCCGGCAATTTAAACTACTGTAAAAGTAAAGCATATATTCCATAATGTAAAATAAACTTTACATAAAGTAGTGTTTGTTTGTCATGTGATGTTGCCTGTAATTGGGTATATTTAATGCAGGAGATTGGTTTACAATGTTTGCTGGATTCAACGATGCTAAAAAAATGTACACTATGCGCCAGGCAAAGGCGTGTGTTTATCGGGCTTAAGAAAGGTGTTTATTATATCCTGTTAGCCCCGTATTTTGATTTATTGGCGAATATATAATCTTAAAAGACATGCTGAAAATTGCTACTTATAATATCAACGGCATAAATGCCCGGCTGCCTGTATTGCTTCAATGGCTGCAGGAGGCAAAGCCGGACATTGTTTGTTTGCAGGAACTGAAAGCACCCGGTGAGCGCTTTCCTTTGGCTGAGATCCAGGCAGCAGGCTACCAGGCTGTATGGCATGGGCAGAAGAGCTGGAACGGCGTTGCGATCCTTTCACGTTCCCTGCCGATCCAGGAAGTGGGGCGTTCCCTTCCCGGAGATAAGGATGATGTTCAGAGCCGTTACCTTGAAGCAGTTGTTGGGCAGATAGTGATCGTTTGTCTTTATTGCCCTAATGGTAATCCATATCCGGGCGAGAAGTTCGAATATAAGCTCAAATGGTATAAACGATTGACCGCACATGCTAAAAAGCTGCTCGCTCATGATGTACCTGTGATACTGATAGGAGACTATAACGTTATGCCAACCACACTGGATGTTTATAAACCTGAGAAGTACGTGAATGATGCGCTTTTCCGCACAGAGGTAAGAGCTGCTTTTGATGGCCTGTTAAAGCAGGGATGGACAGATGCTATCCGGCATCTTTATCCTGAAGAAACTATTTATACATTCTGGGATTACTTTCGCCGTGCATGGGAACGGAATGCAGGGCTAAGGATCGATCATTTTTTAATAAGCCCGCATCTGAGGGACCGGCTTTCCCGTGGAGGTGTTGATAAACATGTGCGGGGCTGGGAGAAAACAAGCGATCATGCCCCTGTGTGGATTGAACTGAAATAGCTAGGTATGATACTTTTTACTGTGTCAACTTTGGGAGTGAATCCCACCATTGCAGTAATTTATCTTTCAGTTGTGCTGCTACAGCCGGTTCGCTGTCTTTAAGGTTATTTGTTTCGACTTTGTCCTTCTTTATATTATAGAGCTGGACCTCTGTACTGTTACTATTCATTAATAGTTTCCAGTCCCCGGAAAGTACTGCCAGATTGGGACTTCTATTATTAATATTATTGCCTTTCGGGTAGGCGAATGCAATATCATTACGGCCGTATTCCCAGAATATTTCTTTGTTCCTGGCCGCCGGTTTTCCCAGTAATACAGCACTTCTGTCAACTCCATCACCAGGGTAATCTTTGGGAAGGGAAACGTTGCTTAGTTTAGCCAGTGAAGGAACGATATCTATTGCACTAACAGCAGAGGAACTATCAATTGTTCCTGCCGGAACATGCCCTGGCCAGGAGATGATGAAAGGCATTCGGATACCTCCTTCATATAAAGATAACTTTGATCCTCTGAATCCTGTTGCCCTGCTGCCCTGGAAGGTTGGTAACGGCCCATTATCACTGGTAAAAATGATGATGGTATTTTTTTCGATGCCTAATTTTTTTAACCCATCCAGCAGCCTGCCGATCTGCACATCATATTCTTTTAGGACCAGTTTAAAGGCGGCTTGTCCTTCTCTGTTCATGGAATCTTTTTTGGGGACCCATGGTGTATGCACTTCATCCGGCCAGAGATTGATAAAGCAGGGTTGCCCTTTATGCCTGCTTAGAAAATCAAGTGTTTTATCTACAAAATACTTTGTCCGTTCCCACCTTTTGATGCTATCCTTATCTGACCAGATCCAGTCTGTTGCAGTGATTAAAGGGTCAGGGTCTGGGCTTTCATAAGTGCTGGCATGTTCATCAAAGCCATATTGTTCAAAGCCGGGAGCATCCTTCACATCTCTTCCTCCACCAAGATGCCACTTACCGAAATGGCCTGTTGCATATCCGGCCTTTTTAAAGAACCTGGCGATGGATGGCGCTGCGGGGTCGAGGAAATCTGCCTGTTGCGCATTCCTGTTGTGTTTTTTATTATCGAGGTAGGTGGAGAAATTCCATCTGCCGGGATACATGCCGGTGAGAAGCCCTGCTCTTGAGGGAGAACAAATAGGAGCAGCGCTGTAATAGTTGGTAAATTTCCTGCCGTTCTTTGCGATACGGTCGATGTTGGGCGTGGGTACAAATTGCCCTCCGAAGCAAGTGATATCGCTATAACCCATATCATCTGTGAGGATGTAAATGATGTTAGGTGCCTGGGTTTGGCAATATGTGGATATTGATCCTAATAAGATAACTACAGTAAGTAAGGTCTTTGACATTAAAAACTTTATTTGCTTTTAAGTAATATACGGTGTTTATGGAAAATATCTCAAGGTGCATCCAATATTAAATAACAGGCTATGACTAATGCATGTCAGGACATCGGAGATGAAAACGGGAACGCCGGCATTCAGATATCTCTGTTCAAACATGAAGGCGGTATGGATTAGATTGGAAAAAGGGTTGCGCTGTGCAGCGCAACCCTTTTTATGTGTGATAACTACAGCGTGACTTCAAGCACGGCCTTGTTCCCCGGAACATCCGTAGCAGCAGCTACGATTCTAAGAGGTTCCATGGAGGCGTTAGCCTGAGAGGCGGTATAGATCCACTGTTCCCGGTTAATAGGGGCCAGTGTTGCATTCCCTTCTTCCAACAGATCGCCTGTTGAAGCCAGGTAAATACTCACCTTTACTTCAGCTACCCTGAAATCGTCCTTTGCATGAATAATGATCGTTGAACCGGGCGTACCATTGTACTTTTCGGTATTGATCTTCTTTACTACAGGCGCTTTCAGGAAGTCGCGCAATGCCATGTTGTACGCTGTTTTGCCAGGGGGAGCTTTCTTCTGGTATTCTTTTTTCAGCTCAGCTGATTGAATTGCTCCCTGGGCATACATTGCGGCAGATGCAAAGAGTTCGCGTTTTGCCAGTTGTTGTTCTGTGCTTACCGCATTCTCATTGATCCTGGGCATTCGTGCGATCATGGTATTATTACCATGTTTGCGGTAAACAAATTGTTTACCTACGTTACCTCTTGCTCCTCTCACGAGGAGGTTTTCGTTAATATTAGCCATAAAAAAATTGTTTTAAATGATGAATTAAAATTGTTTCGTTCAGTGCCGATGCCGCTATGGGAGAAGGTTACAGGAGTCGCTCCTCTCCGTTCACCTAAGCGATGCTCCCTTTGTGGCGATCGACAATACAAAAGTACTTTGGAAGAGGACCCGATCTTTGAATATGTGGTATCGGTGCATGCGTTTTGTGGTCTCAGTGTACAAACAGGTGGGGTGAATGAAATTTTCAGGTTGAAAAAATGGTGTTTGTTCAGTGAGCCTTCTACCATCCTTCTGCCATCCTTCAGCCAAACATCCTCAAAGTCTTGCTGCCGCAGAAAACCACTGAAGGATCACTGAAGGATGGCAGCAAAGTGTCAGTAGGTTTTGCAAAACGGTTTTTTTCGTTACATTTGAACGTAACCCGTTTAAGCACAAGATCTAACACCCAACTATATCCATTATGATGAACCAGCCATTTTTTATCCGGGATGATCGCAGGTTAGTAAGACTTAACCTGGCTGAGATCATGATACTTAAATCGGAGGACAATTATCTTAGGTTTTTGGCAAAAGATTATTCCTATCAGGTACGCGCTACTATGGAAAAAACGTTGAGTCAATTGCCGGAAGGCCTCTTCGTCAGAATTCACCGTTCCTTTGCCGTGTCCCTCAATTATCTTGAGGAAATAGGGAAGGAAAAGGACCTGGTAGTGGTGGGTGGAGTGCCTTTGGCGCTTTCGAAGCAATTTTACCCGGAACTGATAAGTCGGTTGAATATTATCGGGGGAGATAAAGAGGCAGGAAAGAAAGCAGGTTAAACCTTTTATGAAAGGCAGGTTACTTGCAGGAAATTAGATGAGGATAATCTACGGTGATTTCATAGATTAGGGTTGTAAACATTTTGTTATGCAGAGAAAATTCATCCTCCTCCTGTTCAGTTTAACCTGTTCCCTTCAAACCTTTCCGCAGATCAAGAGCGGGGAAAATGTGCTTCCGCTCAACATTACACACTGGATCAGTAATGTGCCGCCAGATAAGAACCTCCGGGGTAAGTTCCTCGTCGTGGATTTCTGGGCAACCTGGTGTGCGCCCTGCATTGCAGGTGTACCACACTTCAATTCCATAGCAAACTCCTACAAGCAGGATAACCGGCTGCGTTTTCTTTCTCTCACCGATGAAAACGAGGCGAAAGTGAAAAAGCTGCTCGCCAAAGTAGTATTTACTACCGCAGTAGTATCAGACACCACAGGCAAAACATTCAAAAATTTCAGGATCAGCTCCATTCCTTTCTGCGCGCTTATAGATGACCGTATGCAGGTGCAATGGGCCGGTGCGGCTTATGAACTCACAGAAGGTATGATAACGGATTTCCTTGCCCGTAAAAAGGTAGTTGCGCCTCCGTCAGCCAATCTGGCTGTTCGTACCAGTCCCATCTATGATTCTTTAAAAATTGTTTTCAACTCAGTACAGGATAACCAGGACATCAAAGAGTATTTCAGCGTGGGCCCATTGGAGAGCGTGCCCAGGGGTTCTGGTTTTCTTTTCACCCGCCCCGGTAAGTTGTATAATGAAACCAGGATTGGTATCAATACGCAATATGCCTTTGCGCAACTGCTGAATGTAAGCAATATACAAGTGGTATTGCCACCTGCTATGATCAATTCGTTCCTTTCCTATTGCTATAAAAGTGAAAAGAAAACGGAAGCAGGCCATGTGCTGGATACGCTCATGAATAACTTTGAACTAAAGTTGGAAACGCGTGATAGCCTGCTGGAAGTACTTACGCTGGAAGTAACGGACACCATTAAACTGCTGGCGAACCTTGCAGATCCGAAAGCAATACAAAGTAAGGTTAGCGACGCTGATGGTGTTGTTTCGCTGGAAAACCACTCTCTCGCGGCTATGATCATACCATTGCAGGGGCCATTTCCCGGTATGGTGGTTCTCAAAAATAGTGAGCCGTTCAGCAAACGGAGATTCAACCTCACTATCTTCACTAAAGATCTTTCCAAATTGCAGGAATCCCTTTTGCCGATGGGTATTACAGCAACATTGGGTAAACAGATGCAGAAGGTTTACTATTTTGGATATAAATAGGTGGCCAGTTGTGGCAGTGCAGGGTATGCTTCAGTTATCATTATTTTCTGACTGGAACCCGATGGTATGCCGGGTATTCTTTTTAACGTCTTCTTCTACATATTCCCTGCAGGCATTCAGGATCACTTCGGGTAAAGTGCTTTTCTTCGTCCATGTTACGCCTTTTATTGGCCATTCGCAGTCATGATCATAAGCTTTCTGCATTTGTGCCTCTTCGTTGGTTAGTTTGAAATCGTTGCACCAATAGGCATGCCCGAGGCGATAGTTGTTGAGGAAATCAGTATAGTTATCAAAAAGCGCATGGGTGTAATCGGAGGCTTTAAGGATCTGCTCCCAGGCTTTTTGTTCGGAAATGATCCCGGCCATAAAAGAAGTCCTGGAGAGCTCTATTACACGTTGCAGGTCGAATGCCCATACCAGTATGGCCGGTTTACCGTTTTGCGGCTCCCAGCAGGATGTAATATAACTTTCAGGAAGCTGGGTTAATTCTCCCAGCCGGGAGATCATAAAGTTCCTGTCTTGTACAGCCATTACCTGCTTATCTGCTGCAAAGAGCCTGCTATGCATGCCCGCATAAAGGGCATCTATCCGCTCGGTATATGTTTTTTCGGAAAGCACCTTCCAGGCTTCGTCGTTACTGGCCAGCCTGTCTTCTTTCGAAACAACCTGGAAGGTAGTAAAGCGTGTTTTCCCGGGCAGTCTTATCTCGGAGGGCCAGTATTCAAGTGTTTCTACCCAACTGCCGGCATGATAACAGGAATGGGCCTGTAGTTGCAAAGCTTCTCTTTTTTCCTGCGGCAACCAGGTAAGGTTCCCGGCCAGCCGGTAATATTTTTTTTGTTCGATGATGTTTTTAATCATCATTCTTTTAGTGACGGAAACAATGAGGGCGAGGGTGAGCAGGCCCAACACTACCAGGATCCCATACATCACCCAGCTTTGGATCTTGCCGATGGCCGTGAGCCTGTTGAGTGCCGGAATGGCTATTCCCATTGGGATACTCACAAGGATCAGTATCGAATAGAGAAGTCCCTGGTTGTTATGATTGAGATTGGGTTTGGGTTTTGCATCCTGCTCACCGGGTTGATTTTGAATAAATGCCTTCATTTGCATCGTTTTTATCTGGCTACTTTTTTACAAAAACAGTCTCCTGGATATAGCGTGTTTTAACGCCCGTTGAACCCTGGTCAGTTTCTTCCTGCGCTATGCTCATTTGTGTATCCTGGTACCATTTGAGTTTGAAATGTGTGGTGTAATTGCTTTCCCGTACATCCAGGTTGCCGCCATTTAAGGTGAAGGTGTACCTGTCCCTCGTACGCTTATCATCTCTGTATAATAAAAGGCTGTCCCCTGCAAATACAAATACATCCTTTTTGGGTTGAACAGTGGCTTCTTCTCTTTCTATTTCCTTATCATTCTCATAATAAATATAGATTTTTTTTGTCGCTTCCCAGGTGCCTTGCAGGTTATTTGCATTCACTTCCTGCATATTCTCTTTTTTACATGCGGCTGCTCCTCCCAGTATTAATAAAAATAAGATGATCTTTTTCATGTTGAATTAGATTTTTGGGTCAAAAATGAATGATGGCCGGCTACTCAACAGCAAATTTTATGATCAGGTAGTAATCCTGCTCTACAGGGCGCTTATAATAGAAATTATCTTCAGACCCTGTATCAAGTGGGGCATACTCCGTGATGGTAAGTACTGTTCCCGTTTTTTTGTTAATGGCCTTTGCAATGCCGGCAGCCCTTTCTTTGCCATTTCGGAACGCGGCATCAAAAAGTTTTTCTTCGTCCTTCAGTGGCTGGAACTTTAACCGTGTGCCCGTAATGGTGATAACGCCCCCTCCATTTGCCAGTTTAGCCGCTTTCAGCAGTTCATCCTTATTGCGGGTTTCAAAAGTAAATAAACTGCCTTCCCTGTACATTTGCAGGGCCTGGTATCCCATTTTGTCTTCTTTAAACCGGCTTTCTTCAAAACCGGCAGCTTTCGCTTTGGCAAAAAAGGCGCTTTTCAGATCTTCGAAAGATTTTCTGCCTTCCATTTCACCATAATCCACAGCTATGGCAAAATCGATCAGGTAGGACTCAATCTCCCGGCTTATTTTGGCTACACCCCTGACTTCTATGGTGGTCTCCTTTTCCTGGGCATGGCTGTTCAACGCTGCCAGTGATATGATGGCAGCCAGTATTAATTTTTTCATTTGTGTCTGTTTAAGCAATGGTGAACAAGAAAGAAGCTACAATCATCCATACACCTACGATAATACCCAATATGCCAAGCTGGCCTTGTTTGGGGGCAACCTTCGCCCTGATGCGTGCGGCTTTTTCCCGGGCTTTATCGTTGTTGGAGAGGAACAGTTTGTTGATGAGGGGGAAACCCAGCAAAAATCCCAGGCAGGCTTCTACCAGGCTGCCTGCCATCAGTGTTCCCCACCAGATGGGAGCGGAGGTAAGCCAGCCTAAGTTTAATACGGCAGATACTATGCCCCATATTCCCCAGAAGCAGAAAACGATACCGATCCAACCCTGGTAGGGTTCAACTTTTTCCAGCAGTTCCTTTGCGTTTGGTTTCTTAGATAAGATCAGAGAGGGTACAGCAATGATGCTGAGCAGGATTAAGGTAATTCCGTAGATCATAATATTAGGTTTTTGTTATGCAACAAAGGTATCCCGGCACGATGGGGGCAACAACATCGTTTCCAGTGAAAATCAATACCCTGTTTTCAGGGGGTTAGCTGAGCAGTCCTAATTTTACGGCATACCTGGTAAGGCCTGCCAGGTTGCGTACTTTTAATTTTAGTATGAGGGTTTTACGGTAGCTTTCAATGGTATGTTTGCTTAAGAAGAGCTTATCGGCAATTTCCTGCGTGGTGTACTCTTCCGCAATTAATTTCAGTACATCCTTTTCTCGTGAGGTGAGCATTTCCAGTGTTTCTTTTTCCTTGTTGAAAACACTGTTCATGTAATCCTGTTTGATGGCTTCTGAAAAGTATTTCCCGCCTTTCAGGATCGCTTTGATCGCGGCCAGTAACTCATCGGAATCTGCATTTTTGGAGATATAGCCATCTACATCCTGCTGAATGAGTGCATCGATCATGTTATTGTCGGTATGCATGCTTACCACCAGTGTGCTGATCTCCGGCCTGGTTTCCTTGATGTGATTATTCAGCACAATACCATTTACATCGGGCATGCTGATGTCTGTAATAACAAGATCAACCTGCTGGTCCGGATGCTGATCCAGGTAATTCATGATGAGTTTGCCGTTATGGGCATAATACAGCACATGAAGGTCTGCTTCCTTCTCAATTAATTTTATCAGTCCTTCCAGGAACAGCTTATGATCATCCGCCAGGATAATATTATGCTTCATATTTTAAAGGTATTTCAATGTCTATTACTGTGCCTTTCGATGGGAATGAATCAATGGAAAGTACGCCATCGAAAAGTTTCAGGCGTTCCCGTATATTCTGAAGGCCGATGCCCTGCCGGGTGGTTTCTGTGGCGAAACCTTTACCGTTGTCTTCGAACAGCAGCTTCAGCATGCCATCAAACTGCGTCAGCTGTATTTCCACTTTTGATGCCTGGCTATGCTTTTGGGCATTGGTGATCAGTTCCTGCATTATTTTATAGATCTCTACTTTCAGTGTTGTTTCGATGCGTTCTATTTCTTCCGGGGGATAAGCCTGAAATGATATCCTGGCGTTTCCGGGGAGGTCGAATTGCCTGAGATAGCCCGCGATCAGTTCGGTAAATCCTGTGTTGTTGAATTTTTGAGGAACAAGATCATGAGAGAGATCACGTACCTGGTGGTAAGTTTCGTCTACCTGTTTTATTAGCGCTTTTACCCCGAGGTTAGAAAGCTGGAGCTTAATAGCGGCAAGGTTGCCTCCGATGCTGTCATGTAGTTCTCCGGCGATCCGTTTCCGTTCTTTTTCCTGTCCGGTTACGGAGGCCTTCAGCAATTCCAGTTCTTTATCTTTTAGCAGCGCGGTGATCTTTTGCTGGTTCATTTCCTCCATCGTAGCATTCAGCTTACTTTGTGCCTGCAGTTTTTGGTAATACATATACAATAAGCCTATCACGGGCAGCAGGATGGCTAAGAATCCGATCAACAGGCTGTACTTTATTGTTTTTTGCTGGCTCAGTTCGTTTTCCTTGTTCAGGATCTCTTTTTCTTTCTGTGCGGTTTGGTATTTTATCTCCAGTTCGTTGATCTCTCTTTTGTTTTGCTTGTCCTGCACTTCCCTGGAAATACCCATTAATTGCGTCATGAGAGCATAGGCATTTTTATAATCGCCCATGGCGGCATGCAGGTTGCGCAGGCTATTCAGTACTTTCAGTTGTGCCTTCATGTCGTTCCATTGCATGGCATTGGCATACACCATGGTAAGCAGACCCCTGGCATTTTCATAATCCTGTTTTGCAATCAGGAGGTCGCCCAATCTTTGCCCTGCATTGATATAGACGTCGAAGAACTGGCGCTGCTGTGCGATATTGATCACTTCATTGTAAATGGTGAACGCCGTATCAGCATGCTGATTGAGTTCTGCAATGATGCCTAGTGTGAGTTTAGCCTGCAACTCGTTTTTTAGCTGGCCGGACTGGTGGAAAAAGGTCAGTGCCTTTGCGGCGTATTCCTGTGCTTTTACCAGTTCCTTTCGTTCTAAGTGGATTTGGCTGAGCTGCCTGTATACGATATGTTTTATTTGTTCATCCAGGGTGGTGGCCAGTAATTCGTTGTAGGCTGTAATAGCTTTGTTGTATTCATTACGGGCGAAATACACATTAGCTATGCCCAGTTTATTGTCGTTAAAGCTGGCCGTATCGCCCAGTGTTTCTGTTATCCTGATGCCTTCCAGGTAAAAACGCAAAGCTTCCTCGTATAATCCTTTGTCCTGGTAGGCCTTTGCCAGCATGTTGTACAGGGTGGCCTTGTCAGGGTTTTCGTTTGCTTCGGCGATCAGCTGCTGTGCATAAAAAATAACGGAATCTGTAGTGCCATGGGAGGCATGAAAGGCTAATAGCGGTTGCGCTGCCCGCATTTTCTCTTTTATATTGCCGGCATGTTTCAACTGTTGCAGTAATGAATCGGGTGTTTTAACAGGAAGTGTTCCGTAGCCGACAAAGGTTCCCGGGTTTTGTGCCAGGCCGGAAAAAATGATCATCAGCATCCACATGATAAGCAATGCCCTTTTATTCATTCGCTCGGTTTGGGTTAAAATATATGAAAGGTAATGAATTAAACAATTCCGGATATAGCAGCAAATGGGAACAGTTTTTGTTTTATTTATAAAAATACCACATGAAACAGTCTGTTGCTTATCTCTTTATAAGTACCTGCTTCCTGCTTTTTTCCTGTAAGAAGGACAAAGAAAGTTCTGCAGCAGCAAGGGTTATCACGGATGTTACCTTTGGTGATGATGCGAAACAAAAGATGGATGTATATCTTCCTGAAGGCAGAAATGAACAAACGCCCGTGGTGGTAATGCTACATGGTGGGGGATTTGTGGCTGGCGATAAATCAGAATTTTCTGCACATGCGCAACAATTTTCAGCCAAAGGATTTGCTGTGCTTAATGTAAACTATCGCCTGGTGAATGTAGACGGTGTACTCAGTGATCCTATTGTACATAAACCCAGCCCGGTAAAGATAGCAGACCAGCTGAATGACATTCAGGCGGCGGTTAACCTGGCGGTATCCAAATCCGGCGAATGGGGTATAAGCGCTGATAAATGGGCTATTGCAGGGCATAGTGCGGGTGGTACATTAGCACTGCTTTATGCCTATGGGGATAAGAATACAGGTAGCCGTGTTAAAGTTGCGGGCAACTGGGCAGGCGCCACTAATTTCGCATTTCAGAATGAGGCGGAGGTGCAGGCGCTGGACCCAAGGATCCGTGAAGTGATCTACAGGGCGGTAGGAGCGGAGCCTGTGCAGGCTAATGTGCTGGCGTATATGGCAGCCAGCCCACTATGGGTAGCTTACCAGGGACGGGGCAAGGCAACCATCAATATACGCCCCGAATCAAACGCGGTAGGCGATCTTCCGGATGGTAGCAAAGCCGAGTACCAGCAGTTTACTAATATCCTCAATGATAAAGGTGTGCCGAATAAATGGGTAGAGGTTGCGGGAGCCGATCATGGGTTTTCGCAGGCGGGTAAATGGGAGCTGGTTATCGGTGAATCAGCTGCGTTCTTCAACGCACGCTTGCAGTAACGGACATAAAGATTGGTGTTTTTAATATTATCCTGCTATTTTTAGGCATGAGATTTCTTATCTGTTGGATGCTGGCAGCTTGCTTGTTCAATGAATCCGCCGCAGCACAGCAGGCCGGTAAAAAGAATGTACTCTTTATCATTGTAGATGACCTGAAGCCGGTACTCGGTTGTTATGGTGATACCAATGCCCGTACCCCGAATATCGACCGGCTGGCCGCCAATGGAAGAGTATTCGACAGGGCGTATTGCCAGGAAGCAGTTTGCGCTCCTTCCCGCGCGTCCTTCATGACCGGCAGGCGTCCTGACCAACTGAAGATATGGGGCCTTTCACAACCTTTCCGCCCTTTGCATCCCACGATCATCACCTTACCACAATACTTTAAGAACAACGGTTATACCACGGCGGCGGCGGGAAAGATCTATCACGATCCGCCGGCCCACCATGACCCTGCTTCATGGTCCTGGCCTGCTTTGTTAGGCGTTACCGGAAATGGACCGGGCACTAAATATGTATTGACTGAAAATGCCGGCAGATCAAAAGCTGCCGCTACCGAAAGGGCAGCCGTGGAAGATACCGGGTATATTGATGGGAAGGTGGCCGAAGCTGCTATTGACCTGCTCAGCCGTTTGAAAGATAAACCATTCTTCCTGGCGGTGGGATTTCGCAGACCACATCTTCCCTTCACTGCACCCGATCGCTACTGGCAACAGTTTGATGGCAGATCACTGCCCTTGCCTGATACAACAGTTCCCCGTAATGCGCCGGCTATTGCCTTCCATCAATCACAGGAACTCCGGGGCTATACGGATATCCCGGAGCAGGGAGCTATTCCCGGGGAAAAAGTAAAAGAACTCCTGCAGGGCTACTATGCTGCGGTAAGCTATACGGATGCACAGATTGGTAAGTTGCTTGCGGCATTGGACAGCCATGGCCTCACCAGTAATACTATCGTAGTGCTGTTATCAGACCATGGGTTTCACCTGGGAGAGCAGGGCATGTGGGCCAAAGCCACCAACTTCGAAAATGCTACCCGCGTTCCCCTGATCATTAATGCCCCGGGCACTGTGGCCAAAGCAGGGCATACTTCAGTACTCACCGAACTGGTAGACCTGTATCCTACGCTAACAGCCTTGTGTGGTCTTCCGGTACCCAATGGATTGGCTGGTAAAAGCCTGGTGCCGGTATTAACAAATGCCCGTGCCGCTGTAAAAAACTATGCGCTCAGCCAGTTCATCAGGCCTTACGCAGCATTGTCCGATGAATCCCGTATAGCCGCTATGGGGTATTCCCTGCGCACCGGCCGGTACCGGTTTACAGAATGGTATGATTTTAAGACCCAGGCATTAATAGCTACGGAATTATATAACGATGAGGGAACCGTTAACCTGGCTGCGGAACCGTTACAGGCTAAAAATGTGGCGGACCTGCGCACGCAGTTAAAAAAACTGGTAGGAGAGAAGAAATAGGAGTAGGTTATAAATTCATGTATCTTGGGGCCACACATTAATCACCAGGTAATAATAAACAAATAAAGAGTATGGTAATTGTCAATAGTTTCGCAGAATATCAGGCATTCGAGGGTAAAGAAATAGGTAGTTCTGAATGGCATACAATAGATCAGGCACAGATCAATAAGTTTGCGGATGCAACGCTTGATCATCAATGGATCCATACAGATGAAGAAAGAGCAAAAAATGAAGGCCCTTTCGGATCTACCATTGCCCACGGCTATTTGACGTTGGCGTTAATTCCTTATTTATGGAAGCAGATTGCAGACATCCGCAATGTTAAAATGGAAATTAACTACGGTATAGAGCAATTTAAGTTTGGCCAGCCCGTGCTTGTGAACGACGAAGTTCAATTGAAAGCGAAGCTCAATTCTATAGTTAATCTCAGAGGTGTAACGAAAGTGATCATTGGTGCTACACTCAGCATTAAAGGCAAGGCCAAACCGGCTTACACAGGTGATGTGGTATTCCTGTATCATTTTTAAACCGGTTTAGGATCATGAAGTATTTTCTCCTGTTAAGCCTGGTATTGATCGGCACAAATACAACTGCACAAAATAAAAATATTCTTCCGGATTGGGCGTTGGGCGGCTTTGTAAGGCCCAACAACGTAAATCCTGTAATTTCAGTAGATACCAATGCAACATTTACGGACCCAATGACCAATGCCAAAATTCATTGGGAGAGCAATGATACCTTTAACCCGGGCGCAGCAGTCAAAGATGGCAGGATCGTTGTCCTCTACCGGGCTGAAGACAAGACCGGGGTAAAAATAGGGCACCGTACCTCAAGGCTGGGTTATGCCATTAGCCCGGATGGTATGCATTTCACCCGCAAAACGGAACCGGTTCTTTACCCTGCTGACGATGATCAGAAGGAGTATGAATGGCCGGGAGGCTGTGAGGACCCTCGTATAGCCGTAACAGAAGATGGTACTTATGTAATGTTATATACGCAATGGAATAGAAAAGTACCCAGGCTGGGAGTTGCCACATCAAAAGACCTGGAACATTGGACAAAACATGGCCCGATATTCCAGGATGCCTATGATGGGAAGTTCCTCAACATAGCTACAAAGTCAGCCTCCATTTTAACACAGGTTAAAAAAGATAAACAGGTTATTGTTAAGCTGAATGGCCGGTATTTCATGTACTGGGGTGAAAGACATGTATATGCCGCAACATCAGCCAACCTGGTTGACTGGACGCCATTAGTGGATTCACTGGGAGCATTGCTAAAACTGGCATCACCAAGAAAAGGTTTTTTCGATAGCGATATGACTGAATGCGGCCCACCTGCTGTAATGACTAAAGATGGAATTGTGCTGCTCTATAATGGCAGGAACAATTCCGGCGACAGAGGAGACAAACGATTTAACGGAGGTGCGTATTGCGCAGGCCAAATGCTGTTTGATAAAAAAGATCCTACCAAATTGCTGGCCCGCCTGGACGTTCCTTTTTTCAGGCCTATGGAGCCGTTTGAAAAAAGCGGGCAGTACCAGGATGGTACTGTGTTTATAGAAGGTATGGCATGGTTTAAAGGAAAATGGTTCCTCTACTACGGCTGTGCTGATTCAAGGGTTGGTGTGGCAATATATAATCCTGCCAAACCCGCGGATGCCGATCCAATTAGTGATCTCAAACACTGATGATGACGCAGCAGCAAATGATCCAATTTAAAACCAGTTTAAAAAAAGCCGGAGAACTCCTTATTAAGGAGCGAATAGCCACTGCACAACTAGCCATTGACAATGCGCAGGAAGCAGCTAATAACGAGGGGAAAAGTTCAGCAGGCGATAAATATGAAACAGGAAGAGCCATGGGGCACCTGGAAAAAGATATGTATGCACGGCAGCAGGCAGAAAATATGAAGGAACTTGACCTGTTGCAAAAAGTAAATACAGATCTCATTTATACCAATGCCCGGACAGGCGCTTATGTGAGATGTTCGGATCATTCTTTCTTTATTGCAGTTGGCCTGGGTAAACAGCAGGTAGATGATCAGCTGATATTTTTCCTTTCGCCATATGCTCCGCTTGCGAAGTTATTGTTACATAAAAAAGCAGGTGACAGTTTTCTTTTTAATAAGCAGGAAACGGTTATCGTTGAAATATTCTAAACCAGATGTTATGCGGGAGAATGGCCGAATAAGGCCATGATCTAATGCGGTCATTCACAAGCAAGAAATAGATGAGTTGACCATGATGCAATATTATTGATTTTGATGATCTAAAATATCCGATCTTCCAGTATGAATTTTTAAAGTTAATGCGTAGATCTTATGGGAAGTATTTTATACGATTTTCTTGCTGAAAGCATTTTTTTTCATGAAAAAAGTATGGCCAATAATTTCAAAAATGAATCTGCTTCCCGCATTGAAGAAGAAATGGATAAGTATTCAAATTATACTGATCGTTTCGCGAAGGAAATTATTGAGGATGTAAATAAGGAAACTTCATTATTGAAGATATACAATTCTACTAATAAAAGATATTTAGATACTATCACCCAAACTGCGCTTTTTTTAGACCAATATATTATTCATGATCCCATTTCAGAGTTTCTTTTTAGAATAGAATACTCCTGGGGCAGCCCTGATTCAAAATCGGTCCTGGCAGATGCATGCAGGTTTATGAAACATATAACACCCATGGTCGCAGCCAATTTCGTTAAGCCAGTTCCATGGGAAATTGTTTACAGGGATACAAACGGGCGATTTAGTACCGACGACAAGTATGAATGCGAAGTAGATATCCCTGCTGATCTATTTACATGGTTAAGAACAAAAGTTGAAGTGAGAGGTGGCAAATTAACTACTTCAGGTACATATGATTATGTTCCTTTAGCATCTGTCCGAGACCCTAATCGTATTGAAATCCGTTTTGACGACCATGCTTTAACTGGTGTAAAATATACTTTTAACTTCAAGCCGTCTCCATCAAGCGAAATACAAATTCCGCCGAAAGGAAATACTCCTGAGGAAGCGCGGGCGCATTATATGGCCCTGTTTTACTATGATAAAGACGATTATCAATTATGGTTGAACCAGGCTATCGACCGGGCGATCAATAACTATGCTACCCACGCCTACAGGGCTACTAAAATCAGTTCATTCGTTAATGCCAATCCCATGGTCACTGCTTCTACTATGGGAACACTTTTTAGCCTGGTTGCTGAACCTGCTGATCCAATTGTTGATTTCACGACAAAAAGGATGTTGGAGGTCAATATTCCTTTTTTTAAAAATATAGATATTGACAAGCTGATGGCTGTACGGCTGCATGAGGCAAATACTTTTACCACTTTTCGGATAGAGCTGGAACGACAGTTCAAAGAACTGAGGACCATTACGGATGAACAACAAAGAAAGTTAAAGGTTGAAAATATTATGCATGAAATTGGTGTTGTTCAGGTGGATAAGATCAATAGGAAATTTGATCATCTTAAAAAGCAGACCTATTTTAATATAGCTGTAGGTTTGGGTGGATTATCCCTAAGTATACCCACAGGAGGCGTCAGCCTGATCGGCACTACAATTGCCGCGATTAAGGGACTAAAAGATTACAGGGACCATATGGACAAGGTTAAAGAAAATCCCTCTTATTTCCTTTGGAAGATCTTACGGTAAAACTAAACGGCTTCCCCGCCAATTAATGGGCTTAGTTGCCAGTATCTAAAAAAATGAGGAAATTTTAGATAATTTGGCGGAACAAACAGGAGTTGTTTCCACATTAAAACTGATTGGATAAATAATTAAATGGATACGAATAAAACCTCCGCCACAATTCTGCAAACCAAACAGCATTTCGAAATTCTCGATGGATTAAGAGGGATTGCATCGCTGGCCGTTGTAATATTCCATTTTATGGAATGGGTTTACACGGACCCAGGGAAGAACTTTATCGGGCACGGTTTTCTGGCTGTCGATTTCTTCTTTTGCCTTTCGGGGTTTGTGATCGCATATGCCTATGACGATCGCTTAGCCAAAATGGGCATTCTTGAGTTTTTTAAATCGAGGGTTATCAGGTTGCACCCGCTGGTTATAGCAGGATCTGTATTAGGCCTGCTGGCATTTTTGTTTGATCCGTTCGGCGGTGATCCCGGGTTGTTCAGTACCGGTAAGATCATCCTGCTCTTTTTATGCTCGGCACTGCTTATACCCTTTCCTGTAATGGGCGATCGTGGATTTAACCTGTTCGGCCTCAATGCACCGTCCTGGTCGTTGTTTTGGGAATATGCGGCCAATATTGTTTATGCATTTGTACTCTGTAAGATCAAACGTGGTTACCTGATATTGTTAACCATTATCTCCGCAGCGGCCATTTGCTTTGTATGTTACCGTTCCGGTAATTTATTGGGTGGCTGGAGCGGCCCGACCTTTTGGGATGGATGTGCCCGGATATCCTATTCATTCTTAGCGGGGCTGCTTATTTACCGTTCTAACTGGATCATCAGGAACAAACTGGGGTTCGTTGGTTTGGCTATATTGTTATCCCTGGCCTTTGTAATGCCATTCTCAAGTTGGAATTGGTTATCGGAATCTTTGGTAGTGCTGTTTTACTTTCCCCTGCTGATAGCTTTGGGGGCAGGGGCGGCATTAAAACCTGGTTTAAAGAAGATTTGCGTATTCTCCGGGAAGATCTCTTACCCGTTATATATGACGCATTATGCCGCTTTATGGATGTTCGGCAATTATTACACCAATCATAAGCCTGGCAGTACGGAACTGGCTTTCGTTATCATAGGCGGGATAGTTTTGCTGGTGGGAATGGCGTACCTCGTGATGGTAGTTTACGACATCCCTGTAAGGAAGTATTTGAGTGATAGGCGGAAGGAGAGGCTGGCACGCCAGAACGCCGGCAATAAATGAAGGAGAAGCCTGATCCCCCTAAACTTGGCCTTAAAGCCCCCTTTTCTGTCACGGAACACCCCTCAAAATGTTTAATGCCTCGCTTATTTTTGGCTTATAAGCTAAAAACTATAAAAATGAGAACTGTATCATTCGGTATGAACATTAGCCTGGATGGCTACTGCGACCACACTGCCTTTAATCCAAGTGAAGAAGTTATGGATTATTTTACAGAAATGATGGACGGCGTGGACCTGTTCTTTTTCGGCCGTGTTATGTACCAGCTCATGTTTCCCTATTGGAGCGATGTTGCGAGAGATCAATCCGGTACAGCAGCTGAAAATAGATTTGCCCAAAAGTTTAGTGCTATTGACAGGGTTGTTGTTTCACGATCATTGGACAGCGGCGACGAAAAAACGCGGATTATCCGTAGCAATCCTGCGGAAGAACTGCTGAAACTAAAACAGCAACCCGGTAAAAAGATTTCGGTAGATAGCGTAAGCATGCTCCCGGAGCTGATCAGCGCAGGCCTTATCGATGAATTCAAACTGATTGTTCATCCGGGTATCGTAGGAAAGGGAAGGCTCTTGCTGGAGCCCGGAAGCCTTCAGGAAAAGCTTGATCTAAAGCTGATCGATACCATACGTTTCAAATCCGGAAGTGTGGCACTTCATTATTTGAAACAGTGATGGAAGTCTTCGAACAATTATGATCGTAGCCAGGTTATTTTTTCTACAATATTTTTAAACACAAAAGGTGTCTTTATCGCTTTGTGCCCTTGAAGGATAGAATAACCAATATTACACCACAAACCAGGAGCAATACAAAACCCACAATTCCAAAGTTCAGGAAAGTACGCGCATTGTTCCAGTGATTGATCTTGGCAAATAAGCTCAAGGTCACTAAAAGCAATCCTATTATAGCACCTGGTAAAACAATCTTTTTCATACTTATATCTTTTGATAGATTTTTACTCTAAAGAGGCCTGCTATGGAGAGCAGTCTGAATAACTGTTGTGTTGGATTTATTCATCATTATTCAGCATTTTTTATAATGTTGCTACGATTTTCATTTGGAATTCAATGTTATCCGAAACGATTTGATCCGCTAAAATATCATAGAACTTTCCTGATCTATAACGGATGCCCCAATCTGTTCGATCAATGGTCAGTTTGCCATTCGCTTTTACAATTCCGTCCTTAACTTCTATTTGGGCTGGAAAAGTAACTGAGCGGGTAACACCCTTAATGGTCAGGTTCCCTGTAACGTTAATAGTCGTATCACTCACAGATGCAACCCTGGTAATTTCGATTGTAGAAATGGGGAATTTTTCGACATCAAAATAATCAGGCGATTTTAAGTGGTTTATAGGGGTGTTTTTATTCTCCTTATCTGCATATTCAATCGTATTTATGTCGATTTCGACTGTACCACCCATAAGTTGACCTTTTTCAATGACCAATTCACCTTTTGATATATGGACGTACCCGGTATGTTCCTCCGCAGAAGCCAGCATAGCACCTTTCCATGTTACAATACTTTCCTTCTTATCTATAAGATATTTTTGTCCGGAGGATACGGAGCTTGCTGATGCATTATTTTTATTTTCCTCTTTTACCCGGCCACGACAACCGAAGAACAAAGAGGGGATCATTAAAATTAAGTAAATGTTTGATAGCTTGTTGTTCATTGATAACAATTGATAAATGTTTTTAAATTGGATATACTCATTATTGCTGACCTGCTTTACTTTTAAAGCCGGTAATGGTCTTTCTATCATAACGATGCACTCCGTTTCATAGATCCGAACCAAATGCTTGCATCGTTAACTTCCGGTATCCCCGGAAAATCCCCGCCTCCTCTTGCCTTAATTCCTGTTACAACGGACATTTTATCGTACAAGGACTTTGCATCATAACGTGAAAGTGCCCAGGCATTCATCAGAATGGTGCCATTTCTGCCTTTTTTTACATTACGGACCATCGTATCAGGCCCATAGGCAGTGACTATGTCTTTGATTTCAGGCTTTGGATTATCTTTAGGTAGATTTGTTTGGTTTTGTCCACAGGAAGTCTGTAAAACAGGCGTCAGGAACAAAACGTATAGCTGTATGTATTTCATTTTTTACTTTTAATTCAGCTAAATTACTTTGATATCTTTCAGCCTGAGAATCAGGATTGTAAATAGAAATGTAAACTTTGTAAATAAATGGTAAATCGTATATCTGATAGCCGAAACTTCCTCTCCGGGAAAGGCAAGTACCTGTTCGGATTGATATTACTCTCGTTTATCGCCGTAATCTGCGTGGCTTTCAGTATGGCCGGCAGTAACGACTTTGCTACTGCCAGAAGGGAAATGTTGCTCCGTGGGATCGGACATGAAGTACTCCTGCAGTCGGGTGACAGTACTTCAAGGATACTCCCGGTAAAAAAGGTTGCAGAAAACGAATACCAGATAAGGTTTGAGAAGGATCTGACCTTTCAACCGGAATCCCTGGTGAATACTACCCGGCGTTGGTTGGGCAAAGATCCCCTCGTAAGCGACTATGTAGTTAACGTTCTGAATTCCGACAACTCCAGTGTAGCCTATGGATATGCTATATCCAAAAATAAAAAGGATGATATTGTAGCATGCAAAGGAAGAGTACAACCCAGGGCAAACTATATGATCAACATTAAATTCAAACCGACAGGAATGAATACAGCCAGGAATGTATATCTCCTGGGTGGCCTGCCATTTTTAGCATTTGTTGGTTTTATTTTTTTGAGGTCTGCTAGGCCGCGAAGAGATTTACCTGAAGTTCAGGATACAAGTGATGCCAGTATATTCACTTTAGGTTCGGTGTTGTTCGATGCGAAGAACCGGAACCTCATAGTAAATGGAGAGACAATAGACCTGACCGGAACGGAAACCCGTGTATTGCACGTTTTCGCATCGTCTCCCAACGAGACCATAGAGCGAAGCCGGCTGCAAAAAGAGATATGGGAAGATGAAGGAGTTATTGTGGGGCGCAGCCTGGATATGTTCATATCAAAACTCAGGAAAAAGCTGGAACCTGATCCGAACATCAAAATTGTTGTTATACGAGGAAAGGGATATAAGCTTGAAATTAGCTGACAGGAAGGTTTGGCTACACGGTAAGCAGAAGTTTTAAATAAGGTCTATTATTGCTTTCATTTATCCTGGTTTCTGTTTTTTCAATCCCCCATTTTTCCAGAAGGGCAATAGACTTTTTATTTTCCGGGTAAACAGTTGCCGTAATTCTCTTATCCCATTTATGCTGATTTTGTTTTATAACAGACAAAACTTCACTCATCAACCCTTTTCTTCTTTCTTCCGGATGTACCATATATACTATTTCCAGTTCATCGCTGTTGGTAGTATCTGTTTGCTTAAGTTCCATGTGAGCGCAGAGCTTATTGTCTGAATACACGCCCCAGATCCAGAACCACCTTTCAGTATCTTTAGAATAGATGTCGAATATTTTATAAAAGAGTTTTGTTTCTTCTTCTGCATTATCGGCAGTGCCTCCCATGAACTGAGAAACTTCCTTATCAAGGGAAATTTCAAGGAACCTGCTCAGGTCATTTACAGTGTACGGCTTTAGTATGTACCGTGCAGTTGTTATTATCGGAGGAAGCATAATGTGTTATTAAATGATCGTTGTGCGAATTCGGCACAGATAAAATTACATTTACTAAATAGAAAAGGCCGCTTTTCAGCAGCTTTTTTAACTAATTAATTAGATGTACGGATGACGGGAGGTTCTTGAACATCTTACTGATTTTCTGAGGTTGGTGAACAATTTTTACATCTCCGGGAGAAGAAGGTTTAGAAGTCGATCACCTTCTGGTATGCCTTTTTAGGCTGAAGATTTTCATCGAATAACAGTGGATAGTTTTTCCTGCCTCTCACGGGGAAATTATCCAGCCAGCTGGAACGGTCTGAAATATTCCAGAAAGTAACGCCGGTGATCACATCACGATATCTTCTGAATGTGTTGAAGAACATAGCATATTGCTGTTCCTGTAGCTGCTCCTGTTCTGGCGTGAAATGGCGTTGTTCAGGCATTTTATCGTTGGTGAAAACAGATACGTCCAGTTCGGTGATCTGTATTTTGATTCCAAGCGATGCATATTGTTCGATAGCAGACGTAAGTAATTCTCTTGATGGATCTGTAACGGACCAGTGGCCCTGCAGGCCAATAGCATGAACTGGTACGTTTGCATCACGCAGCATTTTAAGCAGGCGATATATCTTGTCTCTTTTTGCCGGATTTTCTGTGTTGTAATCATTGTAGAATAAAACGGCATTCGGGTCTGCTTCATGTGCATACCGGAATGCATGCGCAATAAAATCTTCCCCGCAGATCTGATACCATAGGGAATTACGAAGAAACTCGTTCTGCCGGTCTGAAACGGCTTCATTTACTACGTCCCAGGCATAGATCCTGCCTTTATAACGACTCACCACATTATGGATGTGTTTACGCAATCTGTTCAATAAGGTGTCTTTGCCTACCAGTTTGCCTGCTGCATCGTAAAACATCCATTTCGGTGCCTGGTTATGCCAGCAGAGGGTATGGCCCCTGACTTTCAACCCGTTTTCCGTTGCAAAACGAACGATTGCATCTGCACCTCCCCAATTATACCGGTCTTCTTCCGGATGTATTGGTTCCATTTTCATCACGTTTTCTGGCGTGAGGCTATTGAAATGCCTGAGTATGAAGGAGCTGGTGGAGGAGTCCTGCAAATGACGGGGTGTGATGGCTACGCCGATAGGGAAGTAGTTTTTGTAATGATCTTTTAGCCCTTTATCTGCATGCTGCGCGTTTGCTATAATAGATGTGCATAAAAGTATAACTGAAACGAACAGGTGTTTTGATCTTATCATAAGATCTCTAAAATACAAATTCAAACAACTTTTCGCAATACCTGAGATACGGATATATCCGGGGATGCGATCGCATCCCCGGATGTCTGCTTATTTTAAATGCGGGAAATGGCTATTGCATTTCTTATAGCTTCCTCAACCGGGCTGCAGGGGCCTGTGCTACGAATGTCAAACGGACTCCTGATTAACAGCGGTGGTTGTGCCATAAACTTTGGCGTTTTGCCTCTATGCCGCTGTGCGGCATGAACTAAGAATGGATGACAAAGATATACAGTACCGGCGTTTCCAACGGCCAGTGCTTCTTCCCTGGCAGGTAATTCCGGTAATTTACCGGCCAGCTCCATGAAAGATAGGCCTTCTTCACCTTCTGGTTCCAACAGTTTGACAACATCCAGATGTGATCCTTTTAGCAACCTCGTTGGCGCATCCAGTTCAGTTATATCTGAAAACAGGAACAGCATCAGCAGGCCACGGCCTTTGGAATGTACATTGACCCTGGCGGCGAAAAAGTCGTTAGGATCAGCACCGGCAAAGCCTGCATCTACATGCCAGCCGGTATCACCGGAATCTGTCTCTGATGGAAAACGAACGGGAAATGCGCCCATGCTCATGCAGGGTATCCATCTCTCCTTACCAACTAATTGGTCAAATGCGCTATGAAGAATACTGGTATTGGCAGCCTTAATAAAGGGCTCTCCGGTATACATACCCAGCCAAACTACAGGCTGCGTCCAGGTGGTGCTATCGTTTGGATCGGCGGGAATATCTTTCCAAAGTATATTTCTGGCTTCGATGGCAAGATCGGCAGAAAAAGCGTTGTCGATACGAACAAAGCCATCAGTAACAAATGAGTGTATTTGTTGTGAGTTTAAGGTGCTATGCATAATGGGTAATATAAAAGTTCAGACAATAAAAACTTAGTGTCCCTACGGGACATCAATTTTATAGGACTTGAAAATTTATATTATAACATTACGGTCATCCTCATATCACAAAAGTAGAAATTTTTTTAAATGACTCAGGCCATAATTAAGCGAAGGACCAGGAAACCAGTAACCGGTGCAATGTATGACGCAATAAAGTTCAATGAAAAAGGGTTGCTCATGTTGAGCAACCCTTAAACTATTTTGACGGTATTCCGTCGTGTACCCCAGACGGGAGTCGAACCCGTACGAGCCTTGCAGCTCACAGGATTTTAAGTCCGGCGTGTCTACCAATTCCACCACCAGGGTATCCTGCCTTGTAAATGTAATTAAACATTCACAAAGAACTTTAAACAAAAATTCCAAACTGAAGGCAGTTTGGAACGCTTGTATGGAGCGGAAGACCGGGCTCGAACCGGCCACCCCGACCTTGGCAAGGTCGTGCTCTACCAAATGAGCTACTTCCGCGTATGAATAAGAACTTTTTTTGTTGGGATTGCAAAGATAGGAATTGTTTTAAATCTGCCAAGTATTTTTTTACTTATTGAAAATATTCATACGTATAACGCACCATGCCTAAGGTCGTTTTCTCTTTACCAGAGCACTCTTCAGCCTGGGGTAATCCTTTGGCATCATAACTGTATTTCCAGATCAGGTAGTCGCCGCTCTGAATATTCACCACTGTCATCTGCGTTAATTTTCCATTCGCATCATACTCAAAACTATAGTCCGGCAGCATCTTTTTCCGGGTAGGGTGGAAGCGGAGCACATCGGTTAAACGGCCTTTGCTGTCGTAGTTGTAATATACGCGCTGGCGGCCGGGCTGTGCCTCCTCGGTCACCCTGCCTTCTGCGTCTGTTGTGAATTTTACCACTGTGGAATCCAGGCCTCCCTTTTTCAGGATCATGGCCTTCAAACGCCCGAGCGTATCATACACGTACCGGCGGTTCTCTGTCATCGTGAACTTATCCTCCCTTCCGCGGGAACCGGTCTGGATCTCTTCCAGGCGGCCATCCTGCGTGTATTGGTATTGCATGGTGCTGATGCTGTTCTCCACGCTGTCTACCGATTTGGTTAGTTTGCCGGCATTGTTAAAGGTGGAAACAACTACAGAACGACCGCTTACACTGCTTTGGGTAAGGGTACGCATTTGCCGGTGAGTAGGGTTCATACCCCGGATGCAGATAAAATTACGGTCTTCCTCCTGGTTAGCATCCAGCGTTTTAACATGCTGGAAACTCACCTTGTTGCTCTTGAATAAGGCCATTGTAGCCGCTGTTTGCTGTGTAATGTACACGTCCTGGTAGTAATACTGCGCCTGGGCGCTGGAAATAACCAGCAACAGGCTGGCGGCGGATATGAATGTTCTTAATATGCCCATAAAATGAATGCTCCGTTTAGGAACGCACAAAAATAAACAAAACGTATATCCCGGGAATATAATTTATAATTCCGCTATCTTTAGCCCTCCTAAACCTGCCAAACCTAAATCGTGAAAACACAACACTTAAGAAGCGACCCAACTTGCCTTAACTGTGGTACTGAAGTAACAGACCGCTTCTGTTCCCATTGCGGCCAGGAGAACATTGAAACCAAGGAACCTTTCAGCCACCTGGTAAGCCACTTTTTCCAGGATATCACGCACTATGATTCTAAGTTCCTGCTCACTTTCAAATACCTCTTTACCAAACCCGGATTGCTGACAAAGCAGTATGTGGACGGGCGCCGGATGGATTATGTAAATCCCATCCGCCTGTACATTTTTACTTCCTTTGTTTTCTTCCTGGTACTGAGCTTTTTCAATCATTCAGACGAAAAGGACCTGGATAAAATGAATGCCAAGCTGGAGAAAACAACCAGCAAACTGGAAAAAAAGAAATCGTTATTGCTGGATTCTATTGCGAGAGGCGCAGAGGATTCTGCAAAGTTGAGAGAGCAGGTGAATGCAATTAATACGGGTACTGTTTTTACGCAGGGCTCTGGCACCACTGTAAAAGAGGCATTGGCCAGGTATGATTCCCTTCAGCAAACATTGCCGGAGAAGGAAAAAGATGGTTTTGTGATGCGCGCCATTATGCACCGGAGTATAAAAGTACAATACGGGGGCCAGGAGGCGCAAAGAACTATTGGCGAAACGCTGCAGCATAATTTACCGAAGCTGATGTTCATTCTGCTGCCATTCTTTGCCCTGCTGTTGAAAATGGCCTATTTCCGAAGGAAGATGTATTACACGGAGCATGCCATCTTCACTATCCACATCCATACTTTGATCTTTGTTCTATCCTTAATAACGTTGCTGATCTATCAGTTCTGGCATTACAGCGGACTGTATGGCTGGATGACACTGATCGTTTACATCTATTTCATTATTGCCTTGAAGCGGTTCTATGGTGGTTCTGTGGGCAAAGCGCTGTTAAAATCAATTTTAATCTTAGCATGTTACGGAACCGGTGCGATTATCATACTTTTGGCTTATGTTATTATTATAGCCGCAATTGCATTGTAATATGGAATTCATCATCATACACCAACAGGCGCAGCCCTATATTGCGCATATCCAGCTAAACCGCCCCAAGGAACTGAATGCCCTCAACCTCCAGCTGATGCAGGAACTAAGGGATACATTAAAGGCCCTGGACGAAGATGACCAGGTACGCGTGATCATTATCAGCGGAAACGACAAAGCTTTTGCCGCAGGTGCGGACATTAAGCAGATGGCCGGTAAAACTGCTATAGACATGTATAATGTAGACCAGTTCAGCACCTGGGATACCATAAAGAAAATAAAGAAACCCCTCATAGCTGCCGTTAGCGGTTTTGCATTGGGCGGGGGCTGTGAACTGGCTATGCTCTGCGATATGATCGTTGCCAGCGAATCCGCCCGGTTCGGGCAACCGGAGATCAGGATAGGGGTAATGCCCGGCGCAGGAGGTACACAGCGTTTAACCAGGGCCGTAGGCAAAGCATTGGCCATGGAAATGGTGCTCACCGGAAGATTTATTACGGCAGAAGCAGCTTTACAGGCAGGTTTGATCAACAAAATTGTTCCTGTTGAGTTATATTTAACGGAAGCATTCCGGCTGGCTGCCGAAATTGCCCAGTTAAGCCCCCTGGCTGTGAAGATGGCTAAAGAGTCCGTACTCAGGGCATTTGACAGTACATTGGAAGAAGGGTTGCATTTTGAGCGTAAGAACTTTTACCTTCTCTTTGCTTCAGAAGATCAGAAAGAAGGGATGCAGGCTTTTATGGAAAAAAGGCCCCCCGTATTTACCGGCAAATAAAAGATTAAACAGATGGATATATTTGAACAACTACTAGCGAACAACAAAGTGTGGGCTGCGAATAAAGTAGCAGCTGATAAGGACTTTTTCAAACGCCTGCAAAACCAGCAGTCGCCCAAATTCCTCTGGATCGGTTGTTCGGACAGTCGCGTGCCGGCCAATGAGATCACTAATACAGAACCGGGAGAAATATTCGTACACCGCAATGTTGCTAATATGGTAGTGGCTACGGATCTGAACCTGCTTACCGTATTGGAATATGCCGTGAAGGTATTAAAGGTGGAACATGTGCTTGTAGTAGGCCACTATGGTTGCGGAGGGGTGAAAGCCGCGCTCACTAACGAGAACTTTGGTATCATCAATCCCTGGCTGAAACATATCAAAGATGTGTACCGCTTTCACAGGGATGAAGTTGATGCGCTGGATTCTGAAGATAAACGGGTGGACCGCCTCATAGAACTGAACGTGCAGGAACAGGTGATGAACCTGGCCAAGACCATCACCATCCAGGAAGCCTGGGCCAAAGAACAACGGCCTACGCTCCACGGCTGGGTATACGGTATTAAAGATGGCCTGATCAATCCTTTATTTGATATGGAACCCGGTACTCATATTGATCCTATTTATGAATTTAATGTATAAGCTCGCCCTCCTTTGCATATTGATGATTGCCTGTGGCAGCCCTTCTGAAAGCAGTAAAGTAAAGAAGGTGCCGGACTCTGTGACCATGATCCCCACGGATACCATGATCCAGACTACGGATACCTCTATCATCCCCTCACTCGTAGAATCCTGGAAAGCCTACGAAGCGTTTAACGGTAAGTACGCGCTGGATGTAAAGCTCCTGCAGCAGCATCCCCTGAAGAGCCGCCTGAAAGCTATCCTGGGAGAGGATGAGAAAGACTTTATGCTGCGTTATAAAGTAACGCCGCCTATTGAAGTGGAATCCGGCATCCTGTTCAATGAAGGCTGCAAACCGCATGATTGTACTGTAGACGAAGCGGCTATTGCTATTGATATGCGGAAGGATGTGATCTATGTGGGGATTGCACGGAATAAAGCAGTGAAGTTATTCGGGGAGCGGGGAGACTCTGCCTATCCGGAAAAGCTACTGCAATGGATGATGAAATTCGAAGAAGGAAAATAAAACAAAAAGGCCCGATGGATCTCATCGGGCCTTTTTAATATTAGTTGTGAAAATTTTTGAAAGCAAATCACAACTATTAGTCCTTGAACTTGGATTTCAAGGCTAAGAGCTTAGCCTGAAAATCATTCAATGGTGCTTCTTTCTTTTCTTTGCCACCACCCTGAGCCGGTTTTCCTGTGTTGCTGCGTTCACGTGGTTCACGCTTAGCTGCAGGCTCGTTATCTTTCATGGATAAAGAGATCCGCTTACGGGCAATATCTATTTCCAGTACCGTTACCGTTACTTTCTGGTTCAGCTTCACCGCTTCATTCGGGTTGCTGATGAATTTGTTGGAAAGGTGAGAGATGTGCACCAGTCCATCCTGTTTAACCCCGATATCCACAAACGCACCAAATGCTGTGATATTCGTTACCACGCCAGGCAGTGTCATACCGGGTTTCACGTCTTCCATGGATTTGATGCCTTCTGCATATTCAAAGATGGCTATTTCATCACGCGGGTCGCGGCTGGGTTTAGCCAGTTCTTTCAGGATATCTTCCAGTGTAAGCTGGCCTACTTCTTCGCTGATGTAATCTTTCACATTGATCACCTTACGGAGGTCTTCACGGCCCATCAGTTCTTCCACGGTACATTTCTGACCGGCGGCAATTGCTTCTACCACTGCGTAACGTTCAGGGTGAACGGCTGAGTTATCCAATGGGTTATCGCCATGCTCAATACGGAGGAAGCCTGCGCATTGTTCAAATGCTTTTTCACCGAGGCGGGTCACTTTCTTTAATTCCTTACGATTTTTGAAAGCGCCATTCTCTTTGCGGTATTTCACGATGTTTTCCGCGAGGGAAGGACCAAGACCTGAAATATATGCCAGCAGGTGTTTGGATGCGGTGTTCAGGTTTACACCCACCATGTTCACGCAGCTCACCACAATACGGTCAAGGCTTTGTTTCAGGTGGCTCTGGTTCACATCGTGCTGGTATTGACCTACGCCGATGGATTTCGGATCTATCTTCACCAGCTCTGCCAGCGGATCTATCAGGCGCCTGCCGATGGATACGGAGCCACGCACGGTTACATCATGATCCGGGAATTCTTCACGGGCTACTTCAGAAGCGGAGTACACAGAGGCACCACTTTCATTTACCATGAACACATTCACTTTACGCCCGAAGTCGATCTTTTTGATGAACTCTTCCGTTTCGCGGCCTGCGGTACCATTTCCTACGGCAATGGCAGCAATATCATATTTATTCACCCAGTTACGCAGCAGGTTCTCTGCATCCTGGCTCTTGTAATTCTTTTCCAGCGGATAGATCACATCGTTGTCCACCATATTGCCCTGTTCATCCAGCGCAACTGTTTTACAACCGGTACGGTAACCGGGGTCTACGGCGATCACGGCTTTAGGGCCTAATGGCGCTGCCAGCAATAACTGGCGGAGGTTTTCCGCAAACACTTCAATGGCTTCGGTATCTGCTTTTTCTTTTGCGGTAGCGCGGAACTCGTTTTCCAGGGAAGGGCGCAGCAAACGTTTATAAGCATCTGCAGCTGCTTTGCTCACCTGCTCGCTGGCAGCATTATTACCGGTAACGAATTGTTTATGGATGATCTCTGTTGCATCTTCTTCTGCGGGTGTGATGTTGCCGAAAAGGATGCCTTCTGCTTCTGCCCGTAAAATGGCCAGCACCCTGTGTGAAGGGATGGAGTGCAGTTCTTCGGAAAAGTCGAAGTAATCCTTGTATTTCACACCTTCTGCTTCTTTTCCTTCAATTACTTTTGAAGTGAACACAGCAGTATTGGTAAAGAGCTTACGCAGCTTGTCGCGCAACTCGGCATTTTCATTGATCCATTCCGCAATAATATCCCGGGCGCCTTTGAGGGCTTCATCGGTAGTTGCCACCTGTTCGTTGATGAAGGTTTTGGCTGTTTCATCCAGGCTGCCGTCCTGCTGATCAAAGATCAGTTTGGCCAGTGGCTCCAGGCCTTTCTCAATAGCAACGGTAGCACGGGTTTTGCGTTTAGGCTTGTAGGGGAGGTACATATCCTCCAGTTCTGCGATCACCCAGCTGTTTTCCAGCTTTTCCAGCAGTTCAGGCGTCATTTTCTCCTGTTCTGTAATGGTTTTGATGATAAAAGCCCGGCGGTCGTCCACTTCTTCAAAGCGTTTCTTCAGATCCTCTACCTTGCCTATCTGTACCTCATCCAGGCTACCGGTCTGTTCTTTCCGGTAACGACTGATAAAGGGTACGGTAGAGCCTTCAGCCAGTAGGCTCATGGTACTCTCAGCCTGCTTCATCGATATTGCCAGCTCAGCAGAAATGAGCGCCACGTGTTTCGGATTCATATTCGTTTCTTTTGTGATTTTACTAAGGCCGCAAAGCTAATTAAATTGGCTTTTCTGCCAAGAAAAAGAAATTAACACTGATCCGGCCGGAAATTTGCGGAAAGGAGGATTCCTGAATTTGCATTATTTTTCCGTTTCTTAGCACAGGATCCTTAATATTTAATGTTATGCAGCCGGAACAAGCCTTTAGCCGATTATTGCAGATCATGGACGATCTACGGGAAAAATGCCCCTGGGATAAAAAACAAACCCTCCAATCGCTCCGCCAGCAAACAATCGAGGAATTGTATGAATTGACAGATGCTATCACCAACGAGGATTTTAAGGGCATCCGGGAAGAACTGGGCGACCTGCTGCTGCATATTGTTTTCTACGCCAAAATAGGTGCTGAACAGCAACAGTTTACCATTACAGACGTGATCACGGGCATCTGCGATAAGCTGGTAGCCCGCCATCCGCATATTTACGGGGATGTGAAGGTGGAAAATGAAGAGGATGTGAAACGCAACTGGGAAAGGTTAAAGCTCAAAGAAGGAAAGAAATCCGTGCTCAGCGGCGTACCCGTTTCCCTGCCCGCGCTGGTCAAATCCATGCGCCTCCAGGAAAAGGCCAAACAGGTTGGTTTTGAATGGGACACCCGGGAGCAGGTATGGGATAAAGTAGAAGAGGAAACAAAGGAGTTGATGGAGGCGGTGGAATTGGATGATAAAGACGAAATGGAGGCCGAATTCGGCGATCTGCTCTTTGCGCTGGTAAACTATAGCCGCTTTCTGAAAATAGATGCAGAAAACGCCCTGGAACGTACAAATAAGAAATTCATCCGCCGGTTCTCCCAAATGGAAGCAATGGCAGCGGGTGAAGGAAGGCGGCTGGATGAAATGAGCCTCACTGAAATGGACGGCTTATGGAATAAAGTAAAGGAAGAGGAATAACATTATGCTCGATATCAAGGAAATAAGGCTGTTCATCCTCCGTAACGGTTACCTGCTGATCATAGCAGCATGGCTGTTCACGTTTGCCTTCCTGTTCAATAATTACTGGAGTTATTATTCTTCGCCCCACGGCGTGCAGCGCAGCCTGGAAAGTGATATCCGCAGCCGCCAGAAAGCCTTTAACGAACTCTCCGCAGATACAGCCCTCGTTAAAAAGCTCATGAATGGCACCTATTCGGAAGAAACGCTGAAGTCCATTTATGAGGAGAACTATTTTGTTTTCGGGTACGATTCAGTAGCCATTGGCTACCGGATGGTGTTCTGGAGTACAAATACAGTACAACCACCTGTTTTTGAGGGTTTACATGCAGGCGTCACCTTCCGCAAGCTACCCAATGGTTATTATGTAATGCTCTGCCATCCCCTGGAACAGGGTAAATATTTAGTAGGCCTCATTCCCGTAAAGCAGGAGTATGCCATCAACAACGATTACCTGGGTAGCCAGTTCTACGGGCGTTCTGCCATAGGGGAGGAGTATGCGATCAATGTACGCCCGCCCGGTTTGCCGGTGCTGGACCTGAATGAGCATATCCTCTTTTACCTGCATTACGATCCGGGCAAATCGAACCCGGCCCCCAGCCTGGTAAGTGTATTATTGCTGGTAGTGGGTTGCATCTTTGTACTCATTTTTATTAACCTCTTTGCCACCCTGCTGGCAAAAAGCCTCACACCGCTCTGGGGATTCCTCTTTCTCCTGGGCATCGTGCTGCTGTTCCGGTACCTCAGTTATGTGTACAATTTCCCGATGGACCTCAGAACGCTCAATCTCTTTAAGTCTATCATCTATGCAAAGGACGAGGTGTTCCGTTCTTTGGGAGATCTTTTGCTGAACGTACTCCTGGCCTTCTGGCTCATACTCTTTTTCCGCCAGCATGTACGCACCATCCATCCCCCCGTATTGAGGGAAAGATGGCAGCGCTGGCTGATCATCGGCATCGCAGGACTGATGATGTTCATCGCAGGGCAGTTCCTGCTCGATTTGATCCGCAGTCTTGTTATTGATTCCAATATTTCCTACGACGTCACCAACTTTTTCAGCCTGAATGAATACAGCGTGATAGGTAGTATGAGCCTTGGTTTCATCGCTATCAGCTTTTTATTCTTCTCGCAGATCGTTAACTACCTGCTGAATCAGCTCACGGATTTTCAATATCGCAGTAAATATATCTCCCTGGCCGTAGTAGGACTGGTATGGCTGGCTTTCCGTTTCAACAAGCCTGACCTGAGCACTTCCATCGTGTTCATGTTCTGGCTGTTAGGGTATGTATTGTTGCTGGACCTGCTGGAACGTCGTTTCAGTGAGGGTTCTTCTACTTTGCCCTTTATTGTATGGATGCTGACGATGACCATCACTACTTCTGCCGTACTCATTTATTATAATAACCAGAAGGAGCTGGAGCAGCGGGAACGGGTGGCCAAGAACATCTCGCGGCAGCGGGACCCTTATATGGAAACCCTGCTGAATGATGCGGGGGAGCGGCTCACAAAGGACCCCTTCGTGCGGCAGTTCTTCCTGGAACGCACGCAGGATTATAAAATGATGCTGGAAAGAACGCTGGAGGATAAATATTTCTCCCGTTATCTCAGCCGTTATGATGTATCCTTTTATACGTTTGATGAAGAAGGGCAATCCCTGTATAATCATGATTCCACCACGCTGGATGAACTGAACAAACGCATCATGGTAGATAGCAGGCTGCCGCATGTGATGGGTACAGACCTTTATTATGATGAAAGGAGCTTTAACGATTACAGTTATATCGGTAAGAAAGAATTCACACGGTTCGGCGATACGGTTTCAGGATATCTTTTTTACGAAGTAAGATCGCAACCGGAAACCCAGCGGCCAGACAGGTTGTATCCTGAACTGCTGATCGAGAGCGGCTTGCAGACGCCTGACCAGCAATACGTAGAACTGTATTCCTATGCGGTGTACGACAAGGGGAACCTGGTGAGCAATCACAATAACTATCCATTCAAAGTAAAATTATCGCCATCGGAAACGCCTGCGGCGGACATCGTTTTCCGGGAGGAGAACGGCTATTCCCTGCTTTACTACAAAGCCTCAAGAGACAAGCTGGTGGTAGTGGTGAAGCCTACCAGGAACTTCCTGGAGTTTATCACGCTCTTCGCCTATATGTTCTGCCTTTTCCTGCTCATCATTGGTATCTACAGCCTGCTCGATCTGCTGATCAAAGCGCGGTTGCGGATATCCAACCTCACAACTACAATGAAGCTGAGCATCCGTACCAAAGTGCAGAGTACCATCATCTTTGCAGTAGTGTTCTCTTTCCTGTCGCTGGGAGTGGCCACCATCCTTTTCTTTATCAGCCGCTACAGGGCGGAGAATGCAGAAAAGCTGAGCAATACCGTGAATGGCATTGCAAAGGATATAGAAGATGTGTTCTACGAACAGCGGATGTTTGATGAGATGGATATGATCTACGATTCCATCTTCTTAAAAAGTTTATCCGGCCGCATCAGTGAAATTGCAACAGAGCATAACGTTGATCTGAATATCTATGATAATACAGGCAGGCTGCAACTTTCAGCGCAGCCGCTGATGGTGGAAAAGGGGCTGCTTTCAGAGTCTATGAACCCTGTGGCTTTCTACCAGTTGTCCAAACTGAATAAGATCCAGTTCATCCAGGAAGAGCAGATCGGTACCATGAGGTATATCAGCGGCTACATCCCGCTGCGGGATAAAGGAGGTGTTTTTGCGTACCTGAATGCCCCTTATTTTGCCACACAAACGGAATTGAACCAACAGATCTCCACCTTCCTGGTGGCCCTGATCAATATCAACGCTTTCATTTTCCTGATAGCGGGATTGCTGGTGTTATTGATCTCCAATACCATCACCAAATCCTTCTCGCTGATCACGGAAAAGATCCGGAATGTGAACCTCGGGCAGCATAACGATGTGATAGAATGGAATAAAGATGATGAAATAGGCATGCTGGTGAAGGAGTACAATAAGATGGTACAGAAGCTGGAAGTGAGCGCGGCGATGCTGGCTAAAAGTGAGCGGGAAGGGGCCTGGCGGGAAATGGCGCGGCAGGTGGCGCATGAGATCAAAAATCCGCTTACGCCCATGAAGCTAAGCATTCAATACCTGCAGCGTGCTATTGCCAATGATTCGCCTGATGTAAAGGCCCTCTCTAAAAATGTGGCCGGTACGCTGGTGGAGCAGATAGATCACCTGGCCAATATTGCGTCCGATTTTGCGGCATTTGCCCAGATCGGTAAAGGTAATAATGAGAAATTCTCCCTGAGTGAAGTATTGCAATCAGTTACGGGTTTGTATATGAGCAACCCGGAGATCAATATCTATTTTGAAAGGCAGGAGAAACCCTACCTGGTGGATGCTGATAAAACACAGATCAACCGTTTATTCACCAACCTGGTGCAGAATGCTGTTCAGGCCATTCCGGAAGGCCGGGAGGGGCATGTGGTGATCAGTATGAAGGACGAAGGGGAGAATGCGGTGATCGTGGAAGTGATCGATAACGGGCATGGCATTCCCGTGGAAGTGCAACCCAAGATCTTTGTGCCCAACTTTACAACAAAGTCTTCCGGCACGGGATTGGGGCTGGCGATGTGCAGGAATATCGTGGAGCAGGCGAGGGGAGAGATCTGGTTTAGGACTACTCCCGGGGTTGGTACTACCTTCTTTGTGAAGTTGCCTTTGGTTGGTTGATTAGCTGTCATTTTATCCGAATATGGCATGCAAAATGGCAGTGGGTGGGGGTAACTACGCTTTTGATACGCTTTTGATATGCTTTTGATACGGTTTTGATACGCTTTTGCTCAGGTCCAATAAAAAAAGAAGGTGATCTTTAGGACCACCTTCTTTCAAATATCATCCATCTTAAGCTTAGTTCTCTTTTGCTACCTCTACAAAGCTCTCCCTGATCTTATCCATCAGTTTGCTTTCTATCATCTGCTGGGCAGTTCTGATCATGTTTTTGAAAGCTTCTGCCCTGGCAATACCATGGCCAATGATCACTGGCTCGGCCACACCCAGAACAGGGGTACCACCATATTGCTCATGATCGAAACGGTCCATGTATTCATCTTTGATATTGCGTCTTACTGCCACATCATGGAAGGATTCAGCCATTTTCAGTACCACATTGCCGGTAAAACCTTCACAAACGATCACATCCACCGTTTCTTTGAAGATATCCCTTCCTTCCACGTTGCCGATGAAGTTCAGTAAAGCGTTCTCTTTCAGCAGGGGGTAAGTGGCTTGTGCCAGGAGGTTACCTTTTCCTTCTTCCTCACCAATATTCAGCAATCCAACCCTTGGCGTAGCGGTACCCATGATGTACTGGGAGTAGAGGGAACCAAGAATGGCGAACTGCACCAGGTTTTCCGGTTTGCAATCCGCATTGATCCCTACGTCCAGTAACAGCCCATTGGAGCCGTCTTCCCTTGGTAAGATAGTGGAAATAGTGGGGCGTTGAACACCCGGAATGAGTTTGATAGAGTATATGGCACCCACCATCATAGCGCCGGTATTGCCTGCGCTGATGAATGCATCTACTTTCTTATTCTGCAGGAGGTGAAAGCCGATGGAGATGGAAGACTGCGGCTTTTCTTTCAGTGCTTTGGTAGGATGTTCATTCATCCCGATCACCTGGGACGAATGAACAACTGTATATCTTGACTGGTCTAACCGGGCATCCGAGATCAACGGTGCTAAGGCCTGCTCATCACCGATCAACACAAGATGCACTTCTGGTGCAGCGTTGTCTAAAAATAATCTTACTCCTTTTACTGCTTCTGCGGGTGCATAGTCGCCACCCATCATATCTAGCCCGATTCTCATGAACTTTATTTTGTCTAGTTAGCTCGGGTGTAAAATTAGTAAAAATTATTATTTAGCAGCAGCTTGTTTTTCCAAAACAACTTTTCCTTTGTAGAACAGTTTGTTTTCTACCCAATGTGCGCGATGTCTCAGATGCGCTTCACCGGTTACGCTGTCTGTACTTAAAGTTTCAGCGAAAGCCTTGTAATGCGTTCTTCTCTTAGCTGATCTTTGCTGCGAATGTCTACGTTTAGGATTCGGCATTTTATTTGAATTTTAATTGTCCGTTTTTTAAATTAATTGTCTCTGAATTTTTCCAATCCTTTCCAGATCGGGTTTGTTTTGTCTTCGCCCTGTTCTTTCATCTTGTCCAGCATTTCAAGAACCTTTGGATCACAACCGCTTTTGCCGTTCGCGTCATCCGGATGGATACGCTGCATCGGGAAGCTCAGGTTGATGAATTCGTACACAAAGTCCGCTACGTTCAGGTGTGATTCCGTCCTCGGGATGTAAGTAACATCCGGGTCTTCATCCCCATTCATCTCCTCCGGGTTTTCCACCAGTTTTACAACCTGGTTGAAATCGTCCCACAACTGCAGTTCGAATGGTTGCCCGCAACGATCGCAAATAACAGTTGCTGTACCGCCAACTTCGAATTTCAGCAAAAAGAAGTTACTTTTCTTATCAAATTGTAACTTTACCGTAGCGTTGCAATTCGAGAAATCCTGCTGGCCATAGTTTTCAAAGAAACTGTCAGTGATCTGGTATTGGAATGTGTGCACTCCGGGCGTCAGACCTACAAAAGCTATGTCGAATTCGCGGAGATGCTTCATATCAAATAAACCTCACTTTTAGAGGGATGCAAAGGTAATAAAAGATTTCCAAAAGCAAAAATTTCATACTTTTGCTGATACTCAACCGATATTTATATATAAAAATTTATAAAAATGTCAGATATTTACTAATAAGCACTTGTGTTAATTTCGTAACTTCATATCCGCATGAATAAATTCCAGATGAATGCCTTATGAAATCCTATAATGCCCCCTATTCCGCAAACGATATGACTCCCAAAGGAAGAATAGGCCGCAATACATCACGTTCCTTGAAGTCCAAGCCCACCTCTACAGATGGGTTACCGGATATTTTTGCCCTTCCCATCGCTGTTTACCTCCAAAATACAAATGCAGGTGTTTTAGTGTCAGACGAACGTCACCGTTTTGTCTGGGGTAATAATGTGTTCATGGAGTATTTCAACACCGGCCCCTACAAAGGTAACATGATCGACAAGGCTTTCCGCCCCATGATCGATTATTGTGCCGAACATCTTACTGATCCCATAGCTTTTGAGTTGAAAATGAAGGAGTTGAAGCGCAGAAAGAAACCTTTCTTTGGCTGGGAACTCGTTTTCAAAACTGGTCACATCCGTGAAATCAGCTATATACCCGTATTTGACAATGGCCGTTTTGCCGGCAGCATCTGGCAGATCGTGGATGTTACCCGCCACCGTCAGTGGCAGGAGGAACTGATCCGTACAGACGAAAAATACCGGGTGATCCTCGATAATCTCAATGCCGCCCTCTGTGAAACAGACCTGGATGGCGTCATTGTTAAAGTATATGAAAGCTTCTGCCGCCTTTCCGGTTATACGGAAGATGAGCTGATAGGCCGCAACATCACGGATATCTTTGTTCCCGAGGAAAACAGGGAATATGCCCGTAACCTCCGCCGGTACCGGGTAGAGAAAAAGGTGGCACTGCTCTATGATATGGAGATCGTGCTGAAGGACGGTTCCCGTAAATGGGTACTGGCCAGCTCCGGCAATATTTACGACCGGGATGGGAATGCAGTAGGCGGGGTAGGCATCCATATGGACATTACCCCCCAGAAGATCCTGCAAATGGAGCTGGAGGCCGCTAAACAGGCTGCCGAAGAAGCCCAGCGTACCCAGAAGGAGTTCCTGGCCAATATGAGCCATGAGATCCGTACACCCCTGAATGCCATCATCGGTATGGCCCACCTGCTGGATGAAACCACTTTGAGCGAAGAACAGAAGGAATACATCAAAATATTAAAGCATTCTTCCGGCATCCTGCATGGCCTGATCACGGATATCCTGGATATTTCCAAGATCGAAGCGGGCAAACAGGAAATAAATGCCCGTGAGTTTGACCTGAAGGAACTGATCCAAAGCATGAAGAACACCTTCCAGCTGAAATTGGGTCAAAGGCCGGTGAAAGTGACGGTGGACTTCGATAAACGGATCGATACCCTGCTGATAGGAGACGATATGATCCTGAACCAGATTTTGATGAATTTACTGGGAAATGCAGAGAAATTCACAAAAGAAGGCGAAATTGCCATTAAAGTATCCCTGGATGATATCCAGGGGAATGCACTCTGGATCAAATTCATGATCTGCGATACGGGGATCGGCATTCAGAAAGATAAACTGGAACTGATCTTCCACAACTATAAACAGGCAGAAAAAGATATCAGGGAGCGTTACGGCGGCACGGGTCTTGGCCTGGCCATCGCCAAACAGCTGGTGGAATTACAGGGCGGGCAGATCAGTGTGGAAGAAGGCCCTGTGTACAAAACATCCTTCAGTTTTAACCTGCCCTTTATGGATACGCGCAAACGTTCCGTGCATGTGGCAGACGGGGAACTGGAAAACAAGTATTCGAAGATCGACTTTGGCAATGCAAAGGTACTGGTGGTAGAAGATAACGCCATGAACCTTAAATATATACTCAGCCTGCTGGAGAAATACAGGATCAACTATCAGCTGGCCACCAATGGCCCTGATGCCTTGTATTTCCTTGAATCCAGGCAATACGACCTGGTGCTGATGGATATCCGGATCCCGGGAATGGACGGTTTTGAACTGGCCAAAAAGATCCGGGAAGATGAAAGCAGACCTAATGTAGCAACACCGGTGATCGCCACCACGGCAGCAGCGATGCCCAGCACCATTGCGCTGGCAAGGAATATCGGGATCACTGACATACTAACAAAGCCATACACACCTGACCAGTTGCTGCAGGTGTTGAATAAATATCTAAATGAGGATGAAACCGAAATCATTATGGAAGTGCAAAATTTAAGCGGTTACGAATTCCACCCCAGCCTGGATGTTCGCTACCTAAATACCCTATACGAAAGTAACATCGGATATGCCATCGATCTGTTCGAGATCTTTGTGATGACGAACAAGGAGGAAGTGGGCAAACTGCAAGCCCTGGCAGATAATAAGGATTGGGACGGACTCAAGTTCCAGGTACACAAGATCAAACCTAACTTTTCCATGGTGGGCCTTACCTGGATCACCACTAAAATGGAAACACTGGAGAATTATCTCAACAAAGCTGTTTCCCTGGAAACGATCCCTGTTATGCTGCGGGAGATCACAGATGAACTGAAAGGGCTGTTCCCGATCATTGAACAGGAATTACAGAAGATGTATGAGTTTGTGAAAATGCAGGAAAGATAAGATCAGATCCCGTTCAGTACTTCTTTTACGTCATTATAATAATTTCCGCCGAAGAGGTTCAGGTGTACCATTAAAGGGTATAACTGGCATAGACCGATCCTTTTCTGCCATCCCGGCGCAAGCGGGCGGATGGCCTGATAGGTATAATAAAAGCGGGTATCAAATCCGCCAAACAACCTCGTCATGGCCAGTTCCATCTCACGATGACCAAAGTAAACTGCGGGGTCAAATATGCAGGCTTTTCCATCCGTACCTACCAGGAAATTTCCACTCCACAGGTCACCATGCAACAGGGCAGGGGGCTCTTCCGGGAAGAGTTCAGGCAGCCGTTTGCAGATAGCTTCCAGCTGATCGAGCATGGCCTTATCCATCCGGTGTTTGTCATATGCCATTTTTGCCAGGGGCATCAGGCGGTTGAAGGCATAGAAAACCGGCCAGCTCACATAAGGCGTATTGTATTGTTTAATGGAACCGATATAGTTGGAACCACTTAATCCGAAATAACTTTGGGTAGTTTGATGCATACGGGCCACGGCCGCTGCGAAGTTCTCCCAGAAATCGGGTGCCGCTGTTCCCTTTTCAAGGAACTGGGTAACCAGGAAAGCACGGTTACCGGCTACGCCATGCGCCAGAGGTTTGGGAACGGCAATCACATTTGCCTGGCGAAGCTCTTCAAGGCCATCGTACTCGCGGAGGAACATATCCGGAAAACGTTTAGCATCATTCAATTTCAGGAACCAGTCTCCCTCATTGGTCATTAAACGATATGTTTCATTTATATCTCCGCCATGTATCCTCTCTGCCTGATTTATCTGTATTTTCACAGATAATTTGTGGGACAGGGCGCTGGCTAATTCCCGTTTAATAATTTCATCTATCATGTTCCTTCAAGTTAAAATGGAAACGAACGACCTGGTTAAAAGACAATTAATTTCAATCGCCGTAAGCATTGTAGCTATCCTTGTATTAAACTGGGTTCTCGCAGCAGAAGGGTGGCTGTCAGCGCTTTATTTCCATAGGTGGTACGTTTTCATTAGTACACTTCTTAGAAAAGTTCTTGGCTTCGTGCCCTTTAGTATAGGCGATGTAATATACATCGTCTGGATAATAGTTGGGATAATTTTTTTGTTAAGAACGCTGTGGAGCCTTATCCGTGGCCAGTGGAAGCACTTATTGTACAAGGTTTTAAAAGGGTTGGGGTCCATACTATGGCTCTATTTTATTTTCCTTTTATTCTGGGGAGGACATTACCGCCGCAATTCCCTCGCAGCAGATCTTGGTTTTGAAGTAAAACGCTACACCACTGCGGACCTTTACCTGCTCACGGATACACTGGTGAAACTCACCAACCATGA